>CBDUPF010000256.1:0-6062 GCA_965369035.1 uncultured Aliishimia sp.
GACTGCACCGCGGCGTCGATCGCCGTCATGCCGCCGCCGATCACCACCACGTCACGCCCGACCGGCAGGGACGCAAGATCCGACGCCTGCCGCAGATCGGCGATGAAATCGACCGCGTCCAGAACGCCGTCCCTGTCATCGCCCTCGATGCCAAGCGCGTTCACACCGCCGAGCCCGATGCCGAGAAACACCGCGTCATGGTCGGATTTCAGCGAATCGAGGGTGAAATCGCGGCCCAGCGCCTTGCCCTGGTGCAGGGTGATCCCGCCGATCTTCAGCAACCAGTCGACCTCGGCCTGGGCGAACCCGCCGACGGTCTTGTAGGCCGCGATCCCGTATTCGTTGAGCCCGCCGGGCTTCGGACGCGCGTCGAACAGGTCGACCTCGTGGCCGTGCATCGCCAGCCGGTGCGCACAGGCAAGCCCCGCGGGCCCGGCGCCCACCACGGCAATGCGCTTGCCCGTCGGTGCGGCACGCCGGAACGGATGCACGCCGGCCTCTTGCAACGTATCGGTGGCATAGCGCTGAAGCTGGCCGATCCGGACCGGCTTGCCCTCGGCCAACTCGCGCACGCAGGCCTCCTCGCAGAGCGTCTCTGTCGGGCAGACCCGGGCGCACATGCCGCCGAGGATGTTCTGTTGCAGGATGGTTCGGGCCGCGGCCTCCGGCGTGCCGGTGGCGATCTGCCGGATGAAGAGCGGGATGTCGATCTCCGTCGGGCAGGCGGTCACACACGGCGCATCATGGCAAAAGTAACAGCGATCCGCAGCCACCATCGCCTCGTGCGGATCAAGCCGTGGATGCAGGTCGCCGAAATTCTCCGCCAGCGCCTCGGCACTTTGGCGGCCCGGAACGACGCCGGGCGTAAAGGTCGAATTGGCCATGCGACTTCCCTGTCATTGCATGTCTGTTTTGAAAAACCGTCTCACAGGAAGATTTTTTTATCAACTGGTAAAATTTGATCAGGCTCAAAGCCGGGCGCCCTGGATGCGGGATGCCTGGAATTTCGGCTCGCGGATGGGGCTGGTCGTGCGGACCGGATCACTCCAACCGGACGGGATCGGCTTTGCCTATCTTCAACCTGCCGGTTGGCCAGGGCGTCATCAGGGGCGCGACATCCGACTCCGACCCCGAGAGCCACAAGGGGACATCCGCGCTTTCGAGGATTACGGCCATCCGGTGGTGAATCGGGCGGACATCGTCATTGGGCTCGCACGTGACGGTGGCCAATTGCGCAACCTCGCGACCGCCCGGCGCGACCCAGATGTCCGAGATCGCCGCGAACCAGAGGAACCCGCCGTCCACGGGCGTGATCTCCCAGGCGGTCTTGCGCCGCTTCTCCCCGGTCCATTCGTACCATCCGTTCACCGGCAGCACGGCGCGACCGACACCGGCAAATGCGGATTTGTCGAACACGGTTTCGGACCGCGCGTTGATGATCGTCTCCATCACCGGGCGGCCCCGCGCATTGACGCGACCAACGGGAATGACGCCCCATCGCAGACGCGCCAGACCGTTCGGGGTCAACGCCACGACCTGCTCTCCGGGCGCGATGTTGCGACGGGGCGGTTCGTCCGCCACCGGGGCCGGATCGGCGCCGAGTGCCGCGGCCACCTCCGCGATGGGAGAGGTCAGAAAGACCCGGCCTGGCAAACCGCTACTCCTCTGCGCGCTCGATAAGGTCGAGCACTTTCGGGCCGAAACCCTCCACGATCAGGGCGACGCCTTCGGCATTGGGGTGGATGCCGTCGGGCTGGACATATTCGGCCAGCGCTCCGGGATCGCGGCTTGGCAGCCCGGCGAAGAAGCTGTCCAGGAACAGGGTATCGTACTGCGCCGCCAGGTCGGGGTAGAGATCGTCGAACTCCGCCTTGTAGTCCGGGCCGTAATTGCCCGGGGCCTGCATTCCGACAAGCAGCACCTCGACGCCCTTCTCTTCCGCCGCCTGCAGGATACCTTCGATATTGGCCCGCGCGACCTCCGGCGCGATCCCGCGCAGCAGGTCATTCCCGCCCAGCGCCACGATCAACGCGTCGACATCATCGGTCAGCGTCCAGCCCACCCGCGCCAACCCGCCGGCGGTGGTGTCGCCCGAAACTCCCGCATTGATCAGCACCGCCTCCGCCCCGTGCGCGTCGAGCCAGCGCTGAAGCTGCGGCACGAAGCCCTGCTCTTCCACCAGGCCGTAGCCCTGTGTAAGACTGTCGCCGAGCGCGGCGATCGTCACCGGTTCGGCACTGGCAAAGCCCGCCAAACTCACGGCAACTGCGCCAATCAGCTTGTTCATCGTGATCCTGCCTCCATATCGGGGCGTATATCCGAAAAAGAGGCCCGCCCGCGATGACCGACCCCGTGCTTTCCCTCAAAGATGCGCAGCTTTCGCTCGATGGCAATGCCGGGCGGGTGGAAATCCTGCACGGGATCACGCTCGACGTTATGCGCGGAGAGACGCTGGCGCTGGTCGGGCCGTCCGGGTCGGGCAAGTCGTCACTGCTGATGCTGATGGGCGGGCTGGAGCGGGCGACGGGCGGGTCGGTCATGGCGCTGGGCCACGACCTGACGGCGATGAGCGAGGACGATCTCGCCCGGTTCCGGCGTGACCACATGGGCGTGGTGTTCCAGAGCTTTCACCTGATCCCGACCATGACCGCGCTCGAGAACGTGGCGACCCCGCTGGAACTGGCGGGCGTAGGGGACGCATTTCCGCGCGCGCAGGCGGAGCTCGAGGCGATGGGGCTGGCGCACCGCGCGGCGCATTATCCCGCGCAAATGTCGGGCGGCGAACAGCAGCGTGTGGCACTTGCCCGCGCCTTTGCGCCCCGGCCGCATATCCTGCTGGCCGACGAGCCCACAGGCAACCTCGACGCGGCCAACGGGGACGCGATCATGGATTTGCTCTTTGGCCTGCGTGACCGCCATGGCGCGACACTGGTGCTGGTCACCCACGCCCGCGAACTGGCGGATCGCTGCGACCGCGTGATCCGCCTGCGCGACGGTGCGCTCGACCCCGACGACGCGCGGGCGGAGGCGGCTGAATGAGCCTCGCGCTCCCGGCAAGGCTGGCCGTTCGCGAGCTGCGCGGGGGTCTGCGCGGCTTTCGCATCTTTCTCGCCTGTCTCGCCCTCGGCGTCGCCGCGATTGCCGCGGTGGGGTCGGTTCGCGCGTCGATAGAAGCGGGACTGGCACGCGAAGGTGCGGCCTTGCTGGGCGGCGACGCGGAGATGGAATTCACCTACCGTTTCGCAGATCCGGAAGAACGGGCGTGGATGGAGGCCAACGCCGCCGAAATTTCCGAGATCGTCGATTTCCGCTCGATGGCGGTGGTCGAGCGGGAGACGGGCAGCGAACGCGGGCTGACGCAGGTAAAGGCGGTGGACGGCACCTACCCGCTGATCGGCACGGTCGGGCTCGACCCTCGGATGCCGCTCTCCGACGCGCTCGAAGGTCAGGGCGCCGTGATGGAGCGGGTGCTGATCGACCGGCTGGGCCTTGCCGTGGGCGACACGTTCCGGCTGGGCAACACCACGTTCACCCTGCGCGCCGCGCTGACGGACGAACCGGACGGCGCGGCTGGCGGATTCGGTCTCGGCCCCCGGACCATCGTGCGGACCGCTGCGCTGGAGGACTCTGGCCTTATCGCCACCGGCACGCTTTTCAACACGAAATACCGGCTCGATCTGCCGCCCGGCACCGATCTGGCGACAGTTGCGCGGGATGCCAAGACGCGGTTCGCGGACCACGGCATGCGCTGGACCGATGCGCGAAACGGCGCGCCCGGCGTGGCCGAATTCGTGGAGCGTCTCGGGGCCTTCCTCATTCTCGTGGGGCTCTCCGGCCTTGCCGTGGGGGGCGTCGGCGTCTCTGCGGCGGTGCGCGCCTATATCTCGTCCAAGACCTCCGTCATCGCCACGCTCCGAACGCTGGGGGCGGAAAGGGCCACGATCTTCCAGACCTACTTCATCCAGATCGGAGTGCTTTCGCTGATCGGCATTGCCATCGGCCTCGCCTTGGGCGCAGTGGCACCGCTGATCCTGGCCCCGCTGATCGAAGCGCGCCTGCCCATACCCGCGGTTTTCGCAATCTATCCCGCGCCGTTGGCTGAGGCCGCGATCTATGGTCTGCTGACGGCGTTTCTCTTCACGCTCTGGCCACTTTCCCGGACGGAGGACGTTCGCGCCGCCACGCTTTTCCGCGATGCCATGGCCAGCGCCCGCCCCTTGCCGGCCCCGCGCTATATCGTCGCCACCGCACTGGCGCTCGCGGCTCTGATCGGTACGGCGAGCGGGTTTTCCGGCACGTGGCGGCTGACGCTCTGGACCGCAGGCGGCATCGCGGCGGCCCTCCTGCTGCTGGTTCTGGCCTCCCTCGGGGTCCGGGCGCTGTCCCGCTACGGCGCGCACCGGGTGCGGGGCCGCCCGGTCTGGCGCTGGGCGCTGTCGGCCATCGCCGGCCCGCGCGAGGGGGCTGCCTCGGTCGTGCTGTCACTCGGACTTGGGCTGTCCGTGCTGGCGGCGGTGGGCCAGATCGACGGCAACCTGCGGCAGGCGATTTCCGGAAACCTGCCGGAGGTCGCGCCGTCCTATTTCTTCGTCGACATCCAGAAGGACCAGATGCCCGGCTACCTCGACCGGCTGGAGAACGACCCCGCGGTTCGGCGGATCGACAGCGCGCCCATGCTGCGCGGGATCATCACGCGGATCAATGGCCGCCCGGCACAGGAGGTCGCGCCCGGTCACTGGGTCCTGCAGGGCGACCGCGGCGTGACCTACTCCGAAAAGCTGCCCGAGAATACGCGCCTGCTCGCCGGTGACTGGTGGCCACCGGATTATTCCGGACCGCCGCTCATCTCCTTCGCGGGCGAAGAAGCGCAGGAGATGGGGCTGAACCTCGGTGACGCGTTGACGATCAACATCCTGGGGCGCGACATCACCGGCACCATCGCATCGTTCCGCGAGGTCGATTTCTCCACTGCCGGGATCGGCTTCATCCTGTCGATGAATCCCGGAGCGCTTGCCGACGCCCCGCACAGTTTCATTTCCACCGTCTATGCCGAGCCGGAGGCGGAGGCGCAGATTCTGCGCGACCTCGCCGGCATGTATCCCAATATCACGGCGATCCGGGTTCGCGACGCGATCGACCGGGTGTCAGAGGTGCTCTCGGGTCTTGCTGCCGCCACGTCCTACGGTGCCGCGGCGACGCTGCTGACCGGGTTCCTTGTCCTGATCGGCGCGGCCGCCGCCGGGACAGGGGCGCGCACCTACGAGGCGGCGGTGCTGAAGACGCTGGGTGCCACGCGGCGGCGAATCCTCGCGAGCTTCGCGCTGCGCTCCGCGCTGCTCGGCGCCTGCGCGGGCCTGGTGGCTCTGGCGGCCGGAATCGCGGGCGGCTGGGCGGTCAGCCGCTACGTGCTCGACACCGATTTCGTCGTGATCTGGCCCAATGCGCTGGCCATCGTGTCGGGGGGCATTCTGGCGACGCTGGCCGCCGGTCTGGCGTTTGCCTGGGCACCGCTTGCGGCGCGTCCGGCTCGCGTGCTGCGCGCCAGCGAATGATGGGTTGAACCCGGACGCTCAGCCGTTACACGGGGCCCGACCCCCGGAATCGGAGCGATCCAATGAACGTACAGTTGCCGCAACCAGTCACCGCCCCTTTCAGCAATGCCCAGCGAGCGATGATCGTCAACCTCGTGCGGCGCGCGGCGCGGGCCGAGATCATGCCGCGGTTCCGCAAGCTGGACACAGGCCAGATCGGAACGAAATCCGGGCCCATGGACATCGTGACCGAAGCCGACACCGCGGCAGAGGCGATGATCGCGCGCGCGTTGCAGTCCGCGTTCCCAAGCGCGGTGATCGTCGGGGAGGAGTCCGTGGAAACGGTGCCGGATTATCGCGAGAGGCTGGCCAATGCGGAACTGGGTTTCCTGATCGACCCGGTCGATGGTACCTGGAACTTCGCGCATGGGCTGCCGCTCTTCGGCACTATGATCGCCGCCACGCGCTTTGGCCGTCCGATCTTCGGCATGATCTTCGATCCGGTGGGCAGGGACTTCATTTGGGCCGATA
>CBDUPF010000257.1:0-6033 GCA_965369035.1 uncultured Aliishimia sp.
TCCAGAAGCGGCAGATCGAGATCGAGCCCGAGGTCGGCCAGCGCGCGCTGGCCGAGTTCGCGCTTGAACACCCTGCGGCGCCAGTGCTGCATGATCGCGTCGAGTTCCAGCGCCGACTGGCTCAGGTCTTCGCCGATCCCGGCTTGGGCCAATTGCCGTTTCAGGTCTTCTTCGCGGTCGGGCACGGTGCCATTCCTCAAATGCATGCGCTTGACATATATGTGCGGTGTGCACATATGTGCAAGTGACAGTGATCAGCGCGAGCCCGGCGGTATGCCTGCGGCCGCCGGAGATGTGACATGACAGCCGATAAAACGCAAAACCCGGCCGAGGCCGGGTCCACGTCATCTCAAACACGTATCGCGCTGGCCGCAGTCGCGGTAACGCTGCTCTTTGCCTCGCTGGGTCAGACCATCGTCACGACCGCGATCCCGATCATGGTGGCCGACCTCGGCGGCATGGACAACATGACCTGGGTCATCACGGCCTACCTTCTGGCCTCGACCATCGGTGCGCCGGTGGCGGGCAAGCTGGGCGATCTCTACGGCCGAAAGCTGGTGGTACAGGTCGGGATATTCGTCTTTCTCGCCGGGGCGACGCTGGCCGGACTGGCGCAGTCGATGGAGGTGCTGATCGCGGGCCGCGCGATCCAGGGGCTGGGCGGCGGCGGGCTGATCGTGGTGTCGATGGCGGTGGTCGCCGACGTGCTGCCCGCGCGTCAACGGGGGCAGGCGCAGGGGCTGCTGGGGGCCGTCTTCGGCGTCTCCACCGTGATCGGGCCGCTGATCGGCGGGTTCCTCGTCGACGTGCTGAGCTGGCACTGGATCTTCTTCGCCAACTTTCCGCTGGGCCTTCTCGCTCTGGCGGTTCTGCATGCCGCCCTTCCCAACGTGAAACGCGAGAGCCGCGTGAAGCTCGACATCGCGGGCGCCGTCCTTCTGGCCACGATCCTGTCGGTGGCGGTGCTGGTGTCGAACCTTGGCGGCTCGGTATTGCCCTGGGGTAGCGTGGAGTTGATCGGGCTGATGGCGCTGGGCCTTGCCGCCCTGGCCGGTTTCATCGTGGTCGAGCGCCGCGCGGAAGAGCCCATCCTGCCGCTCAGCCTCTTTGGCAACAACACGTTCCTTGTCGTCAACACGGTGGGTTTCATGGTCGGTGTGGCGATGTTCGGCACGATCACGTTCATGCCGCTCTATCTCCAGGTCGTGCAGGGCGTGTCGCCATCCGTCTCGGGTCTGTTCCTGACGCCGATGATGGCCGGGCTTATCGCATCCTCCGCGGGGGCCGGCATGGTGATGAGCCGTACCGGGCGCTACAAGTGGATGCCGGTCGTGTCGACCGCGCTGCTGGCGTTGGCGATGCTGTCGCTCTCGACACTATCGGCGGGGTCTTCGCTCTGGCATGTCGCCTTGTCGATGGTGCTGGTCGGGCTCGGCCTGGGTCCGGTGTTCTCGATCGGGATCGCGGCCATTCAGAACGATATTCCTGCCCACATGCTGGGTGTCGGTACGGCCAGCGCCAACATGTTCCGCCTGATCGGCGGGTCGATCGGGACCGCCGCCTTCGGTGCCCTGTTCAACTCCAACCTTGCGCGGAACCTGGCCGGAGATCTGCCAGCAGGTGCCGGCAACGGGATCGGGTCGATCAGTGCCGAGCTTGTGTCGCAACTGCCGCTGCAGGCGCAGCGCGAGATCTTCGCCGGCTTCTCCGCAGCGCTGCACCCGGTGTTCTGGATCGCATCCGGTCTGGCGGTTGTCGCCTGCGTGGTCTCCTTGCGGTTGCGGGAAGTGCCGATGGCGGACGGTGTTCCGGAATAGCCGCAGCGCTTGCGTGTGCTGGCCGGCCCGAGCCTGACGGACCGCTTGGCGTGGCTCTTCGTGATGGACCGGGTTCGGTGAGCCATCCCTGAGCTACAAGACAGGGCCGCAGTCGAAACGGGTCTTCGGAACCGACGTTCGATGACACCATTCCGGAAGTCGCCGGTTGCCGGGCGGCGGGTTTGCCATAGGTAAGGCTAGGACAGCAACCCGAGGTGCCCCGGATGTCGCGCAGCGAAGACACGAAGATTACCCAGCACGACGACAGCAGTGACGCTCCGCGCCCGGACAACGCGGGCAAGCTGATCGTCTACTTCGATGGCTCCTGTCCGCTTTGCACCGCGGAGATCGACCATTACGCGGGGCAAGCCGGCGCGGACAGGCTGAATTTCGTGGATGTGTCGGGCGAAGCGGCGAATCCGGGCGCCGACCTGACGCCCCGTGACGCGATGCGGCGGTTTCACGTCCGCAAGCCTGACGGCACACTCCTGTCCGGCGCACGTGCTTTCGCCGCGATATGGAGCGTGTTGCCAGCGTGGCGATGGGCGGCGCGCATCGCGGGCTTGCCCGGGATGCCGACGGCGTTGGAAATCCTGTATCGGGCCTTCCTGCCGGTCCGGCCCTTGTTGTCGAAACTTGCAGCATGGTTCGGTGCGCGACCAGTGAACACATGCCCCGCTCGCAAGTGAAACCGGAATACGGATGGAACGCCGGGGACCCGTTTTGATCCGGACGCCCCCGCGCCGCGTAACACTTGAGATGCTGAAAAAAGGGCCGAAAATGCAATCAAAGCTGATTTCAGACGATGACCAGCGCTTGCTGCGACATTTCGAGGATAGAGCGATCATGTCGAATGTGCGCGATGCGTCCGGACCGGACGTGCGCGATCTTCGCGCCACCGATCCATCGGCAAAGCGGGACCGGTCCCAGCACCGTAGATCTGCCTGGCTTTACGACGACCTGCTGAACTGACCGACCGCAACCCTCACGTCAAGCGCCGAAGGGCCGGGTCCGATCCCGGCCCTTTCTGCATCTTTCCACATGCTGCATGAGCGAATTGACGCAGCTTTTTGACACGCGGCTCAACAGGATTACCTTTCTTTCAGAAATTACTGAAACTGCAGAAAGGCAAGGTCGCGCATATGAAAATGCCGCCGCTACACCAGGAATTCGTTCTGCATTTCGGCGAGATGGGCAGCCGGTGGGGTATCAACCGGACCGTCGGGCAGATCTATGCCTTGCTGTTCCTCTCTGCCGATGCGCTGAACGCCGACCAGATCACGGAGGCGCTGGGCATCAGTCGTTCCAACACCTCCATGGGGTTGAAGGAATTGCAGGCCTGGAGGCTGGTCCGGCTGAAACACGTGCCGGACGACCGCAAGGACCATTTCACCACGCCGGCGGACCTCTGGGAGATCGTCCGCATCCTGATCGAGGAACGCAAGAAACGCGAGATCGATCCGACGCTGACCAAGCTGCGCGCACTCGAGATGCAGGGTCCGGCCGGCGACGACTACTCCGAAGCCCGCATCTCCGAACTGCGTGAGATGATCGAGATGATGACGGATTTCTACGACGACATGGCCCGGCTCGAGACCGAGCAACTGGTCCGCCTGATGACCTATGGCAGCCGGATCGCGGGGCTTATCGACAAGGTGGGCAGCTATCTCCCGCAGCCCACGAAAAACTGACAAGGACACACTCACATGGAAGCGCTCGACACACTCCTGCTCAGCCGCATCCAGTTTGCGGCCAACATATCCTTTCACATCCTGTTCCCGACGATCACGATCGCTCTGGGCTGGGTTCTGCTGTTCTTTCGCCTGCGCTTTGCGCGCACCGGCGATGAAAAATGGATGGCGGCCTACCGGTTCTGGGTAAAGGTCTTTGCCCTCAGCTTCGCGATGGGCGTCGTCTCCGGCATCACCATGTCGTTCCAGTTCGGCACCAACTGGCCGGGCTTCATGGAAACGGTGGGCAATATCGCCGGGCCGCTGCTGGCCTACGAGGTGCTGACCGCCTTTTTCCTTGAGGCTGCCTTCGTCGGGATCATGCTGTTCGGATTCTCTCGTGTGCCGGGGTGGCTGCACATCACGGCGACCGCGCTGGTCGCTTTCGGCACCACCCTGTCCACCTTCTGGATCATCGTGCTGAACAGCTGGATGCACACGCCGCAGGGCTATGAACTCGTGGACGGCGTCGCCTATGCCACCAGCTGGTGGGACGTCATCTTCAACCCCTCCATGCCCTATCGCTTCGCGCACATGATGCTGGCGAGTTTCCTCACGGTGAGCTTCCTCGTGGCCGGCGTCTCGGCCTTCCGCTGGATCATCGGCGACCGCTCGCGCGATGTGCGTGCAATGCTCAAGACGGGCGTGGCCATGGGCGCGGTGCTGATCCCCGTTCAGATCTTCATGGGTGACATGCATGGCCTGAACACGCTGGAATACCAGCCGCAGAAGGTCGCGGCCATGGAGGGCAACTGGGAGACCGGACCGAACACACCGCTGCTGCTCTTTGCCCTGCCGGACGAGGAGGCGCGCGAGAACCGGTTCGAGATCGGCGTGCCCAGCGGCGCCTCGGTCATTCTCAAGCACAAGCCCGAAGGCGTCGTGCCCGGCCTGAACGACTTCGTGGCCGAGGATGGCACTCCCCTGCATCCGCCGGTGGCGCCCGTCTTCTGGTCGTTCCGGGTCATGGTGGGCACCGGCATGGCCATGCTGTTGCTGAGCTGGAGCGCGGCCTTCTTCATGTGGCGCCGCCGCGACCGGCACGAGGGCCGGATCAAGGGCCACTGGATGGCCGTCGAGGGCCTGCCGAAGCCGCTGCTTTGGGCGCTGGTGCCCATGGGTGTCTCGGGCTGGGTGGCCACGCTCGCGGGCTGGTACACGACCGAGATCGGCCGCCAGCCGTGGCTGGTACAGGGTGTCCTGACGACCGACATGGCGGTGGCCGAAGTGCCCGCGCCCATGGTCCTGGGCACGCTGATCGCCTACCTCGCGGTCTATGCCGCGCTGCTGATCGCCTATGTCGGCGTGATCGCCTACCTCGCGCGCAAGGCCGCGCGGGGCAACGATGCCCGCTCCGACAGCATGTCCCACTCGGGCAAGGCGCATGTCGCCGCCCTGACACCCGCGGAGTAAGCCGATGCTGCCTGACTTCACGAACCCCGCCGACTGGCTGCCCTGGGCCTTTGCCTCGCTGATGGGGCTGTCGATCCTGGTCTACGTGGTTCTGGACGGCTTCGACCTCGGCGTCGGCATCCTGTTTCCCCTGGCCGACCAGGGGGAGCAGGACCGCATGATCGGCTCCATCGGGCCGTTCTGGGACGCCAATGAAACATGGCTGGTGCTGGCGGTCGGCCTGCTGCTGGTCGCCTTTCCTACGGCTCATGGCATGATCCTGTCGACGCTCTATCTGCCCGTCTTCGTCATGCTGCTCGGGCTGATCCTGCGCGGCGTGGCCTTCGAGTTCCGGGCCAAGGCGCGCACCAGGCAAAAAGCTCTGTGGAACAGGCTGTTCTTCGTGGGCTCGCTTGGCACGGCGCTGGCACAGGGCTTCATGCTGGGGCTCTATATCATGGGGCTGGAAAAGGCTCCCGATACGTACCTCTTTGCCACCATCACCGCCGTCTGCCTTGCGGTGGGCTACGGCTTCATCGGCGCGACCTGGCTCATCCACAAGGCCGAAGGCGCGCTTCAGGCGAAGGCTCTGGCTTGGGCCCGCGTAGGGCTCCTGGGCGTGATCGCCGGGGTCGGGGCGGTGTCCCTGACCACGCCTCTGGTCAGCGATCGGATCTTTGGAAAATGGTTCGGTTTCCCGGAGATCCTGCTGCTGGCCCCCTTGCCGCTGATCTCCGCCGCTCTCATCGCGGCGCTCTGGGTCATGCTGCGGCGGATGCCCTTTGCCGGCGACCGTCGAAGCTGGTTGCCATTTGCGACCGCCAGCGGGCTTTTTGCCCTGGCCTATCTCGGCCTCGCCTACAGCTTCTATCCGTACGTGGTGCCCGAGCGGCTGACCATCTACGAGGCCGCCGCCGCGCCCGAAAGCCTGTTGATCATCTTCGTGGGAGCCTGTTTCGTCGTGCCGGTCATCGCGGGCTATTCGGTGCTCGCCTATGTCATCTTCCGCGGCAAGGCGACGGAGTTGCGCTACGAATGACACCGTTGCGGCAATTCATGAAAAGTGTTTTGTCCAGGCCATCTCACAGGGCTTG
>CBDUPF010000258.1:0-6017 GCA_965369035.1 uncultured Aliishimia sp.
CATCGCCCACAGAAAAGATCGATCAAATGCGCAACTGTAGTATTAGCGCTGAAAAAACCGGGCTAACACAGCAATAGCTGCGGATAACCAGCTCTACGTCGTTGATGGGGAGGGTTCAGCCGCCCCAGGTGCGCACCGGACCGCAATCCATGTGCACGAAATTGGAACCGGAGTACTTGCCGACGCCGCCGCCGCGGCAGGCATAGGCCGCCTTGGCCATCTGTCCCACCGACCGCGAAGACAGCCGCAGGTCCGCAGCCTGACCGCGCATGTGGAGCGAGTTCCGGGCAACGCCGCTGGAGCGGGCCCTGAGCATGGCATTGGTCTTGGGGCTGCGATAGCCGGAGAGAAGCATGTAAGGTTCGTTCACGTCCATCAGGTTGTGCGCCGCTGCCATGATGTCGAGCGTGCGTAGGTCGATTCCCTTCGCCTCGTTGGTGCGCCAGTCGCGCATGAAGCGCGTTACTTCGGAGATCGCGTCGCCGATGTATTCGCCCTCGATCCAGTAGATCATGTCCAGCCGTTCGCCGGTTCGAACGGAATACATGCGAAGACGCCGAATGTCGCCGGAACCTTTCAGAAACCCTGCTGCCTTGGAGAAAGTCGGAGCGGCGGATACTGCGGTTGCTGCGAACGCGCCAAGCAATGCACGGCGCGTCAGTGCCGATGTGTGTTCTTTCATGTCTTGCGTCGTCCCGTAAACTGCCTGTCGTGCCCTGCTTTTTTTGGTGCAAGGCTTTCCATCTCATCCCCAGATGCATGGATTTTATTACACACTGAAAAAGATGAACCAAGTATTGATTCGGATGCATTTTCCTTGACTCAAAGTTTCGGCAGAATCTTGCGCAAGGCATGGCAACTGTGACATCTTTGTCGCAGGCATATTTTTGCAGCCTGAAATTCGGCACGGCCGTCGCAGTTAAGAAGTTGTGAATAGACACGTGTGTAACAACGACCCACACCGGTGGGGCGGAGAGCCGAAAAAATGATTGAGGACCACATGATTACCGTACGACCGCGCAAAACCGTCCCGGCTTTGCTCCTGGCTTTCGCCTTTGCCCTTCTGACGCTTGGCGGCGTGCCCGCATCGGGTCATGCCGAGGTGACGGCATTCAAGCAGGCGATCGCCGAGGCCGCAGCACGCGACAAGGACATCGCCTCTTTCTACCGCGACAACGGCTACAACACGATCTGGACCGGTCGGTCCGACATCGAACGTGATCGCCGCGCGCAACTTTTGCGGTATCTCGGCGACGCCGAGGCGCATGGGTTGCCGGTCGCACGTTACGATGCAGAGGGTTTGAAGGCCCGCATGCAGGCGGCACGAACCCCGCGCGATCTGGGCGTGCTGGAGGTGGAGATCAGCCGCGTGTTCCTGCGGTTTTCGCGCGACATGCAGACCGGCATACTCGTACCCAGCCGCGTCGACAGCCGGATCGAGCGGGAAGTTCCCTATCGTGACCGGTCTTCCTACCTGGTGGAATTCGCAGAAAGTTCGCCCGCTGGGTTCTTCCGTGCATTGCCGCCGCAAACTGCGGAGTATGCCGCGCTGATGAAAGAGAAGTTGCGTCTGGAACGCCTTCTGACGCGCGGCGGATGGGGTCCGCAAGTGCCCGGCGGCAAGCTGGAGATGGGGAAATCCGGAAACTCGGTGGCGCTGTTGCGCAACCGGCTGATTGCCATGGGGTACCTTGGCCGCACGAATTCCCAGACATACGACGCCGAAATGAAGGAGGCAGTGCAGCAATTCCAGATGGCCCACGGACTCGAGCCCGACGGTGTGGCGGGCAAGGGGACGCTTGACGAGATAAACGTTCAGGTGGAGCGGCGGTTGCAATCGGTGATCGTTGCGATGGAACGCGAGCGTTGGATGAACCGCGACCGGGGCGAACGGCACGTGGTCGTCAACATTCCGGATTTCACGGCCAGGATCGTCGACCATGGAAAGGTCACCTTCGAAACACGGGCCGTGGTGGGGGCCGCGACCTCGGACCGGACGACGCCGGAATTTTCGGACGTGATGGAATTCATGGTCGTGAACCCCAGCTGGTACGTGCCGCGGTCCATCGTGACCAAGGAATACCTGCCGATGCTCCGTCGGAATCCCAACGCGGTGAGCCATATCGAGATCACCGATCGCGCGGGCCGCACGGTGAACCGGGGGGCCGTCAACTTCGCGCAGTATACTGCCGGGAACTTCCCATTTGCCATGCGTCAGCCGCCATCGCGGTCGAACGCGCTTGGGCTGGTAAAGTTCATGTTTCCCAACCCGCACAACATCTATCTGCACGACACGCCGGCCAAGAGCCTGTTCGCGCGGGAAAGCCGGGCCTTCAGCCACGGTTGCATCCGGCTGGCCGATCCGTTCGATTTCGCCTACGCGCTGCTGGCGCGGCAGACCGACGATCCGAAGGGAAAATTCCACTCGGTGCTGTCCACTGGTCGCGAGACCCGGCTGCAGATCGAACGGCCGATTCCGGTTCATATCGACTACCGGACGGCCTTTGCGGACAACAAGGGCCGCATGCAGTATCGCCGCGATGTGTATGGCCGCGACGGGCGTATCTGGAATGCTCTTGCCAATGCGGGGGTAGCCCTGAGCGCTGTTCAGGGATAGACGGGAGCCGCACGCTTCACAAGGGACGCGCGGCCATGACACATACCATCAAGGACATCGCAGCGGCGCTGGGGGCGGAAGCTTTCGGCGCCGTTTCCCTGTCGATCAGCCGCGTGGCCGAACCCGCGGCGGCAGCACCGGACGAACTGGCGCTGGCCACCGACCGGAAATACGCCTCCGACCTGTCACAGGGTCGGGCACGGGCCGCGATGCTGTGGCCGGGCGCGGATTGGGAGGCCCTGGGGCTCGAGGCCGCGATCATCGCGCCGCGGCCACGTTACGCGATGTCGGGGCTGACCGCGATGATGGATCCGGGGCAGGGCTTTCCCGACGGGATCCACCCAAGCGCCGTCGTCGATCCGACAGCCAGCCTAGGCGCCGGTGTGTCGATCGGCCCGCTGGCGATCATTTCCGCCGGCGCAGAGATCGGAGCGGGCAGCGTGATCGGTCCGCAGTGTTTCGTGGGCAAGGACGCCCGGATCGGCGATTTCGCCTTTCTTCGGGAGCAGGTGTCGATCGGGGCGCGCGTCCGGATCGGCGACCGGTTCATCGCGCAGCCCGGCGTGCGGATCGGGGGTGACGGGTTTTCCTTCGTCACGCCGGAGGTGAGCGCAGTGGAAAAGGTACGCGAGACGCTGGGCGACCAGGGGGATGCCGGCGCGCAATCTTGGGCGCGGATCCATTCGCTGGGGGCCGTGCGGATCGGGAACGACGTGGAGATCGGGGCCAATGCCTGCATCGATTGCGGCACGATCCGCGACACCGTGGTTGGTGACGGCTGCAAGATCGACAACCTCGTGCAGATCGGCCACAACGTCGCCATCGGCCGCGACTGTCTGATCTGCGCACAGTCCGGCATCGCCGGGTCCTCCCGACTGGGCGACCACGTCGTTCTGGGCGGGCACACCGGAGTCAGCGACAATGTCTTCATCGGAGACCGGGCGATTACCGGCGGCGCGACGGTGGTTCTGTCGAACGTGCCGGCGGGACGGGTCGTTCTCGGCTATCCGGCGGTGAAGATGGAGCAGCAGATCGAAATCCACAAGGCGCAGCGCCGGCTGCCGCGCCTGATGCGGGATGTCGCGGCGCTCAAATCGGCTGTTTTCAATACGAACGACAAGGATTAAGTGTCCGCGTAGTGCGAGGAGGGCGGCTGCCATGAATGTCCGGGAAAAGGTCATAGATATCATCGCGGAACAGGCCATGCTTGAACCGTCCGACGTCTCCCCCGCAAGCACGCTGGCGGATCTTGGTATAGATTCCCTGGGGCTCGTCGAAAGCATCTTTGCCATCGAGGAGGAGTTCGACATTTCCATCCCCTTCAACGCCAATGAGCCGTCGGAGAGCGACTTCGACATCTCCAACGTGCAGGCGATCATCAACGGGATCGAGCGGCTGATCTCGGAAAAGGCGCAGGCCTGAGGCGCAATCGAGAATGCAACGTGTCGTCATTACCGGGGCCGGGACGATCAATCCCCTCGGCCATTCCGTCGCGGAAACGATGGAGGCAATGCGCGAAGGGCGGTGTGCCATCGGGCCGTTGCAGATCAGGGACATCGACCGCCTGTCGGTACAGATCGGCGGCCAGGTGCGGGGCTATGACGAGGCCGAGCACTTCAACCGCCAGCAGATCGCGCTTTATGACAGGTTCACGCAGTTCACTCTGCTCTCCGCCCGGCAGGCGATCGCGCAGGCCGGGCTGACCTTCACGGGCGAGCTTGCCGATCGCGCCGGTGTCGTTCTGGGCACCTCGGGCGGCGGGCTTACGACCCAGGACGAGAACTACCGCGCCGTTTACGAAGAGGGGAAGAACCGCGTTCATCCTTTCATCGTCCCCAAGCTGATGAACAACGCCGCGGCCAGCCACGTGTCGATGGAGTTCAACCTGCGGGGGCCGTCCTTCACCGTCTCCACCGCTTGCGCGTCTTCGAACCACGCGATGGCGCAGGCCTTCCAGATGGTTCACGGTGGCGTTGCGCCGGTGATGGTCGCCGGCGGGACGGAAGCAATGCTCTGTTTCGGCGGCATCAAGGCCTGGGAAGGCTTGCGCGTGATGTCCAAGGACGCCTGCCGCCCGTTTTCGGCGACCCGGAACGGCATGGTACAGGGCGAAGGGGCGGCGATCTACGTCTTCGAAGCCTACGATCATGCCACGGCGCGCGGTGCAGAGATCCTGGCGGAGGTGGCGGGCTTCGCCATGTCCTCGGACGCGTCCGACATCGTGATGCCGTCGCGGCAGGGGGCGGCCCGCGCGATTGCAGGTGCGCTGAAGGACGCCAAGCTGAACCCGGAGGACGTAGGCTACATCAATGCTCACGGCACCGGGACGGCGGCCAATGACAAGACGGAATGCGCCGCGGTGTCCGACGTTTTCGGAACCCATGCGGATCGGTTGATGATCTCGTCGACCAAGTCCATGCACGGTCACCTGATCGGCGGTACCGGCGCGGTAGAGCTTCTGGCCTGCATCATGGCGCTGCGCGATGGCGTGATCGCACCGACCATCGGCTACGAGGAGCCCGACCCGGAATGCGCATTGGATGTGGTGCCGAACGAGGCGCGCGAGGCGGATGTGTCTGTCGCGCTGTCCAATGCCTTCGCCTTCGGCGGGCTGAACGCGGTTCTCGCGCTCAAGAAAGTCTGACGCGGCCGTACCTTTCGGCAGGCCGCGTCGCGGGGGCGCAGTGCACGCCCGAAACCGGTCAGGTCACTGTTCGATGACCGATACCTTGTCGTAGCTGGCGGTAAACCCCTCGAGCGACATCGTCAGCTTCACCTGCTGATCCGGTGCGAGCGCGGGAATGATGGTCAGGACCGCCTCGCGGCCCCGCTTGAAGGCAGCCACGTCTTCTTGCGTCAGACCGATCCGCGAATAGCAGCCCAGCTGATTGCAGAAAGCATAGGGGTAGCGCTTGGCCTGTCCGCCATCGATCTGAACCGTCAGCTGGTTGGGCAACGCGGTTTCGAGCGGTACGATCACCGTGGCGCCGGCCTTGGCCTTCCCTTCGCCCGGCAGCCGGAACAGCGAGAATTCTGCCACCGGCGCGCCCTGGCCGTCGTCCATCAGCTGGTACATCTGGCAGGGATCCTGCTCGGGCGTTTCGGTCTTCAGGCAGCGCAGTTCCCACGCGCCGTTGACTTCCTTCGTGTAGGGCTTGCCGAGTCCGTCCGCTGCGTCCGCGTCCTGTCCCAGGCTGAGCTGGGATTCGATCTCGGCGTTGGAACTGGTCGTGCCTTCGCCTTGCGTCTCCTCCGCGGCGGCTTCGTTTCCGTCGCCGGCCGTGCTCTCGCTCTGCGCCCAGAGTGCGCTGCCCATCGAGATCATGCCCGCGGCCAGAAGAGCTGCGGCTGAGGCCGAAAAGTTTGTCTTCAACATGAGAATTCCATACCCTTGTCGTGT
>CBDUPF010000259.1:0-5977 GCA_965369035.1 uncultured Aliishimia sp.
TTGGTACTTTCGCCCAGCACATAGGGGTCCGCCCCGTCGGGGTACTTGTCCCTCAGGTCCGCGCCCTCGAAATGGCCGCCGAAATGGAAGGGCATGAAGGCCACGCCCTCGCCCACCCGCTCGGTCACCATGGCCATCACCTTGACCTTGCCGCCTTCCGGGCCTTCGACCCAGACCTGCGCGCCGTCCCGCACACCAAGGTTGTTGGCGTCGCGCGGGTTGATCTCGACGAACATGTCCTGCTGAAGCTCGGCCAGCCACGGGTTCGACCGCGTTTCGTCCCCGCCGCCCTCGTATTCGACCAGACGGCCGGAGGTGAGGATGATCGGGTAGTCCTTCGAGAAGTCGTTCTTCTGGATCGACGCGTACATCGTCGGCAACCGGTAGAACTTGCGGTCCTCGTAGGTCGGGTAGTCCTCCACCAGGTCCCGCCGGTTGGTGTAGAGCGGTTCGCGGTGAATCGGGATCGGGTCCGGGAACGTCCAGACCACCGCCCGCGCCTTGGCGTTGCCGAAGGGTGCACATTCGTGCTTGATCGCAACCCGCTGGATACCGCCGGACAGGTCGGTCTTCCAGTTCACGCCCGCAACCTTCTCGTTGAAGTCAGACGGGAAGGGCGACATGTCCTGCTCGCCGACCTCTTCGGACGCGCCTTGTGTGCCCTCCGGTTCGGCCAGGTTCTGCGCCTCTGCGGTGTTCTGCACCTCGTCGGTTTGCCCGCTCTCGGTGTCCACCGCGTTGGATTGCGCTTCTCCGTCGTCCTGGTTGCCGACGGAGGTGTCGTCGAGCCCTTCGACGCCTGCGATCCGGCCAATGACCCGTTTCTCCTCGTTGGTCAGATCGCTGTCCCAGCCAAGGTCGGTCAGCATCTGCATCGTGAACTCGGGATAGCCATCCTGGATTTCCGATCCCGCGCTGTACACGCCGTCGGCAAGCAGGTTGTCGCCGTCGCGCTCCACTCCGAACCGGGCGCGGAACGTCAGCCCGCCCTGCGATACCGGCTTCGACATGTCGTAGAGATTCGGCGTGCCGGGATGGTTCAGCTCCGGTGTGCCCCAGCAGGGCCACGGCAGCCCGTAATAGTCCCCGTCCGCAGGTCCGCCAACTGCCTGAAGCGTGGTGCGGTCGAAGGTGTGCTGGTTCTCCATGTGGAGCTTGAGCCGTTCCGGCGATTGCCCGGTGTAGCCCACGGTCCACATGCCACGGTTGAATTCCCGCGTGATGCTCTCGACGTTCGGAGTCTCGTCATCTTCCATTTCGATGTTACGGAAGAGCCGATCCGCGAACCCGAACTTGTTGGCGAACTTGGCGATGATGACATGGTCCGGCAGGCTCTCGAAAAGCGGATCCACCACTTTTTCGCGCCATTGCAGCGACCTGTTCGACGCCGTGACCGACCCGCGGGTTTCGAACTGCGTGCAGGCCGGCAGCAGGTAGACGCCGTCGGTCCGGTCATGCAGCACCGCAGAGACGGTCGGGTAGGGGTCCACCACGACAAGCATGTCGAGCTGTTCCATCGCCGTCTTCATCTCTTTCATGCGGGTCTGCGAGTTCGGCGCATGCCCCCAGAGAACCATGGCCCGGACCTTGCTGGGCTGGTCCATGTTCTCCACATCCTCCAGCACGCCGTCGATCCAGCGGCTGACGGGGATGCCGGTCTCGAACATAAGGTTCTTGTCCTTGCCGTCTGCCCCCTTCATCTTGGCGAACTGGCCGTCCAGCCAGTCGAAATCCTCGCCCCAGACGCGCGACCAGTGTTGCCACGCCCCCTTGGTCAGGCCGTAATACCCCGGCAGGGTGTGCGACAGCACGCCAAGGTCCGTTGCACCCTGCACGTTGTCGTGACCGCGGAAGATGTTGGTGCCGCCACCGGAGGTGCCCATGTTGCCCAGCGCCAGTTGCAGCACGCAATACGCACGCGTATTGTTGTTGCCGTTGGTGTGCTGCGTTCCGCCCATGCACCAGATCACAGTGCCGGGCCGGTTGTTGACCATGGTCAGCGCCACGCGGCGCAGCTGGCTACCGGGGACGCCGGTCACCCGTTCCGTCTCCTCGGGCGTCCAGTTGGCCACCTCGGCCCGGATCTGATCCATGCCCCAGACACGGGTGCGGATGAACTCCTTGTCCTCCCAGCCGTTCTCGAAGATGTGCCACAGGATTCCCCAGACCAGCGCCACGTCGCTGCCGGGCCGGAACCGAACGTATTCGTCCGCATGGGCCGCGGTCCGCGTGAACCGCGGGTCGCAGACGATGAGCGGCGCGTTGTTCTGCTCCTTGGCGCGCAGCACGTGCAGGAGGGACACGGGGTGTGCCTCCGCCGGGTTGCCACCGATGATGAAGATCGCCTTCGAATTGTGCATGTCGTTGTAGGAGTTCGTCATGGCGCCGTAGCCCCATGTGTTGGCAACCCCCGCAACGGTGGTGGAGTGGCAGATCCGCGCCTGGTGGTCGACATTGTTCGTGCCCCAATAGGCAGCGAACTTGCGGAACAGGTAGGCCTGTTCGTTGTTGTGCTTGGCGGAGCCCAACCAGTAGACGCTGTCCGGGCCGCTCTGGTCGCGGATCTGCATCATGCCGTCGCCGATCTCGTCGATCGCCTGCTCCCAGCTGATCCGCTTCCACTCGCCGCCTTCCTTCTTCATCGGGTATTTCAGGCGGCGTTCGCCGTGGGCGTGCTCCCGCACCGACGCGCCCTTGGCGCAGTGGGCACCGAGGTTGAACGGGCTGTCCCAGCCGGGCTCCTGCCCGATCCAGACGCCGTCGCTGACCTCGGCCACGACCGTGCAGCCGACCGAGCAATGCGTGCAGACGGATTTGACAGTCTGCACGGCGGATGCCGCCGCACTTTGCGCATCGGCCGGCGTCACCATTCCTCCGGTGGCGCTGATCGCTGCCAGGCCGCCAATGGCCAGGCCGCTGCCGCGCAGGAACGCGCGGCGGTCGACGGATTTCTCCGCCACCTCAGACAGGAGTCCAGTCCGCTGGGGGCGTCGCGCAACCCCGTTGGTCTTTTTCCTAAGCATGTTTCTTTCCTCCATCGGGGTCTGTCAGTCGGGCCTCACGCAACCAGTCGACAAACCGATATCTAAACGTCCGGGTCTTTCGTTCAGAACCGGGCGCTTGCCAGATACGCACGCGTATGTGCGGTGTCCTGCATCTTTTCCGATGCCGGATCGACAGGTTTGGCCTCGGCCTCGTTGCCTGCCGTTGCCACCGCAACCGCAGCCAGAGGTGCCGCCGTTCCCGCCAGCTTCAGGAAATCCCGGCGATTGCTTCCGCCGTCTTCCGTCTTGGTCATGGGACGTCTCCCTTCCATAGTTGGCGGTCGTGCCGCCGGTTAATCGACAGGTCCGCGTTATCCTGCCGCCATTCGGAACGCTTCGCGCTCGATTTCCATGAATTCGCGCCCGACCGCGCCCAGCGCGGCATAAAGAACCGAATTCTTCGCTCCGGTCAGATCATCGAAGAAATGCCCGGCCCAGGGGGCGACATGACGGTTGAAGAACATCTTCTGCTCCTCCAGCGCCGCCGCCGCGCCGAACCGGCCAACGATCATGCCACCCATCATCTCCATCAGCGACGCGATATTGTCCTCGGGCTCGAAGACATTCCTTGCGCGCGTCATTCCGCGCCCGGCCATGTCCCGGCGCAACTGCGCCAGCGGTTTCTCGTTGAGAAATCCGGTCAGGTAATAACTTGCATAGGGCAGCAGTTCGCCCCGCCCGACGCCGATGAACAGCGCGTTGAATTCGCGTTCGACACCGGCCGGTTTCGACGCACGCGCAACCCGCGCCAATCCGCGAATCGCCTCGCCCAAGGGACTGTCGTCGCCCGAAAGCGCGGCGGTCTGGTCCAACAGCGCCTGGTCCGGCGGGCGGGCCAGCATGAGCCCGAGATAGTTGTAAAGGTCGGCGCGCAGCCGGTCCTCACGTGAGATTGTCATGTCTTCGGCAGTCGTCATGTCAGGTCACCGTCGAACACGAAGACCATGCGGCGGGGGGCGGGCGACGTTCCGACCTCCTCCGCGTCATCTGTCGCATGCTCCTGGTATTCCGAAGATGCAATTTCCATTCCGTCCTCATCTTCGGGACCATCGTTCAACGCACCATTCGAATGCGTATGCTCCGGCAATATCTCGTCCGGCGCGGCTTCCGCCTGCACAGCGGCTCCTTCCGCATCCGCAGCCAGCTTTTCGAGATGGGACAGCATGCCCTTGCCGATCCGGTAAGCCGTTTGCAGGTTCTCCACCACTGTCGCGCTATCGGTGAAATCGCCGCCGTAGTCCACAAGACCGTCGACATTCGCCAGCATCGGATTCGTGCGCCAGAGCGCCCGCAAGGCGCGCCGCCTGATCCGCTCCGGCACGTGCCGCATCATGAAGGCCGCGAAGTCGTCGCCCGGGCCGAGATCGTCCGGATCGGGCAGGTTCAACGCCTCAAGCGCCTCCGCATCCGTCATGCTTTCCAGTCGGGCGCGCGTTTCCGCATCGCTCTTGTCCAGCGCCGCAGCAGCACCGGCTTGCGATTCCTCGGCCACAGCCGCCCTGCGCCGAGACCAGAAATCTCGTGCGGCCGTCACTGGACAGTCCTCCAGCCAGAGCGCGGGGCCCGGTAGACATCCGACAACTGCCGAATCCGTGCATCTCCCACGCCATCCTCCACGATGTCGACGCGCTTGCGGTCCCGCTTGCGTTTCACGAAGGCTTCTTCCTCGTGATGCTCGATCACGAAATCCCGGATCATCGCCACCAGACCTTCGGGCATCGGCACCTTTTCCACGATGTCTTCGCTGGTGTCGGAGTAGTCCTGCGCCTCGTAGGGGGAGGCCGTGACGCGCACCAGGTCCAGCAGCCCGGTGTCCGGATCGTCGCGCAGCACGACGTAGACACTGGGATCCCGCGCAGAGAGCCCTTGAAGATACGCCTCCGTATCGGTGCGGTAGAGTTCGAGCGGGAGCGTGCCGGCATGGAATTCCACGGCCTCGCCCTCGCGCCGCAATTCCCGCCAGTCCGCCTGCCCGGCGCCCGGCAGGACCGAAACCGCCCGCCAGACATGCCGCGCCCAACGCGTCACCCCGGGGGTTCGGCGGATCACGATTCCGAGCGGAATGGTCAGGCAAGGCACGCTCTGTGGCGTCAC
Organism: uncultured Aliishimia sp.; assembly: GCA_965369035.1. GTDB lineage: Bacteria > Pseudomonadota > Alphaproteobacteria > Rhodobacterales > Rhodobacteraceae > Aliishimia. The sequence continues at coordinate 5,139 of CBDUPF010000259.1, forward strand.
GTCGGCTCCCCGTGTTTTTCGTTGGAATCATCAGAGCATGACCCGGCCCCTACTTCCAAGGAGTTTTTTGGACCCCGAATGCACAGCATCGTGTACGTCGTTCGGGACAGGCCTCGATCTTGCACTATTTTTCCAGTTTGCGCCGGACCCCGATCCCTTCTAGCCTGTGCGCGCTCCGGCCGAGAACGAAACCAAACAGACCGCCGGGACAAAGGGAGTTGTCCGTGTCCAGAACCTTGATCCTGTGTGACTGCATGGGCAGTCAGGCACCCGATATGGCCCGAATCGAGGCCGCCACCGGGTTGCGCTGTTCGCGGGTCCACACGGCGCTTTGCATGTCCGAGATCGGCGAGGCGGCCAAGGCGCTGACCAAGGGCGATGCGATCATCGCCTGCCAGCAGGAGCGGCAGACGTTTTCCGATCTGGCCGCGGAACTCGGCGTGGACGAACCCGGTTTCGTCGACCTGCGCGACCGGGCGGGCTGGTCCGACGGTACCGGCGACCCGGCGCCGAAGATGGCGGCGCTGGCCGCCGAAGCCGCGCTGGCGATGCCGACCACGAAGTCCATCGATGTCACCTCCGAAGGTGTCTGCCTTGTCATCGGCGCCCCGCAGGTCGCGCTTCCGGCCGCGGAATTGCTGGCCGACACGCTGGCGGTCACCGTCCTGCTGACCGAAGAGGCCGATCCGCCAGAGGACCGACGGTTCGACGTCGTACGGGGGCGGCTGAGGACGGCGACCGGGGCGCTGGGCGGGTTCGATGTGCGTATCGATGCGTTGCAGGACGTGCGGCGCGGCGGGCGCGGGGCACTGGGCTGGACCGACCCGAAGGACGGCGGC
>CBDUPF010000260.1:0-5919 GCA_965369035.1 uncultured Aliishimia sp.
AAGAGCATCGTCTTCTCCCGAGCTGGGTGTGATATGCCGTCGGCGTAAATCGGCCTCCAACCCGGTACCGGGCCGGACCCGCGGGGCACATGCCTCCGGCGCAGGGCCGGAGGCAATTTTCGCGTGTCGGATTACAGTTTCAGTTCATCCATCAGCGTGAAGGTTTTGGTCTGGAGATCGTCCATCCAGGCCTTGACATCGTCGGAACCGAGCCAGTCGGCGGTCACACCCACCTGCTTCAGCCAGTCCTGGAATTCCGCGCTGTCGTAGGCTGCCTTGAACGCGGTCTCCAGCGTCGCGATCGCCTCGTCCGGCGTGTCCTTCGGAGCTGCCAGAACGATGAAGCTGCCGGTTTGCAGATCGAAGCCTTTGGAGCTGATCGTGGGCACGTCCATGTAGGTCTGGTTCTGCACGGAGGAGAGTTCGACCACGCCCTTGGCATCGCCGGAAGAAATGATGCCGCTGAAATCGCCCAGGCTGGAAATCGCCGCGTCGAGCTCGCCCGACAGGAGCGCTTCGGCCTCGGCGCTGGAAGAGCCGGCATAGGTGATCACGTTGAAATCGACATCCAGCAGCTTTTCAAGCTGGCTCACCGAAAGATACGGCCCCGACCCCTTGGGCGCCACGCCGACGCGCACCGTGCCGGGATTGGCCTTGGCCGCCTCGACCAGCTCCTCGAAGCTGTTGAAACCGGAGTGCTTGGAGACCACGATCGCGTCGGCTTCGCTTGTGATGCGTGCGATGGGCTTCATGTTGTCCAGAGAATAGCCGGGCACCATCTGACCGCGCGGCAGGGTGATGACACTGTCGTAGGTCAGCACGCCGACGGTGTGCCCATCGGGCCGCGCGCTGGTCATCTGGATCAGACCGGTCGCAGTCACCGCACCGGCGATGTTTTCCACATAGATGGATTTCGGCAGGCCCTGTTCGGCGATATTGCTGATCTTGCGGGAAATCGCATCCGCACCGCCGCCGGCCGGCCATGGAACGATCAGTCGGATGTCCCGGGTCGGGAAATCGGCCGCAGCGACCGTGGTCCCGATGATGCAGGCACCGAGTGCCAGCGTGATCTTGCCTTTCAGGCTTTGATAAAACATGGATTTGTTCCTCCTTCGCAGATGTCCAGACGGGTCTGGCGATTGAATGAACCGACAGGTCCGGTGAGGCGGGGCCTCGCCAGTGCGGTTTTCGATGGTGTCTCTTGAGGGGAAGCGATACCGGAATGCGTCTCCGGACTGCGCTTGCACGCCGTGGTCGGGACAGGGCGATCGGGCTGCCAGGAGCGGCCCATCGCCTCGTCGATAGTTGACGCCTCTCGAAGTCAGGCAAGCCCATTCTTCGAGTGCGACTGATAACACCCTCCCCATATTACCGAGCCGGAGCTCCCTCGGGTCGTCAGCGGTAGGCGAAACGCCCCCAGGAAGCTTGAATCACCGTACTGTCTCGGATTTTACAAATCAACAGAAAAAATTACAAATAATTGCATATTGTGACTAACTCACATAATATTTGTCCTTTTTTTGGACAAGTACCGAGATCGCGCGGCTGTGAATCAGGATTTCCCCCGATACCTGGCAAAATAAGTAAAACGACCGTACGAGTTCGTCGGGCGTCGTTTGCTCCCTATCAGAAAAAACCCGCCAACCGCGGGATGCGGCGGCGGGTCACAAGGTGCCGATCCGAAAGCGTCAGACCGTGACCAGATCGGCCGGGAGGAGCGCTTCGGGGAGATTCTGGTAACACACCGGCCGCAGGAAGCGGCGGATGGACAGCGTTCCGACAGAGGTGGCACCAAAGTTGGTGCTGGCCGGGTACGGCCCGCCGTGCACCATGGCATCGCAGACTTCGACGCCCGTGGGAAACCCGTTTGCCAGAACCCGGCCGGCCATGCGCTCCAGCACCGGCAGCAGGTCCCGCGCAAGGTCGATATCGCCGTCATCCATCTGCAGCGTCGCGGTCAACTGCCCTTTGAAGCTTTCCGAGATCTGCTTCATCTGAGCCGCGTCCTTCACCCGGATGACGAGGCCGAGCGGGCCGAAGACTTCTTCGGACAACCCCTCGTCGGACAGCCAGTCCGCTGCCGAGACTTCGAACAGGTAGGGCGCGGCATTCCGGCCTTCACAGGATGTGGTCAGCAGGGATTTGACGCCCGCGCCTTCGGATACCCGACGGGCACCGGCGCGATAGGCATCGGCCATGCCATCGGTCAGCATGGTCTGCTCCGAAACGGCTTCGAGGCCGTCCGTCGCGGCCTGCACGAAAGCATCCGCATCCGGCCCGTCGATCACGATCGCAATGCCCGGGTTGGTGCAGAACTGCCCCACGCCCATGGTCAGGCTTCCGGCCCAGCCGGCCCCGATTTCCGCACCCCGTGCGGCGGCGGCCTGCGGCAGAACGAACATCGGGTTGACGCTTCCGAGTTCGCCGAAGAACGGGATCGGCTCGGGCCGCGAGGCGCAAAGATCGAACAGCGCGCGCCCACCGGCAAGGCTCCCGGTGAAGCCGACCGCCTTGATCCGCGGATCCGTCACAAGCGCTTCGCCCACCGCGCGGTTGCCGCCCTGGACGAGGCTGAAGATGCCCGCGTCCATATCGAGCTTGGTCAGTGCGGCGACGATGGCGTCGCCAACGATTTCGCTGGTGCCGGGGTGCGCGCCGTGGCCCTTGACGACCACCGGGCAGCCCGCGGCAAGGGCCGCCGCGGTATCGCCGCCGGCGACCGAAAAGGCGAGCGGAAAGTTGGACGCGCCGAAGACCGCCACCGGCCCCACGGGCCGCTGCATCATCCGCAGATCCGGGCGTGGCAGCGGCTGACGATCCGGCAGCGCCGCGTCATGACGGCGGTCGAGGTAATCGCCCGCGCGGATATGAGAAGCAAAGAGGCGCAACTGACCGGTCGTCCGGCCCCGCTCGCCCTCCAGACGTCCGGCGGGCAGGCCGGTTTCCGCGCTTCCGATCTCGGTGATCGCGTCGCCGCGGGCGTCGATCTCCTCGGCAATGGTTTCCAGGAGCACTGCGCGCTGGTCCCGCGACGTGGCCGCAAATCCGGCGAATGCGGCATCCGCCGCGGCGCAGGCCCGGGCCACCAACTCCGGAGAGCCGGCCGAGAACTCGAATGCGCTGCCCGTCGCAGGGGCGGAGGAGAACCGCGCCTCCGAACCGACGCGGGTACCTGCGATGAAGTGATCTCCGTGGGGAGTAAAGGTCATGTTACCGTCCTGTCCGTTCGCGCCATGCGTTGTATTTCACGAGGTTTTCCTCGTCCGTCGCCGGGTAGAGGCCGATGATCTGCGCCCCTCCGTTCACCTGCTCCAGCACGAAATCCTCGTAGGATTCCATGTTCGTGCACTCCTCGGCGATCTCGTCGGCCAGATGCGCGGGGATGACCATCACGCCGTCGCCGTCACCCAGCATCACGTCGCCCGGAAAGACCGGGGCATCGCCGCAGGAGATCGGCACGTTGATGTCGATGGCCTCGTGCAACGTGAGGTTCGTCGGCGCCGAGGGGCAGGCGAAATAGGCCGGCATGTCGAGGGCGCCGATGCCCACGGCATCGCGGACACCGCCGTCCGACACGACGCCCGCCGCACCACGAAGCGCAAGGCGGGTAACAAGGATCGATCCGGCCGTGGCCGCGCGGCTATCCTTGCGGGCATCCATCACCAGCACGTGGCCTTCGGGGCAGGTCTCCACCGCCACGCGCTGCTTGTGGCCCCGGTCGCGGAACACGGTGATCGGGTTGCGATCCTCCCGCGCAGGGATATAGCGCAGCGTGAACGCCTGGCCGACCATGGTCACAGCCTTGCGCTCCACCGGCACGACGCCCTGCACGAACTGGTTGCGCAACCCGCGTTTGTAGAGAGCCGTGGCAACCGAGGCCGTGGATACTTTCCTCAATTTGTCGCGCGTCTCGTTGGACAAGATGTAATCGCTCATGGTCTCTTCCTATCGTGTGACTTTTTTCAGCCTTGGTTGACGTGGCTCGAGTCCGCCAGTTGCCGCCAGACGAGCAGGGCGGCGAGACACTGCCGAACAGCGCGAAATCCGATCTGTTGATGGTTTCTTGCGCCGATGTGTTCTGACCGCCTTGCAGCAATCACGCCGCCGCAACAGTGTCGTCGTGCGGCACAGCCCGTCGGTGCTTTCAAATCCCCTCCGCTGTCGTTGCGAAGATTTGTATATAGCGATGTCAAATGTGTCAATATTTGTAATGCAAAAATCTCAAAAAGCGTAGTTAGTCACTGCAATAGTAGGGAATTCTGTACATGGAAATTACAGATCCCCGGAGCCGGGCATCATGCTTTTTAGTGTCGGGAGGCGCTCGGCGACCCGGTTCTGACTGTCTGAGCATTGCAACTGGTCGGGGCTGGACCGGCACCTGCGCGTCGGATTGAACCGGTCATCGGCTTGCCGGCGAACGTCGGCGCAGTTCGGCGCCCAGTCGCCGCCCCGTCCCTCGGCATGGGACTCCGTCGGGGCATTTTCCGGGAACTCGAAATGAGGCTCGGCGTTTCGTCCAGAGCGACCGCGGAACTGGATGACGTATTGGCCTCAACACATGAAGCGCCAGGCACTCGCATATGGACAGGTATCGACACCGGCGTATCCGTCGGACGAGGCCCTCTCTGAGTCACGCCCATCGAAGATTTTCGCGGGATCGTACCGGGCAGGGTTCGCAGTTGGTTGCATGTCGCGGCTTGGCTTCCCTCTCGGGAGGTCCCGAATGTCACGGGTGATCGGATGAGGGCGGCGCGGCCCCTCATCCTGTTTCTGAGCCTTGGTGCCTGCGAAGGCGCGCAATCCATTCTCGATCCGGCCGGACGGGACGCCGAGGTTCTGGCCAATCTGTTCTGGATCATGCTGGCGGGCGCGGTGATGCTCTGGCTGCTGCTGAACGGGCTGATCGTCTTTGTCACGCGGATCGCGCCGCGGCCGATGAGCCCAAGGAAGGCAGAAGCGCTGATTATCGGGGGCGGTATCGTGCTGCCGACCGTGCTGCTCGCAGCGCTTCTGGCCTATGCCTTGGCCGAGATGCCGAACCAGCGGGCGCCAGGGCAGGGGCTGACGGTGCGCGTGACCGGGCATCAGTTCTGGTGGCGGGTCGAGTACTGGCCCGATGGCGCGGAGGCCCCCGTCACCTCCGCCAACGAGGTGCGGCTGCCGACCGGTCAGCGCAGCGAGGTCGTGCTGAATGCCGAACGCGTCATCCACTCCTTCTGGATCCCCGCACTGGGCGGCAAGACCGACATGATTCCGGGGCGCGAGACGCGCATGTCGCTGGAACCAACCACGCCGGGGCAGTATCGCGGCCAGTGCACGGAGTTCTGCGGCGAAAGCCACGCCTTCATGGCCTTTGGTGCGGTGGTCATGGCGCCGGACGAGTTCGACGACTGGCTGCGCGCCGAGGCCGAACCCGCCCGTCCGCCGACGACGCCAGAGGCCACGCGCGGCGCGGAGCTGTTCCTGTCCGAAGGCTGCGGCGGATGTCATGCGGTGCGCGGCACACTGGCGAACGGGCAGATCGGTCCGGACCTCACGCATCTGGCCTCCCGCGTGTCGCTGGCCGCAGGGATCCTGCCGATGACCGACGAGGCTCTGCGCGACTGGATCAGGGACCCCGCCGAGTTCAAACCGGGGGCGGAGATGCCGGGCTACGGGCACCTGCCGGAGGAGGATCTTTCGGCACTGGCGCGCTATCTGGGAGGGCTGAAATGAACCGAGGTTCCGAAGCTCGCCCCATGCATCCCGACGACGGACCGCAAGGCATCTACCCGCCCACGGAGGAGATGCTGAACCGGACCGTCGACCCGGAGCTGCGCCAACGTCGGGCGGAGAATTTGCGCGCGGTCTGGGAGACGCCGAAAGGCTGGCGCTACTGGTCGGCGGTCAACAACACCGAGGTCGGCGTCTGGTACTCGC
>CBDUPF010000261.1:0-5842 GCA_965369035.1 uncultured Aliishimia sp.
GTCGTCCTCCAGCAGGATGATCGCCGTCAGAAACGGCTCCGGCGACGGTTTCCAGCCCTCCGAGAACGCATCGGTGAAGACCAGTTTCTCCCCCTCCACGATCTCGAGGTAGACGCCGCGGTTCGCCATCTCCGTACCGTCCACATCGAAGGTCGTGTCGAACCGGCCGCCGACTCTGAGGTCGATCTCGCAGGCCGTGACCTTGTGCGGTTTCGGAACGAAGAAATTCGGCAGATGTTCGGGCGACGTCCAGCAGGTCCAGACCAGCCCCCGCGGTGTCCGGAGGGTGCGGGTAAAGCTCAGGTCGGTATCGGGATCAAGTTCCATGTATCCTCACTCTCCAATGCGGGCTGCAGCCCGCCTGTCCGCGCACACCCTGCGCACACTCCGCGCACAGCCTGCGCGCACGACCGGATCGCGCCGCCGCGTCAGCCTGCACGGAACACCACGCAGGTCAATCGCTATGCGGCGGACGGCTAACAACTCGAAGCACAAGCGGGTGGCAATTCTGGCGGTTGACCCCTCAGCGCATTCCCGTAAACCTCCGACCAGCCTTACGAACACCTCCGAACCGAGGCCAACCAAAGGACGGCACTCCATGACACAACGCCTGCATCTCGTTTTTGGCGGAGAGCTTTCGGACCCCACGCACAACGTCTTCAAGAATGTCGACGAGCTGCACATCGTGGGAATCTACCCGGACTACCAGTCCGCCTACACCGCATGGAAGGCCGAGGCACAGCGCACGGTCGACAATGCCCACATGCGCTACTTCATCGCGCATCTGCACCGTCTGAGGGACGAGGAGAAACCCGCCTCTCCCACCGAAGAGCTCGGTTGACGCCAAGGTGGCACCACGCTCGCTCAGCATGTCGGCCTATCGTGCCCTTGTTGGGCGCGGGCAGCCGGAACGGCAGAATTTCGACACGCCGCGCCCCGAGGGCGAGCTGGTCTGGTTCCACCTCGGCCATGCCCAGGATCTGACCGCAATACTGGATCTGGTGGACCGGCTGGTTCATCTGCGCGACGAGCTGAGCGTGCTGTTGACCATGCAGCCCAAGGATGCGCTGCTCTGGGGTCGGCTTCCCGATACCGACACCAGGTTCGTGCGCGCCGCGCCGGAGGAGCATCCCCGCTCCGTGCGGGCCTTTCTGGACCATTGGCGACCGGATGTCGCGCTCTGGGTCTGGGGCGGGTTGCGACCGACCCTGGTGGAGGAGACGGCACAATCCGGTATTCCGCTGCACCTGGTGTCCGCCGAGACGCTGGGTTTCGACGGTCGCCGCGACCGCTGGTTGCCGGAACTGTCACGCCAACTGGTTCAGAATTTCATCACCGCATCGGTCCGGAACAATGCCGCCGCCCAGCGTCTGGTGCAGCTTGGCATGCCCGGGGACCGGATCACCGTTCAACCGCCGCTGCGCCCCTCGGGCCACCTGCTGCCCTGCAACATCTCCGATCTCGACGACCTGTCGAAGGAGCTTGCCGGGCGCCCCGTGTGGCTCGCCGCGCGGTGCCAGGTGCCGGAATTCCACATGGTCCTGTCCGCCCACCGCACGGCTCTGCGCAGCGCTCACCGCCTGCTTCTGGTGCTCGAACCCGCCGACCCCGCGCAGCTTCCCGATCTCCTGGCCGAGATTGCGCGGCATGAGCTGCCTCACGCGATCTGGGGCAACGGCGAATGGCCCGATGGCAATACGCAAGTCCTCGTGGCCGATCAGCCGGGCGAGCTTGGACTCTGGTACCGGCTCGCGACGGTATCGTTTCTCGGCAGCTCCCTCACGCCCGGGCATGGCGGGACGGAGCCGATGGCGGCGGCGGCGCTGGGGACCGCCATTCTCTACGGGCCGAACGTGCGGCAATATCTGCCCAGCTACTCGCGTCTCGCCAATGCCGGTGCGGCGCGGATCGTCAACGATGCGCGCTCGCTCAGTTCGGCCATCACGCATCTGATCGCACCGGACCACGCGGCCTCGATGGCCCATGCCGGCTGGGACGTGGTGAGCGAGGGGGCAGAGGTCGTCGACACCGTCATCGCCCTGGTGCAGGAGAGCCTCGACAACCGTCAGAGCGTGCCGGGGCCGCAATGAGGGAGCCTGCCTTCTGGTCCTCGCCCGACGACCCGCGCGGCCGTCTGCTGGCGCCACTGGGAGCGCTCTATGCCTGGGCAACGGCGCGAAGGCTGTCCCGCGGCAGGCCGGAACGGCTGGGCATTCCGGTTGTCTGCGTCGGCAATCTCAACGCCGGTGGGACCGGCAAGACACCCACCGTGATCGCCGTGACCGAGCGCCTGCGCGATCTTGGCCATGTGCCGCACGTGGTATCGCGCGGCTATGGCGGCCGTCTCGAAGGGCCGGTGTCGGTGGAGCCTGCGCGCCATTCGGCGGCGGAGGTCGGTGACGAACCGCTCCTGATTGCCGCCTTCGCCGAGGTCTGGGTGGCACGGGATCGCGCTGCTGGCGGACGCGCCGCGGAACAGGCCGGGGCAACGGTCGTGGTGCTGGATGACGGGTTCCAGAACCCCGCCCTGGTGCAGGATCTGAAGCTGGTCGTCGTCGACGCCGCGCGTGGCTTCGGCAACGGGCGCTGCATCCCCGCGGGACCTCTGCGCGAACCGGTGCAGGTCGGGCTGTCGCGCGCCGACGCACTGCTCTCCATCGGCGACGAGGCCGCACAGGCCGGGTTTGCCGCGCCGTTCCCCCCGGGCCTGCCGAGGCTCCGGGCACAGCTTCTTCCGTTGGAGACGGGAATGGACTGGACCGGCCAGCGATTCCTGGCATTCGCCGGGATCGCGCATCCGGAGAAGTTCTTTGCCACACTCCGCGGGCTGGGAGCCGATCTGGCCGGCGCGGTGGCGCTCGACGATCACGAGCCGCTCACCCCCGCGCTGTTGGCCCGGCTCGACCGCGATGCGCAATCCTCGGGCGCTCAGCTCGTCACGACGGAGAAGGACGCGGCCCGCCTGCCGCGGGCGTGGAGAGGCAAGGTGCTGACCCTGCCTGTCCGTCTGCGATTTGAAGACGAGCCTGCGCTGCGCGCGCTGCTGGAGCGGTTGCCGAAGCCCTGACCCCGCAGCGCCCCGGCGTCCGGTTCAGCTCCCGCTGGCCTCGTCGATCAGGCCCCGCATCTCGTCGTAGGGCATGTTCTTGTAGGTCGTTCCGTTGATGACGAAAGACGGCGTGCTGCTGATCCCGTCGGCCTTCGCGTTCTCTTCGTACCATGCCACCAGCGTGCGGAGTTTCTGCGCGTCCTGAAGGCAGGATTCCAGGGCCTCTCCCTCGATGCCCGCCAACCGGCCGATCTTGCGCAGACCGTCGACGATCGCGCCGGGATCACCACCGGCCGCCCAGTCGGACTGGCCCTTGTAGATGAGATCGGCGATGCCGAAAAACTTGTCGGAACCCGAACACCGCGCCACGGCCGAGGCCCAGAGACCCGGACGGTCGAAATAGACCTCGCGGTAGATGAAGTTGATCTTGCCGCTGTCGATGTAGTCCGCCTTCAGCTTCTTGAAGTTTTCCGTGTGAAAGGTGGCGCAATGCGGGCAGGTGAAGCTGGCGTACTCCACGACCGTGACCGGCGCGTCGGGGTTACCCAGCTGCATCTCCGTGATGGTCGAGGTGTCTATTTCCGCCGCGTCCTGGGCATTTGCCGCGCCCACGAGCTCGGTGCCGAGGTTGCTCTGACCGGGGGCGTTGGCCGGGGTTCTGCCGACGAACCAGGCGCCGAAGGCAATCGCAAGGAGCGCGATGGCCGCAATCGTGAGACGTGACATGTTGGGGACGTCCTTTTTCAGTTGTTCGATTTCGTTAGAATATTCGCGCCCAGACGTTCGAGCGCCGCACGCAGATCAGGGTCGGCGACGCGCGCCGCCTCTTCGGCGGCCTCGGCCCGCGCGGCCTCCGTGGGTCCGTCGGGCGTTGCCTCGGCGGGTTTCGGCCGGAATTCCACCTGCCCTTCGGCAAAGCCCGATGGCGCGGTCTGGGTGATGCGGATGCGCGAGATGGCGTTGTAGCCGTAGACCGCGTTGACCCGTTCGCGGATCTTTTCCTTTTCCATCTCCAGCATGGGTGCGTTGGCGCCCGTCGTCAGCAGGACCAGCGTCGCGCCGAACCCGCCGCGGGCATAGGTCACCTCCACCGGGCGGGCGAGTTTCGCCGTTTCCGGCCCGGCGATTTCTTCCCAATGGGTCAGCAGACGCGACTGGGCGAACCCCCGCGACGCGCTGGCATCGCGGATCCGCCCGCGCAGGAGCGCGCCGGTGCGGGTAAAGCCCTTCTTGCGGGACCGGGAACTGCCGTGCGCCGTTGACATCTGCCTCAGACTCATCTGGATCGGGGGCCAGCATAGGGGCAAGCGCGCACTTGCTCCACCCGAACCGACCGACAGAGGACATAAATCTTGCGTGAGATGCCAAGGGCTCAGGACCTGCTCGACTGGTACGACGTGCATGCGCGCGACTTGCCGTGGCGTGTATCCCCGGCGGCGCGCAAGGCGGGCGCCCGCCCGGACCCTTACCACGTCTGGCTCTCCGAAGTGATGCTTCAGCAGACCACCGTGGCGGCCGTCCGCGATTACTTCACCCGCTTCGTGACCCGCTGGCCCACGGTGCAGGATCTCGCGGCGGCAGAGGATGCGGAGGTCATGGCCGCCTGGGCGGGCCTCGGCTATTACGCCCGCGCGCGCAACCTCCTCAAATGCGCCCGCGCCGTGGCGGAGGTACACCACGGCGCGTTCCCGGAGACGCAGGAGGCGTTGCAAAAGCTGCCGGGGATCGGCCCCTATACCTCCGCCGCCATCGCTGCCATTGCCTTCGACGAGCCTGCAGCCGTGATGGACGGCAACGTGGAACGCGTGATTGCCCGGGTTTTCGACGATCCGACACCGCTGCCGGGCGCAAAGCCGGTGTTCGCGGCGCGGGCTGCGGATCTTACACCCGCCACGCGCCCCGGAGACTATGCCCAGGCCGTCATGGACCTGGGCGCCACGATCTGTACCCCGCGCGGACCGGCCTGCGGGATCTGCCCCTGGCGTGCGCCCTGCCGCGCCCGCGCCACCGGCACCGCGACCAGCCTCCCGCAGAAAAGCCCGAAGAAGGCCAAGCCCGTGCGTCGCGGGATCGCATTTGTCGGGCGCCGGACGGATGGCGCCTGGCTGCTCGAAACGCGCCCCGCCGCCGGGCTGCTGGGCGGCATGCTGGGCTGGCCCGGCAGCGCGTGGTCCGAAACGCCTGAGTTGCCGCCTGTCGACCCCTCTCCCCCCTGCCCGGCCGACTGGCAGGTGCTGCCGGGCGAGGTGCGGCATACGTTCACTCATTTCCACCTGATTCTGGAGGTTCGCACCGCCCGGCTGCCGCTCGATACGCAGCCGGACGCCGGGGACTTCGTACCCGCCGACCGCTTCCGCCCCGCCGATCTTCCGACGCTCATGCGCAAGGTCTTCGATCTGGCACGCGACCCATTGTCCTGATGCAGCGCAACGTTTTGTCCGCACCGCCCGCTCTGGTAGCATGCCGGGCGATTCTCTCGCCCAAGGTGCCGACATGACGACCACGATTACGCGCTCCGAACTCGCGAGCCCGTCCCATGCGCTGCCGTTCTTCGTGGCCTACCTGCTCGTGCCGCTCGCCGTCGTGTCGATTCTTTTCGGCGGATGGACGGTCCTGCTGGTGCCGCTGGTCGCGTGGTACGGGTTTGCCGCGCTCGATGCGGCTCTCGGCCGGGATCAGAGCAACGCCGACACGGCCGCGACCGAGGACGACATGGCGGCCTATCGCCTCATCACCCTGATGTGGGCGCCGGTGCAGTTCGTCCTGCTGTTCTGGGCGCTGTGGTATGTGCCG
>CBDUPF010000262.1:0-5834 GCA_965369035.1 uncultured Aliishimia sp.
GGTTGCGCGCCTTCCCAATACGTCCTGCATCGTGACGCCCGGCTGGAAGGGCGAGACGCAGGTGATGCAGATGGATCTGTGCGGTTTTTCCATCTCTGCGGGATCGGCTTGTTCATCCGGCAAGGTCCGGGCCAGTCGCGTGCTGCGCGCGATGGGGTTCGGCGAGGCGGAAGCGGCATCCGCGATTCGCGTGTCGCTGGGTCTGGAGACGACAGAGGACGACGTGCTGCGCTTCGCCGAAGCGTGGGGCGGGAAATTGAAGAAACACAGGTCGCGCGCGGCGTGACGCAGGGTTTGAGGAGAGTGCCATGACTGCTTTGGACAAGGTGCAGGTCAAGGAAGGCGTCGAACAGGAGACGATCGACACCGTCCGGGAAGTCGGCGGCAAGTACAAGTACGGTTGGGAAACCGAGATCGAGATGGACTACGCGCCGAAGGGGCTGACCCCCGATATCGTGCGCCTGATCTCGGAAAAGAACGAAGAGCCGGAATGGATGACCGAGTGGCGGCTGGAGGCCTACGCCCGCTGGCTGACGAAGACCGAACCCGACTGGGCGATGGTCGACTATCCCGAGATCGACTTTCAGGACCAGTATTACTACGCCCGTCCGAAAAGCATGGAGGTCAAGCCGAAATCGCTGGACGAAGTCGATCCCAAGCTGCTGGCGACCTATGAAAAGCTGGGCATCCCGCTCAAGGAGCAGATGATCCTTGCCGGTGTCGAGGGCGCGGAAGCCGTTCCGGCCGAGGGGCGCAAGGTCGCCGTCGATGCCGTATTTGACAGCGTGTCGGTGGGTACGACCTTCCAGAAAGAACTGAAGAAGGCAGGCGTCATCTTCTGTTCGATTTCCGAGGCGATCCGAGAGCATCCGGAGCTGGTGAAGAAGTACCTGGGCTCCGTGGTTCCGGTGTCCGACAACTTCTATGCCACGCTGAATTCGGCCGTGTTCTCCGATGGGTCCTTCGTCTATGTCCCGCCCGGCGTGCGCTGCCCGATGGAGCTCAGCACCTATTTCCGGATCAACGCGGAGAATACCGGCCAGTTCGAACGCACGCTGATCATCGCCGACAAGGGGTCCTATGTCTCCTACCTCGAAGGTTGCACGGCGCCGCAGCGCGACACCTCGCAGTTGCACGCAGCGGTGGTGGAGATCATCGTCGAGGAAGACGCGGAGGTGAAATATTCCACCGTACAGAACTGGTACCCCGGCGACGAGAACGGCAAGGGCGGCATCTACAACTTCGTGACCAAACGCGCCGACTGCCGGGGCGACCGGGCCAAGGTGATGTGGACGCAGGTCGAGACCGGCTCGGCCGTGACGTGGAAGTACCCGTCCTGCATCCTGCGCGGCGACGACAGCCAAGGCGAATTCTATTCGATCGCGATCACCAATAACTACCAGCAGGCCGACACGGGCACCAAGATGGTGCATCTGGGCCGCAACACGAAATCGCGGATCGTGTCGAAGGGGATCAGCGCAGGCCACGCGCAGAACACCTATCGCGGGTTGGTCTCGATGCACCCCAAGGCGAAGAACTCGCGCAACTACACGCAGTGCGACTCGCTGCTGATCGGGGACCAGTGCGGGGCGCACACGGTTCCCTACATCGAAGTGAAGAACAATTCCTCCCGCGTGGAGCACGAGGCGACGACGTCCAAGGTCGACGACGATCAGATGTTCTACTGCCGGTCGCGCGGCATCGGCGAGGAAGAGGCCGTGGCGCTGGTGGTCAACGGCTTCTGCAAGGAGGTTCTGCAGGCGCTGCCGATGGAGTTCGCGATGGAAGCGCAGCAGCTTGTCGCGATCTCGCTCGAAGGGTCGGTAGGCTGAAATGTCCGGCCACGCGCAAACCACTCGTGCCGCGAACCTGACGGCGGTTGCCGCCGGCGCGGCGGTCGGCGGCGTGGTGGGGTGGCTGGTGGCGCCGGAGTTCTTCTGGGCGTTGCTGATCGGCGGAGCCCTGGTCGCCGGCGCGATCCGGGTGGGGTATGTCATGTTGACCGATGTCGGGCGGGACGGCCCGTGACATTGGAATGTCTCGAGGTTCAGGTTGGATGACCGTGACCATCTCCGCCGGCCGGCGGGCGCTCCCTGAAGGGTTGCAAGGATGCCTCCTGGGTCACCGGATGAGGTGACCTTCCGAGAGGCTGAAATTCACCCGGAAGTTTCGCCTGTCGCGACGGAACGATCGGGAAAGACAATGGGCCAAGCTCTGCGAGGCCGAAGTGATGAAAGAGGAAAAGATGCTGGAAATCAAGGGATTGAAGGTCGAACTTGAAGACGAGAGCAAGGAGATCCTGAAAGGTGTGGATCTGACCGTCGAGGCGGGCAAGGTTCATGCGATCATGGGTCCCAACGGGTCGGGCAAGTCCACGCTCAGCTACGTGCTGGCGGGCCGCGAGGGCTACAAGGTGACCGAAGGCAGCGCGACGCTGCTGGGCCAGGACCTGCTGGACCTCGATCCCGAAGAGCGCGCCGCGGCCGGGCTGTTCCTCGCGTTCCAGTATCCGGTGGAGATTCCGGGCGTCGGCAACATGACCTTCCTGCGCACCGCGCTCAACTCGCAGCGCAAGGCGCGCGGCGAGGATGAGGTCAGCGCGGCCGATTTCCTCAAGCTGATCCGGGCGAAGGCCAAGGACCTGCAGATCGACGCGGACATGCTCAAACGTTCGGTCAACACAGGGTTCTCGGGCGGAGAAAAGAAGCGCAACGAGATCCTGCAAATGGCCATGCTGGAGCCCAAGATGTGCATCCTGGACGAGACCGATTCCGGTCTCGACGTCGATGCGATGAAGCTGGTGGCCGACGGTGTGAACGCGCTGCGGGACAAAGGACGCGGTTTCCTTGTCATCACGCACTATCAGCGTCTCCTGAACCACATCGCACCTGACGTGGTGCATATCATGGCCGGCGGTCGCATCGTGAAGACGGGCGGCCCCGAACTGGCGCTCGAGGTCGAGAACCACGGCTATGCCGACATCATGACGGAGGTCGCGTGATGGCCGAACCCGCACGGAAACCGGATCCGACCGAGGACCGGCTGGCGGCGCTCTCCATGCCGGAGGGCGGTTGGTCGGAGCCCGCACGCAAGGCTGCACTGGCGCGTGTCCGCGAGATGGGTCTGCCGGGGCGACGCGACGAATACTGGAAGTACACCCGGCCCGATGGCCTGGTGGAGCCTTCTGCAGCACCGGCAAAGCTGTTCCGGAATGACGAAGGCGCGTTGTTCGGGGAGATCGACCGGCTGGAACTGGTGTTCGTCGACGGTGTCTTCGATGCGGAAGCGTCCGACGATCCCGCGCTCGCCGGCGTCACCATCGACCGCCTGGCGTCCGGTCCGGACATTCACTGGGCCGCCGATCTTTACGGGACGCTCGAAGCTGCGGGCCACTACGTTCCGCGACCGCTGGCTGCGTTCAACACCGCCTTTGCGACAGACGGCGTCCTCATCCACGTGACGGGTAAGGCGGAGAAACCGGTGTCGCTGGTCTATCACCGCAGCAGCGAGACTGCGGACGCGGTTCTGCACCACGTGATCCGCCTCGATCCCGGCGCGGATCTGACGCTGCTGGAGAACGGTCCCGCCGCGGCCCGTTTGAACACCTGCATGGAAGTGGACGTGGGCGACGGCGCGGCCTTCCACCATGTGCGGTCGCAGGGCCGCGACCACGAGCGCCAGGCCGCCACGCATATCTTCGGCCGGCTCGGGAAGGAGAGCACCTTCAAGAGCTTCACGCTCACCGTCAACGGCCGGCTCACGCGCAACGAATGCGTGCTGGATTTCACCGGCGCGGACGCCGTCGCGCATGTGGCCGGGGCCTGTGTCGGCGACGGCGATTTCCACCATGACGATACCGTCTTCATCACCCATGACGCGCCTGGCTGCGAAAGCAGGCAGGTCTACAAGAAGGTGCTGCGGAACGGCGCTGTCGGCGTGTTCCAGGGCAAGATCCTCGTCAAGCAGGTCGCGCAGAAGACCGACGGCTACCAGATCAGCCAGTCGCTGCTTCTGGATGACGACGCACAGTTCTATGCCAAGCCGGAACTGGAGATCTATGCCGACGACGTGGCCTGTTCGCACGGCTCCACGTCCGGGGCGATCGACGAGGACGCGCTGTTCTACCTGCGTGCCCGCGGCATACCGGTGGATGAGGCCACGAATCTGTTGACGCTCGCCTTCCTGGCCGAGGCGCTGGAGGAGATCGAGGACGACCGGCTGTCCGAGGAACTGACCAGCCGGCTCGACGCATGGTTGCAGCGCCACAGGGGCTGAGATGACTGTCGCCCGGGATATCGCGGCCACCTACAGGGGGCCGGGGCGCGTGTTCGGGCGGATCCTTGCTGGCGGACCGCGCGAGGACCGGGCTCTGGCCTATCTCATGGCCGCCTGTGCGCTGATGTTCATCGGGCAGTTGCCCAAACTTGCGCGGCAGGCGCATCTGACGGGCGAAGATCTGAACATGCTGATGGGCGGTGCCTTGCTGGGCATCGTCATCATCGCGCCGCTCGCGTTCTACGGGCTGGCCTGGGTCAGCCACCTGATCGCTCGATTGTTGGGCGGCCGGGGCACGTTCTGGTCGGCCCGTATGGCATTGTTCTGGGCCCTTCTGGCTGCGTCGCCGTTGATCCTGTTGCACGGGCTTGTCGCCGGATTCATCGGTCCCGGTCCCCAGCTGACCATCGTCGGGGTCGCGTGGTGCGCCGCGTTTCTATGGTTCTGGGGTGTCGGTCTGTGGCGCGCCGAGCGGGAGATTTCCGAATGACGCTGATCTGGCGCGACCTCTTTCTGCAAACGCTGCGCGAACCGGAAACGGCGGCGGAGCAGATCCTCGCCTTTCCTGTCTCGCGCGGGACGATCTACATGGCGCTGATCGCGGGCGCGGCGCTCAATTCCGTCGTGACAGGCGTTTCGCTGCAGCTGTTTCCCTTGCCGCCACAATGGCCCGCCTTCATTTCGCATCCGTTCAGCTATTTCGTGATCGCGGCGGCGGGCCTTCTGCTCTTCGTTCAGCTTCTCGCCTGGTCGGGACGCGTGTTCGGCGGACAGGGACAGATCGACGACCTGCTCAAGCTCATGATCTGGATGCAGTTCGTGCGCGTCGGACTACAGGCTATCGGCCTTGTCCTGACGGTCCTGCTGCCGATACTCGGCGGGCTTTACAGCATCGCGATGCTGGCGCTGACGCTCTGGATCGTGCTGCATTTCATCAAGGCGGGCCACCGCCTCACGTCACTGGGTGCCGCTGCGCTGGTACTTTTCGTGACGATCGTCGGCCTGATCATTGGCCTGTCCCTGCTGCTGGCACTGACCGGACTGGGATCGATGGGAGTAACCCCGAATGTATGACGTCGAAACCATCCGCCGTGATTTCCCGATCCTGTCTCGCCAGGTGAACGGAAAACCGCTCGTCTATCTCGACAACGGGGCATCGGCACAGAAACCGCAGGTCGTGATCGACGCCGTGACCCGTGCCTACGGCGACGAATACGCCAACGTGCATCGCGGCCTGCACTTTCTTTCCAATCTCGCCACCGAGAAATACGAGGCGGTGCGCGGTACCATCGCGCGGTTCCTCGGCGTGGCCGACGAAGACCAGATCGTTCTGAACTCCGGCACCACCGAAGGCATCAACATGGTCGCCTATGGCTGGGCCATGCCGCGGATGCAGGCCGGGGACGAGATCGTGCTGTCGGTGATGGAGCATCACGCCAACATCGTGCCCTGGCATTTCCTGCGTGAACGGCAGGGGGTTGTTCTGAAATGGGTCGATATCGAGCCGGACGGATCGCTCGACCCGCAGAAGGTCATCGACGCCATCGGACCGAAGACCA
>CBDUPF010000263.1:0-5819 GCA_965369035.1 uncultured Aliishimia sp.
TGTCGTGGCTGTTCTTCTCGGCCGGCCTGATCTTCTGGGTCGTGCTGCTGACGCTGGTGATGAACCGGCTGATGTTCCACGATCCCATGCCCGGAAAGATGGTGCCGACGCTGATGATTCTCGTCGCGCCGCCCGCCGTTGCATACAGCGCGTGGCTGCATCTCGAGGGCGACGCGGGTCCATTCGGGCATTTTCTGCTCAGCACGGCTTATGTCTTTGCGCTTCTGGTCTCCACCCAGGCAGCCAAGTTGCGCAAGCTGCCATTTGCCCTGTCGTGGTGGGCGCTGTCCTTTCCTATTGCAGCGCTCGCGATCGCGAGTTTCGGACATGCGCGCGTCACCGGATCCGAACTGCACCGCTGGATAGGCGCCGCCCTGCTCATCCTGCTGATCGCGGTGGTTGCCGGTCTGATCCTGCGCACTGCCGCAGCCATCCGCGCTGGTGAAATCTGCGTACCCGAATAAGCCTTACCCACGCATCCAAGGAGTTCCAAAATGCGTATTTCCAAGTTCCTGTCCGCCACTGCTCTCGCCCTGGGGGTCGCGACCGCTGCCCAGTCCGACGGGCCCAACAAGCTCATCACCATCCTGACGGCGCCCGAGCCGCAGACCCAGTTGATGGCCATGGTCCTGACGATGAACGCCATGGCGGCCGGTGCCGAAGCCGAGATGCTGCTGTGCGGACCGGCGGGCGACATCGCGCTTCGGGAGGCGCCGGCGTCGGCAACCACGGGCCAGCCGCCCAAGGACGCCAGCCCGCAGGGTCTGATGAAGATGATGATCGCACAGAAAGGACTGAAGGTTCAGGTTTGTGCGATCTACCTGCCCGGCTTGGGCAAGGACGCGTCGGTCCTGCTCGATGGGATCACCGCGGCCGCTCCGGACGCGATGGGGGCCGCGATCGTCGCTGACGACACGACCGTGATGAGCTTCTGAATCGCGCCGTCGAAAGCCTGAAAAGACATGAAACCGCTTCTTGCGACAGGCAAGAAGCGGTTTCGGTGTCAGGGTCCCGCTGAATTGGTCTCCGTCGAAAACCGACAGCGGACGCGGGACTACCGCTGCGAAAAATAGTTGAGCGGGAGCTTCAGGTAGGAGCGTCCATTGCCTTCGGGCTGCGGCAACCGTCCGCCGCGAATATTGACCTGAAGGGCGGCCAGCATCAATCTCGGCAGCGGAAGCGTACTGTCGCGCGCATCTCTCACGGCGCGGAAATCCGCCTCGCTGGGGTCATCGCGAAAGTGGATGTTCGACGCCTTGTGGTCCGCGACCGTCGCCTCGCACGCCGCCGCGCGGCCGTTCGGCGCGTAATCATGGCCCACGAAGACGCGGGTATCGTTCGGCAGCGCAAGGATCGCCTGAATGCTGTCGTAGAGCGCTTTGGAGCTGCCACCGGGAAAATCGGCGCGTGACGATCCGCTGTCCGGCATCATCAGGGTATCGTGCACAAAGGCCGCATCGCCGGCGACATAGGTAATCGACGCCAATGTATGCCCGGGGGAGAACATCACCCTTACAGGCACCTCCCCGACCATGAACGTCTCGCCATCCTCGAACAACCGATCCCATTGGCTGCCATCCACGGCGAATTCCGCGGGCAGGTTGTAGATGTCCTTCCACAGCTTCTGCACGCCCGTCACCTGCGCCCCGATCGCCGTCGGCGCGCCCAGTTTCCCGCCCAGCCATTGCGCGGCCGAGAAGTGATCCGCATGCGGGTGGGTGTCGAGAATCCAGACAACCTCGATTCCAGCCTCCCGCACGTAGGCGAGGATACGTTCGGCATTCGCCACCGACGTCGCCCCCGACAGCGGGTCGAAATCCAGAACGGGATCCACGATCGCACCCTTCATGGTTTGGGGGTCATGGAACACGTACTGCCAACTTCCCGTGGGCTGGTCCCAGAAAGATTTCACGATTGGGGTGTTCACGGCTCTACTCCTCTGATCTTTCCGGTCGGGCGGTTCGTGCCAGGGCCGGACCGCACGCGTCATGATTTCGCACGATCGGGGCGAGCCGGTTGAGCCCGCCCCAAAGCGGTCACAGTGAGCGGGTCGAAAAATACCAGTCGACCGTGTTGTAGCCTTCGTCCGCGCGGGTCAGTGCCGCATCGGCCGTGGCGGGCGGCGGCACGATGACGTCGCGTCCGGGCTTCCAGTTCTCGGGCATCGCGCAGCTGCTCTGGTCCGCGGTCTGAAGCGCGACAAGCAGACGATGGATCTCATCGACCGACCGGCCCGCATTCATCGGGTAGTAGACCATCGCACGCAGGACGCCTTCGGGGTCGATGATGAAGGTCGCGCGCACGGCCGCGGTATCGGAGGCACCCGGCTGGATCATTCCGTAGGCCTGGGCGACGGCCATGTTCAGATCGGCGATGATGGGAAAGCGGATCTCCACCCCGAACTTCTCCTTGATGTTCAGCATCCACGCGATGTGGCTGTAATTGCTGTCGATCGACAGGCCCAAAAGCTCCGTGTTCAAGGCGGCGAAATCGTCGTGCCGTTTCGCGAACGCGATGAATTCCGTCGTGCACACGGGGGTGAAATCCGCGGGGTGCGAGAAGAGGATCAGCCATTTGCCACGGTAGTCCTCGAGCGTCTTGCGACCATCGGTGGTCGGCGCGTCAAAGGCAGGCGCCGCTTCGTTAAGACGTGGTCCGGTGGGCGCTACTGTGTCGGTCATGTCGTTATTCCTTCATCTGATCTTTTCGATGAGATGCAGATAGGCACTTGTGCATAATAGAGGAAATCGAATATTTCACTCTCAGTAATAGGGTACCTCTATATGTTTACCTTGCGCCATCTTCAGTTCCTCGTCGCCGTGGCCGAAACGTCGAGCTTTTCCCGCGCGGCCGAGATCAGTTTCGTCACGCAGCCAACATTGAGCGCCGGCATCAAGGAACTGGAAGACCGACTGGGCGTGCAGTTGATCGAACGCACCCGGCGCAGCGTGATGCTGACCCCGCTGGGCGAGGAGATCGTCGAACGTGCCCGCGCCCTGCTTCTGGACGCCAGAGAGATCGAGGAATTGGCGCGCGCACATCAGAACCCCGAAACCGGCGATTTGCGGCTGGGGGCCATCCCCACCATCGGTCCCTTCCTGATCCCGCAAACCCTGCCGCTGATACGCGCACAGTTCCCGGGTTTGCGGTTGTACCTGCGCGAGGAGATGACCGAGTCGTTGATCGACGGGTTGAACGAGGGGCGTCTGGACCTGATCCTGATCGCCCTGCCGTTCGAGACCGGGTCGCTTGAAATCGCGCCTCTCTTCGAAGACGGCTACCAGTTGGCGACTCCGCTACATGCGCCGCGCTCCTTCAAGACCGGCCGGGAGGCCCTGAACGACGCCGGGCAGTTGATGCTGCTGGAGAAGGGGCATTGTCTTCAACGTCACGCATTGCAGGCCTATCCGGATCGAAACCTGGCACAGGACGAAAGCTTTGCGGCGACCAGCCTGACGACGCTGGTGGCCATGGTGTCCGAGGGGCTGGGCGTGACCTTGTTGCCGAACCTGGCCGTGGACGCGGGCATCGTGTCGAATGGCGAGGTCAGCCTCACCCCGCTCCCGGACGCCTGTCCGCGCAAGATCGTGCTTGCCTGGCGCGCGAATTCCGCACGAAAGAGCTTGTTCGAGAAGCTGGCCGAGTTGCTGCGCAAGACGCGGGAACCGCATGGCCCCTCCACCTGACAGACTGCACCGGCGGTTGCGATTCGCATCGGGTGCGCCACCAAACGGCAGAGACCCGTCCGCGGTATGGACGATGACGACCGAACGGAAGCCGCCACGCGCTGCCGGGCAAGGTCCCTGCTTGCCGGAACCGGGTGCGTCGGCAATGTCGGAATGCAGGTTCGCGAAGGCCAGCGGCTGGACTCGCAATGACCGACCCACGCCTATCAGCTCGAGGCTATACCTGGCATCCAGGGACAGGGCAGCGAAGTTCAAATGATTGTGACCCTCGGAGGCGTGCTGCTGCTGGCGCGAACGGGCGGCAGTCGGTCACCATCGCGCGGAGCTTGCAGTTCAACGCCCGGATCATCATCATGGACGGGCTGACCGCCGCTTTCGATCCCAACGAGATGCAGATGGTCGCCGAACTGATCCGGGCGCTGAAATGCGAGGGAATCGCCATCGTGATGATCCGCCACGACCTTCGCCCTGGGTACGACATGTCGGACCGGATCTCGGCCATCAAATACAGTCGCCACGGCCGGACCGGGTCGACATCCGAAGCCAAGAACGAGGCCCTGCAGATGACGATCCCGGGCAATCAGCCGGTCAGCGGTTACGCACCGGGCATCGGTATGGTCGAGGATGCGTGACGGGCGGGCAATCGCGTGCCTCGCGGGCGCCTGTCTTTGGGCCGCGCCACTGGCGGCGGAGCCCGCGTTTCACGATCTCGGCACCACCCTGCCCGTCCAGCATGTCTATGACGGCGGGTGGGCGCATTTCGTCGGCGGCGGCGTCGCGGTCCTGGATTGTGACGATAACGGCTACCCGGATTTCTTCGTCGCGGGTGGCGAGAACGATGCGCGGCTGTTCCTGAACCGGACCAAGGCACCGGGCGACCCCTTGCGTTTCGCCCTCGCCGATGCGCCCGAAACGGCGCTGACCGGGGTGACGGGCGCCTACCCCCTCGACATCGACGGGGACGGGATGCTCGACCTTTTCGTGATGCGCTCCGGCGCCAATGCGGTGCTGCGCGGGCGGGGCGAGTGCCGGTTCGAACGCGCCGATCAGGTCTGGAACATCCCGCCGGGCGATGGCTGGACCACGGCCTTCTCCGCCGCCTGGGGTCCGGGCGACGACTGGCCGACGCTCGCCATCGGCAATTATGTCGACCGCGACGACCCTTCGGGGCCGTTCCGCGCCTGCGACGACCATGTCCTGCTGCGTCCAGCGACGAGCGGCTACGCGCCGCCCGAGCCGATCCACCCCGGCTATTGCACGCTGTCGATGCTGTTCACGGACTGGAGTGGCAACGGCCAACAGGACCTCTGGATCAGCAATGACCGGCATTACTACGTCCTGGACGGGCAGGAGCAGCTCTTCCGCGTCTGGCCGGAACTGACGGCCTATGGCGCGGCGGAGGGATGGCAGGACAGCAAGCTCTGGGGCATGGGCATCGCCAGTCGCGATATCACCGGCGACGCGATGCCCGAGATCGCCGTGACCAGCATGGCGGACCAGAAGCTTTTCGAGCTTCAGGGAGATGGCACGCAACCGCGCTTCGCGTCGATCGCCTATGCGCGGGGCACCACGGCCCATATTCCGTATGAAGGGAGTGAAGGACGCCCCAGCACCGGCTGGCATGCGCAGTTCGGCGACGTGGACAACGACGGGCGGGACGATCTCTTCATCGCGAAAGGCAATGTGGACCAGATGCCCGACGCCGCGACCCGCGATCCGGACAACCTGTTGATGCAGCAGGAAGACGGTACGTTTCGCGAGGCCGGTGGCATGGCGGGTGTCGGTTCGGCCCAGCGGGGGCGCGGTGCCGCGCTGGTGGACCTGAACCGCGACGGGCTGCTCGACCTGATCGTGGTGCAACGGCGCGCGCCGCTCAAGCTCTATCAGAACGTGACCGAGGCCGGCGGCAACTGGCTGAAGCTGCGGCTGGTGCAGGATCACGGCAACCGGAACGCCGTTGGCGCGCGGATCGAGCTGGACACCGGGCGACGGCGTCAGTTCCGGGAGGTGCAGGTGGGCGGTGGCCATGCCGGCGGTCAGGCCGGCTACGAACATTTCGGGCTGGGTGATGCCACGTCGGTCCGGCTGCGGGTGCGCTGGCCGGACGGGGTGACGGGGCCGTGGCACGTGGTG
>CBDUPF010000264.1:0-5768 GCA_965369035.1 uncultured Aliishimia sp.
ACCCCCGACCCCTTGATTCGTAGTCAAGTACTCTATCCAGCTGAGCTATCGGTCCGTAGGCGGGGGGTTTACGCGCGGCGGTCGCGCATTGCAACCCCTCAAATCGTGCCGTCGCCCTTGGGCAGACAGATGGCGAAACAGGTCCCCTCCGGGCCGGACCTGGCCAGTTTCAGGGTCCCGCCGTGGCCGCGCACGAGTTCGGAGGAAATGGCGAGCCCAAGCCCCGTTCCGCCCTTGCTGGCGCGGCCCTGGAAGGGTTGGAACAGGTGCTCCCTTGCCTTGGCGGGCAGACCGGGGCCGGTGTCGGTGACCTCGATTATCCACGCCTCGGGGTCCTCGTGGGCGGAGATGCAGATCTCGCCCGGCTGCCCGTGTGCCACGATGGCCTGCCGCGCGTTGCCGACCAGGTTCGACAGCACCCGGAAGAGCTGATCGGCATCGGCCCGCACGAACATGCCCTTCGGGATGTCCTCTGAGAACGAGATCTCCCGGCCCTCGGTGGCCAGCCGTTCGCTGTCGACCACGTCGCCCACGACTTCGGCCAGAGGCACCATGGAGAGCCGTGGCTGCGGCTCCTCCGCCTTGCCGAAGGCCAGCGTGCTTTCGCAGAGATGCACCGCGCGACTGATCGAATTGACCAGTTTCGGCGCCATCCGCCGCACCAGCGGATCCTCCGAGGTCTCGATCCGGTCGGTGAACAGCTGCGCCGACGTCAGGATGTTGCGCAGGTCGTGGCTGATCTTCGAGACCGCGGCGCCGAGCTGTGCGAGCCGGTCCTTCTGGCGCAATGCCTGTGTCAGTTCGGTCTGCAGGGCCTTCAGCGCCTCCTCCGCCTCGCGCAGCTCGGTCACGCTGGCCTGTGGGCGGATGATGCGGCTCATGTCTTCGGGCGCGTCGGCATAGGCCTTCATGATGGCAACGACGCCCTTGATCGGGCGCACCAGGAGCCGGCGTACCGCCAGGAACAAAAGGAAGGCGGTAATCACGGAGATCACCGCCGACAGGATCAGGATGCGCAGGCCGTACTCGATCATTTCGGCACGGAGCGAACTGGTCTCCATCGTGACTTCGATCAGCAGACCCGCCTCGCGCACCGGTGCCCCGATAAGGCGGACCACCTGCTCCTCTGGCTCCAGCAGCCGTGCCATCGCATCGCGGATGAGCTCGAACGCGCCCGGTTTGCGCAGATCGAACGTGGCGCTGATCGGCTGCGGAATGGGGGAATCGAGCACGAGCTGGCGCGCTTCATTGCGCCGCAGAACCACGTTGTAGACCTCGGCGTTCTTCAGAAGCTCCTGCTCCAGTTCCTCGTCCAGCATGTCGTCGGCCAGCAACGCAAGCGATGCAATCTGCGCCATTTCCAGCCGGTCCAGGAGGTAATCCAGGCGGAATCGCGCAACCGACGGCACGAAGATCAACACCTCGGCCAGCATGACGAAAATCGTCGTGAGGATCAGGAAACGTCCGGAAAGGGAGTTCAGCATATGTACAAGCGGTTACGGAACAAGGCGTTGGACCAATCCAACGACCGTCTTGACCATACCACTATCAAACAATCTGGGTGTGAAATAGGCCCCTGCGGCGCGCTTGTTGATCTCGGCGATCGTGGGATAGGGCGCGACCATGGCCGCGACCTGGCTCATCTTCATCCGGTTGGCGATGGCCAGCGACCACAGTCCCGCAAGCTCGCCCGCCTGATGGCCGACGATGGTGGCACCGATGGGCCGGCCCTTGAGCACCATCAGCTTGATGAAGCCCTTCGTCCTGCGTTCTGCGATCGCGCGGTCGTTGTGCTGGTAGTCGAACCGCACGATCTCCACGCGATCGCCATGCGACTCGCGCGCCTGCGCCTCCGTCGGCCCGATTTGTGCCAGTTCCGGGTCGGTGTAGGTGGCCCAGGGGATATGCGCGGTCCCCGCTCTGGACGGCAGGGCGAACAGCATGGAGCGAATGATGACGCCGGCGTGGTAGCCCGCGACATGAGTGAACTGAAGCCCGCCCGCGACATCGCCGATGGCATAGACCTTGCGGTTCGTGGTGCGCAACGAGGCGTCCACCTTGATCCCGGTGCGCGTCGTTTCGATCCCGGCGGCACCGAGGTTCAGCTTTTCCACGTTGGACTTGCGCCCCACGGCCATCAGCAGATGCGAGCCGGTGAATACCCGGCCGTCCTTCGCCGCGACCTCGATCCCGCCTGCTGTCCCGCGCACCGCCTCCACAAGCGCGTCCTCCGCGATCTCGACCCCTTCGGACCGCAGTGTATCCAGCACCAGCGCGGCGGCCTCGGGGTCGTCCTTGCCCAGCGCCTTTGCCCCTTCGATGACCGTGACCTTGCTGCCCAGCCGGACATGGGCCTGCGCCATTTCCATGCCGATAGGACCGCCACCGACGATCAGCAGGTGCTCGGGAAGCTCGCGCAGATCGAAGATCGTCTCGTTCGTCTCGAACGGCACGTTCTCCAGCCCCGGGATCGGCGGGACCAGCGGGCGCGATCCGGTGGCGATCACGGTGCGGCGCGCGGCGATGATCGTGTCGCCGGCCTGAACCTCAGTCGGCGATATGAACTGCCCGTACTCGCGGATGACCGTGACGCCCAGGCCCTCGAACCGCTCCTGGCTGTCCACCGGGGCGATCTGGGCGATGACATCGGCGACGTGATCCTTGGCGGCGGCGTAATCGACTTGAGGTGCCACATCGGCCACGCCGTAGACCGCACTGTGGCGCTGCGCGTGCGCCGCCTTGGCCGAGGCGATCAGCGCCTTCGACGGCACGCAGCCGTAGTTCAGGCAGTCGCCCCCCATCTTGTGGCCTTCCAGAAGCACGACCTTCGCACCCATCTGGACTGCGCCGGCGGCGACCGAGAGCCCGCCCGAACCTGCGCCGATCACGAGGACGTCCGTCTTGATCCGCTCCATGTCAGAGCCCTTTCCGGCCGGTCGCGACCTTCAGCACCAGCGGCAGCGCGGCAAGCGCACAAAGACCCAGGATCGGCAGGAGGATCTGCGGCTCGAAGATGATGCCGAGATCCGGCGTGTCCCCCGCGGCAAAGACCGCGCCCAGACCGGCGCCGACCGAGGTGTAGACGATGGCGCCCGGGATGATGCCCACGAAGGTGGAGACGACGTAGCGATACAGCGGCACGTTCAGGAAGGCCGGCAGCAGGTTCGCGACGAAAAACGGCACCGCGGGGACGAGGCGCATCAGGAACAGCATCGACCACTGGTTGTCGTCGATGCCTGTCTTGATCCGGCGAATCGCCCCTTCCGATCCGTCGATGCGCGCGCTCAGCCGGTCGCCAAACCCGTGCCGGGCGGCGAGGAAGATCAGCGTCGCCCCGATGGTGGCCCCGGTCACATTGAAGACGGTTCCCGCGGCGGCACCGAAAAGGAACCCGCCCGTCAGCGTGGCAACCGTTGCTCCCGGCAGGGAGAACGCCACGATCCCGATGTAACACAGCACGAACACCAGAGCGGTCAGCGCATAGTTCGCGTCGCGGAAGGCGATCAAGGCCTCGCGATTGTCACGCAACGCCTCGAAGCCCAGGTGGTCACGCAGGAAGAAGGCTCCTGCCGCGGCGACGGTGAGGATCACGATGATCGGAAGGCGCCGCATCGCGCCGGAATTCGCAGGGTCGGTCATTTCGGCCACATCTGTCGCCTTTCCACGATGCGCATGCAATTGCTCAATACATGGCGGCAGCCGAGGCGGCGCGACAGCCCCATCACGGTGCGTTGATCCAGGGTGACGCATTTCCCCGGTACGGGCCCGTTTTGAAACAAAGCAACGGCTCCGGCGGCATTTATGTTGCAAAGACCGAAAAAACCGGGCAGCCGGGGTTTGACTTGCAGCGGAACCCGGTCTATTGCCCGGGCTTCGATTACATGCGGCGCGCCGAATCCGCGATGCGCCCGAAGACGAACCCGGAGACCGACGTGACAAAACGCACATTCCAACCCTCGAACCTCGTGCGCAAGCGGCGCCACGGCTTCCGTGCGCGCATGGCGACGAAGGCCGGCCGCAAGATTCTGAACGCACGCCGCGCCCGTGGCCGGAAATCGCTGAGCGCTTGACGCGCCCGCGCGTCAGTCCAATGGCTGCGCCCGACATGACCGACCAAGCCGCCGCAGGGACGCTCCCTCCGGCGGCTTTGTCGTTTGCCGGAAACCGCGTGGAAACGCTGCGGCATCGCGCCGATTTCCTGCGTGCTGCCCGCGCGAAAAAGATTGCGACCCCGTCCTTCATTCTGCAACTCCGCAACCGGCGCGACGATGATCCATTGGTCCGCGTGGGCTTCACCTGTTCGAAGAAGGTGGGCAACGCCGTGGCCCGCAACCGTGCCCGGCGGCGGCTGCGAGAGATCGCCCGCCTGACCTTGCCGACGCACGGGCGACCGGGCCACGACTACGTTCTGATCGGCCGTGCCGCGGTGACTGCGACCTACCCTTTCGACCGGATGCTGGCCGACCTTCGCGAGGCGCTGACATGAGCCCGCTTGCGCATGTCCTGGCCCTGCCCGTCCGGGCCTATCGGCTGATCTTCAGCCCTTGGGTCGGTCACAATTGCCGCTACCAGCCCACCTGTTCGGCCTACGCGCTGGAGGCGCTGGAGCGGCATGGCGCGATCCGGGGCGGCTGGCTCACCCTGCGCCGCATCGCCCGATGCCACCCCTGGGGCCGCAGCGGCTACGATCCGGTGCCGGACAAATAGTACGCGGGCCAGACGCCACCAACGTGCCCGATGTCCCGCGATCCACTGGCAATCTGCGCGCATGCCATTACGTTGCGCCAAGACGCGAACAAGGATGCATCCGATGACCGATACCTACGAGCCGCCGAAAGTCTGGACCTGGGACAGGGAAAGCGGGGGGAAATTCGCCTCCATCAACCGCCCCATCGCCGGGCCGACCCATGACAAGGATCTGCCGGTGGGTCAGCACCCGTTCCAGCTCTATTCCCTGGCGACGCCCAACGGGGTGAAGGTCACCGTGCTGTTCGAGGAGCTTCTGGCGGCAGGCCACGCGGAAGCCGAATACGACGCCTGGCTGATCAACATCAACGAGGGCGACCAGTTCGGCTCCGGCTTCGTCGAGGTGAACCCGAATTCCAAGATCCCCGCGCTGATGGACCGTTCCGGCTCCGAGCCGGTGCGCGTGTTCGAATCCGGCGCCATCCTTCTGCACCTGGCGGAGAAATTCGGCGCCTTCCTCGGCGCGCCGGACAAGCGGGCGGAAATGTTGAGCTGGCTCTTCTGGCAGATGGGCAGCGCGCCCTATCTCGGCGGCGGTTTCGGCCATTTCTATGCCTATGCGCCCGAGAAGTGGGAGTATCCCATCAACCGCTTTGCCATGGAGGCCAAGCGCCAGCTCGACGTGCTGAACCGGCAGTTGGAGCACCACCCGTTCATCGCGGGCGAAGATTACACCATCGCCGACATGGCGATCTGGGCCTGGTACGGGCAGTTGGCGCTCGGGCGGCTCTACGACGCGGCCGAGTTCCTGGATGTCGAAAGCTATGCCCACGTTCAGCGTTGGGCGAAAGAGATCGACGCCCGCCCGCAGGTGCAGCGGGGCCGCATGGTCAACCGCGCCTTCGGAGATCTGCACATGCAGCTGCGCGAACGTCACGACGCGGCCGATTTCGAGACCCGCACGCAGGACAAGCTGGAACCCGAAAGCACCGAAACCGCCTGACTCCGCGGACGCCATGAAGAAGACGCACGGCGCCACGGTGCACACCAAGCCGCTTGATCGCGCATGCGCCGTGGGATAC
>CBDUPF010000265.1:0-5655 GCA_965369035.1 uncultured Aliishimia sp.
ATGATGATCTCCACCGACTGACCGTTCTTGAGCCGGGTCCAGAGCGGCACGCGCATATGGTCGACCTTTGCCCCGACACAGGCCGACCCGATCCGCGTGTGAATGGCATAGGCGAAATCGATCGGCGTGGCACCGCGCGGCAGCTTGATCACGTCCCCCTTGGGCGTGAAGCAGAACACCTTGTCGGTGTACATCTCGAGCTTCACCGCTTCGAGGAAATCCTGGTCGTCCTCATTCCCCTCGAATTGCTCGTTCAGCTGGCTGATCCACTTGGCGGGATCGACGGCGAAGGGGTTTTCCTCGCGCACGCCATCCCGGTAGGACCAATGTGCGGCCACGCCGGTTTCGGCCACCTCGTGCATGCCTCTGGTCCGAATCTGAACCTCGACCCGCTTTCCGTCGCGACCAAGCACGGTGGTGTGGATCGACCGGTATCCGTTCGATTTCGGCTGGCTGATATAATCCTTGAACCGGCCCGGCACCGCGCGCCAGCGCTGGTGGATCGCCCCCAGCGTGCGGTAACAGTCCTCCTCGGTTTCGGTAATGACGCGAAAGCCGTAGATGTCCGAAAGACGCGAGAAACCCTGATCCTTTTCCTGCATCTTCCGCCAGATCGAATAGGGCTTCTTGGCGCGCCCGAACACCTCGGCCTGGATCCCGGCCTTGTCGAGCTCCTTGATCATGTCCTTGGTGATCCGCTGGATCACGTCGCCGCTCTCGCGTTGCAGCGTCAGGAAGCGGCGGATGATCGACGACCGGCCTTCGGGGTTGAGCACCTTGAACGCGAGATCCTCCAGTTCGTCCCGCATCCACTGCATGCCCATGCGCCCGGCAAGCGGGGCATAGATGTCCATCGTCTCGCGCGCCTTCTGGATCTGCTTGTCGGGCCGCATCGACTTGATCGTGCGCATGTTGTGCAGACGGTCGGCCAGCTTCACCAGGATCACCCGCAGGTCCTTGGACATCGCGATGAAGAGCTTGCGGAAATTCTCCGCCTGCCGCGTCTCCACGCTGGACAGCTGAAGATTGGTCAGCTTGGTGACGCCGTCGACCAGATCGGCGATTTCCGAACCGAACTTGTCGGCGACAAGCGGATAGCTTGCCTTTGTATCCTCGATCGTGTCGTGGAGCAGCGCCGTGATGATCGTGGCATCATCGAGCGACTGTTCGGTCAGGATCGCGGCCACCGCCACGGGATGTGAGAAATACGGCTCGCCGGAATGGCGCACCTGTCCTTCGTGCATCTTCTTGCCGAAGGCATAGGCTTCGCGGATCAGATCGGCGTTTGAATTCGGGTTGTAGGCGCGGACCAGGTCAATCAGTTCGTCTGCTGTCATGTCCGGTCCGCCAGCCTGTGCGGCGCGCGTGAAGCGTCAGCCCTGCCCTTGCGCAGCCATCAGTTGCCGCAGCAGAGCCTCTTCCGACATCGTGTCCTCGTCCGGCTTGTCCTGCTCCGCGCCCATCAGAAGCGCCATCGCGTCTTCTTCGGGTTCGTCCACTTCGATCTGGGTCTGGTTCGACTCGATCAGGCGCTCGCGCAACTCGTCCGCGCTTTGCGTCTCTTCCGCGATCTCGCGCAGGGACACGACCGGGTTCTTGTCGTTGTCGCGGTCGATCGTGATCGGCGCCCCGGCCGAGATTTCCCGCGCCCGGTGGGCGGCCAACATGACCAGTTCGAACCGGTTGGGAACCTTGTCTACGCAGTCTTCGACGGTTACGCGGGCCATGTAACGCTCCAGGATGCTCAGTTTGGACCTTCAGAGAGCGGATATTTATTGGTCTTCTGGCCGAAACACAAGTGGATTCACCGCGTCTCGGTCCGACTGCGGCAACGCGTCGTGCATCTGCCGTACCGTCATTCCCGTCAGCGGATGAACCCATTGTGGCGCTATGTCCGTCAGCGGCACCAGCACGAAGGCGCGATCCTGAATCCGCGGATGCGGAAGGATCAACTCCTCGGGACCCATTCGTTTCTGCGCATCAAGCGGCAGGTCGATCCAGCGCTGTACTGTTGCGCGATCGGGACGGACCTGCTGACCGCATGCGATCAGGTCGAGATCCAGGGTTCGCTGTCCCCAGCGGACATCGCGTACCCGCCCCATCTCGGTCTCGACCGCGTGCAGCAGGTCAAGCGCCTGGCGCGCATCGCCCGTCACCTCAAGTTCGAATACGGCATTCACGAAATCCGGTCCGGCCCCGGACGGAAAGCAGGGGGTCTGGAAAAATCGGCTGGTTGCGCGAATCACCCCGCCATGCCCGCCCAGCAACTTCAACGCATGCGAGAGTGTTTCCCTCGGGGAACCCGCAGGCGAATTCTGGTTCGATCCAGCCGCCACAAGCATTCTTGACCGGAATTGAGGCAGGATTCCGCCGGATTGTGACGCACAAGTATGTTGCGACATAACAAAAAATGCCTACCTTTGCTGAACCGTTCCGCGCAACTTATCACTCACTCACGGACACAACAGCGTGGAGCTCGGTTCGAAAAGGGCATTTTGGATGTTTTATAAAGACGAACGCCTTGCGCTGTTCATTGACGGCTCAAACCTCTACGCCGCTGCCAAATCGCTGAGCTTCGACATTGACTACAAGCTTCTGCGACAGGAATTCATGCGGCGCGGCAAGTTGCTTCGGGCTTTCTACTACACGGCGCTGTTGGAGAACGACGAGTATTCGCCGATCCGACCCCTCGTGGATTGGCTCAACTACAACGGCTATTCCATGGTCACCAAACCGGCCAAGGAATACACCGACAGCATGGGCCGTCGCAAGGTCAAGGGCAACATGGACATCGAACTCACGGTCGATGCGATGGAGCTTGCGCCACGCGTGGATCATATCGTCCTGTTCTCGGGCGATGGCGACTTCAGGCCGCTGGTCGAAAGCCTTCAGCGGCAGGGTGTGCGCGTTTCCGTGGTCTCCACGATCCGCAGCCAGCCGCCGATGATCGCGGACGAATTGCGGCGTCAGGCCGACAATTTCATCGAACTCGACGAGCTTCGCGAAGTGATCGGGCGGCCGCCGCGCGAGCACCAGCAAGAGCGCATTCGGGAACGGGAAACCGCCGACGACTGACGCCCCTCGGTCCCGCGGTCCTGCATCCTGCTGACTGGCGGTCTCACGCTGAAGATCGGTTCTTCGGCCCGTCAGATCGCCGACGTTTTCGACATGGACAATCGCCTCCCGTCGCAACGATCGAGCCTGATCGTGGTGCAAAACCGTCCTCCGGCTATGGACGCGACCGCTGGCAGCCCCTAGGTCTGGGCCATCAGGAGACGTGCCATGGCCAAACCCCCTCTCACCCTCTACCTCGCTGCGCCGCGCGGCTTTTGTGCCGGCGTGGATCGGGCCATCCGGATCGTCGAGATGGCGTTGGAGAAATGGGGCCCGCCGGTCTATGTCCGGCACGAGATCGTGCACAACCGCTTTGTCGTCGACGGTCTGCGCGCCAAGGGGGCGGTGTTCGTCGAGGAACTGGACGATTGCCCGGATGACCGTCCGGTGATCTTTTCCGCCCATGGCGTGCCGAAATCCGTGCCCGCCGCTGCGTCGCGTCGCCAGATGGTGTTCGTGGATGCGACCTGCCCGCTGGTCTCCAAGGTGCATATCGAGGCCGCGCGCCATCACGAGAACGGCTTGCAGATAATCATGATCGGTCATGCCGGCCACCCGGAAACGATCGGCACCATGGGCCAACTGCCGGAGGGCGAAGTGCTGCTGGTGGAAACGGTCGAGGATGTCGAGCGGGTGCAGGTACGTGACCCCGCACGGCTGGCTTTCGTCACCCAGACGACGCTGTCGGTGGATGACACTGCCGATATCGTCGCCGCATTGAAGGCGCGCTTCCCGGCCATTGTCGGGCCGCACAAGGAAGACATCTGCTATGCGACCACGAACCGTCAGGAGGCGGTGAAGGCCATGGCACCGGACTGCGATGCCCTGCTGGTCGTGGGGGCGCCGAATTCCTCCAATTCGAAGCGGCTGGTCGAGGTCGGCAAGCGCGCCGGCTGCGCCCACTCCCAGCTTGTACAGCGCGCCACGGAGATCGACTGGCGCGCGCTTGAAGGCATTTCCTCGGTCGGGATCACCGCCGGAGCCTCGGCCCCCGAAGTGCTGATCGAGGAGGTCATCGCGGCCTTTGCCGAACGCTACGACGTCACGCGCAAGACGGTCGAGACCGCGCAGGAGAATGTCGAGTTCAAGGTGCCCCGCGTCCTGCGCGTGCCGGCCTGACCGCGTGGACCGGACCCGTTGGGCGGGTTTCACGGTCGCTGACGCGCACTCTCCGGAAACGGACAGCTTGAAGCACCCTGCCACGGTGGCTATGACCCGGCCATGAACCGTATCCCGACCGCTCCCCTCCTCCTTGGCCTGGCCGGCCTCATCCCATTCGTCTGGGGCGCGGCCACCTATCTTTCCGACGCGCTGCAGGCGTGGGGGGCGGCGCAGCTGGGCCCGCGCTTTGTCGGACCCTACGTGCAGCTTTTCTACGGATCCGTGATCCTCAGCTTCATGTCGGGCGTGCTCTGGGGCTTTGCCACTCGCGCGGACGGAGGGCGGGCCGCCACCGGCTACGCGCTGTCCGTGATCCCCGCGCTCTGGGCGTTTTTCATGACTGGCGGCGGTCCGACCGGTGCCGGCACCAACCTCATCTTCGGCTTTCTGGGGCTGCTCGTCCTCGATTACGCCTTCTCGGCATGGGGTCTGACGCCCGACTGGTGGCTCCGGCTGCGTGTGCTGCTCACGGTTGTCGTCGTCGCCTGTCTCTCCGTCGGGGTGTTCCTGTGACGGATCGCGAGACCCTCGACGTCTACGATGCGCGTGCGGCGGACTATGCCGACCGCTTCGACAAGGACGAGCAGATCGACACGCAGCTTCGCCATTTCCTCGACCTTCTGCCGGCCGGAGCCACATTGCTCGATCTCGGGTGCGGGCCGGGGCGGACCGCCGGGATCATGGCCAAAGCGGGCCACGATGTGACAGCCACCGATGCAAGCGCCGAAATGATCGCGCACGCGACCCGGCGGCCCGGCGTCACGGCGCGGCAGGAAACCTTTGACGATCTGGCCGAGTCCGAGCTCTACGATGGGATCTGGGCGAACTTCTCGCTGCTGCACGCCACGCGGACCGACCTGCCCCGGCACATCGCGGCCATCGCCCATGCGTTGAAGCCGGGTGGCCTGTTCCATATCGGGATGAAGACCGGCCGCAACACGTCGCGGGACAAATTGGGCCGCCGCTACACCTACGTCACCGACACGGAACTGACCGGCCTGCTGACCGGCGCCGGCCTGACGCCAATCGCCACCTGGACAGGCGAAGGTCCGGGGCTGAGCGGCGAGGTCTCTCCCTGGATCGTGATTCAGGCCCGCAAGCATGGCTGAGCTTTTTGCCTATACGGACGGAGCCTGTTCCGGCAATCCCGGCCCCGGCGGCTGGGGCGTGTTGATGCAGGCCCGGGACGGCGACACCGTGGTTCGCGAACGGGAACTTTCGGGTGGCGCGGCCGAGACCACGAACAACCAGATGGAGCTCATGGCCGCCATCGCGGCGCTGGAGACGCTGCAGCGCCCGTCGAGCATCACCATCATCACCGACTAGGCTTACGTGAAGAACGGCATCACCGGCTGGATGTTCGGCTGGAAAAAGAACGGC
>CBDUPF010000266.1:0-5535 GCA_965369035.1 uncultured Aliishimia sp.
GACAGTGCCCCCTTCATCGTCGTGGCCGGTCCCTTCGCAATGCTCTTTGGCGTGCTGGCGACCGAAGCGGGGCTCAACGTGTTCGAAGCGCTGGCCTTTTCGGTGGTGGTCGTGGCCGGGGCGGCGCAGTTCACCGCGCTGTCGCTGATGCAGGACGACGTGCCGACGGTGATCGTTCTGGCTTCCGCGCTGGCGGTCAATCTGCGCATGGCGATGTATTCGGCATCGATCACGCCCTATCTCGGCGCGGTGCCGTTCTGGAAGCGGGCGATTGCGGCCTATTTCCTCGTCGACCAGTCCTATGCCGTGTCCATCTCGAAATACGAGAAGGAACCGGAGATGCCGCTGAGCCAGAAGCTCGCGTATTTCTTCGGCGTGGTCGTGCCGGTCTGCCCGAGTTGGTACATCTTCACCGTGGTGGGCGCGCTGGTCGGGCAGCAGATCCCCGAAAGCTGGGCGTTGGACTTCGTGATGCCGCTGGCGTTCCTGGCGTTGATCGGACCGATGCTGCGGACACCGGCCCACATGGTCGCCGCGCTGACCGGAACCACCGTGGCGCTGTTGGCGGCCAGTCTGCCCTACAACCTCGGCCTGCTGGCTGCAGGGGCGGCGGGCATGATCGCGGGCGCGCGGACCGAAATCTGGCTGGAGCGTCAGGCGGCATGATTTCAGACCTCGAACTCTGGACGGTCATCATCGGCCTCGGGCTGGGCAGCTTTGCGATCCGCTTCGTGTTTCTGGGCGTGGTGGGGGATCGGCAACTGCCGCCCTGGGTGCTGCGGCACCTGCGGTATACTGCCGTTTCGATCCTGCCCGCGCTGGTGGCGCCGCTGGTGCTCTGGCCGGCGGCGACGGGGGGTGAGCCGGACCTGCCGCGGCTCGCCGCAGCCGGGGCCGCATTCCTGCTCGGGTATCTGACGAAGAACATAGCGGCAGCCATTTTCGGCGGGGCCGCCGTGCTCTATGCGGGGCTTTACATGCTGTGACGGCGATCAGGCCGGCGCGGGCAGCTTGATCCCGTCCACCACTTCGCCCTCGTCGTTCTCGTAGTAGCGGTCGGTCACGACGCCGGGTTTCGATGCGAGTTGCTGCATCAGGTTGACCGGGTAGAACGTGACCTTCACGTCCTGAAATCCCGGCAACTGCTTGAGAATGCTGGAGGTGGCGTTGGCGCAGAAGGCGCTGGCGACCGAACCCTGGGACTGCACGAGTTGCAACGCACGCTCGGCGGTCTCCGGGCTCACGGTGAAGGTCTGCGTCACAACGTGGTAGGTGCTGCGGGCATGCGCGCTCTTGTAGGCCTGGAAATAGCTGTCGTTCACGCCGTAGATCACGTCGCCATGTTCCGTCACCCAGCTTGACCGGAACGACCCCGCGGGGTCGAAGATCACGCGCTGGCTTCCGGAGACCATGAGGCTGGAATGCCCGCCGGCCCCAGTCCGGTTGTTGACGACCGTGATCAGGGTCAGCGACGGCGGTCCGGGATGGCGGTAGGCCACACGGCGCTGCTCCTCGACTGGCAGCGGACCGCTCTCGCCGCCCGCACACGCCGCCAGCGCGAGCAACGCGCACAGAACACTTATCAGCCGAAGCATGAAGCCGCCCTTCCGGTTTCGGCGGGACCCTTAGCTGGCGAAGATCGCCATGAAGATCAGGATCGCGAAGATCACGATGACGGCCCATTGCGTGAAAGAGACGAAACCCGCAAAGGTCTTTTCCTGGGTTTCGATTTTCATGTCGCCATGTTTGTGCTCGGCCATGGGTCATTCCCCCGTTGCGAAGTTTCCGTCTGTCCGCCGCCGCTTAGCGGATTTGGCTCCCCGTGTCACGTGGCCAATTGGGCGCAGGACGCGGTATTCGGAGCCTCTGATGCGGCGCGGTTTCAGGTATCGGCCATCCGGCGGGCCAGTTCGAACCCGACGCGCACCGGCTCCGTGGTGTCGGGTATGCGCGGCAACGCACGCAGCATCACGTTGAGTTGCGTGACATGCTGGATCATCTGGCTCCGCCCGCCACCCGCATCCTGACCGTAGAATGTCACGATATCGGGGTCGAAATAGCCCATCCCCTCGATCCGCAGCACCCCGCCATCGCTGCCGGCGAAGGCAATCGCGACCTCCTGTTCCCGGTCCAGTTGCTTCTCGAACTCCTGCAGGTACAGGACGATACGCTCGTACGCCCATTGCGCAGGGCTTTTCGTGGCCGCATGGGCGGCGACACCCGGAGGCACCGGCTGGTCGCCTGCCGGACGGTCATCGCAGGTATGAGCCTCGTAGCGACGGGGCAGCGCCGCGGCCTCCGCCCGTTCGGCGGCGGTGTTGATCTGTTCGTCCATGTGCGTTTTCCTCCCGTCGGGATTGGTCAAGAACGTCCCGCGTCCCGGATCGTTCCACCTCCGCGCGTGACCGGACGGGCCCGGTCAGGACTTGCGCTGGTAGAGGTAGGCGCCGTCTTCGCGCAGCGTCCGCGTGGCCAGGCCGGACTGGTACAGATGGCTCAGATGGGCCACCGATTCGACCAGTGCGAGCCCGTATTCCCCCGGTCCGATCTTGCGCTTGAAGAGCGGGGCAAAACACTCGCCCGCGGTCTTCGGCGTGTCGATAAAGGCCAGCAGGCGTTTCAGCGCGCCGTGGTGGTTGTCGATCAGCTGCCGCATCCGAACCGGCAGGCCGGTAAAGGGCAGCTTGTGCCCGCCCAGAACCAGGTGATCGGGTCGGGCCAGCGGGGCCAGACGCTCGCAGCTCTCCAGCCAGTCGGCAATCGGGTCCGCCATCGGCTCGGTCGCGTAGACGCCGATGTTCGGGCTGATCGACGGCAGAAGCTGATCGCCGCCAAGCACGAGATTGTCGTCACGGCTCCAGAACGTCGCGTGTTCGGGCGCATGGCCGTTGCCGATATGGATGTCCCACTCGCGCCCGCCGATCTCCATCGTTTCGTCCTGCCGGATACGGGTATAGCCAAGCGGCATCGGGTCGACGATATCGGCGAAGTTGAACGGTCGCTCCTCCATCCGGGCCTGGAGGATCTCCGGGTCCATGCCCGCGCTTTTCCAGAAGGCGATATTCTCCGGCGTGGCCTGCTCCTGCTCGTCCAGGACCAGCATCCGCGCCATCAGCCATGAGGTGCGCGTGGTGACCAGTTCGGCGTCCATCCGGTCCTGGAACCAGCCGGCGAGCCCCACGTGGTCGGGATGGTGATGGGTGACGACCACGCGGCGCACGGGACGGCCGTCCAATGGCCCGTCGAGCAGTGCCTGCCAGATTGCCTTGCCCTTGTTGGAGGAGAACCCGGTGTCGATCACCGTCCATCCGTCGCCGTCGTCCAGAACGTAGATGTTGACGTGGTCGAGCTTCATCGGCAACGGCAGCCGGGTCCAGAGGACGCCGTCGGCGACCTCGATGACCTGGCCATGCTCCGGCGGGGTTTCCCACGGGTAGCGTATGCCGGTCGGTGCGTCCTTGGGCATCAGGTCCTCCGCGAGGCTGGCTGTTTCCACCTGACACACCGGTGCCGCCGCCGCATGAACGGGCAGCCGCGGGACGGCAGAACGGCGATGTCGGGCATCAGGCTACGAGGTCTTCGGGTGCAAGGTCATAGAGACCCTCTGCGCCTACCTGAGCCTGTGCCAGAAGGCCAGCATGTTCCGGCAGCATCCGTTCGATGTAGAACCGCGCGAGTTTCTCGCGCGGACCACCGCGGTTGGCCATGGCCGCCATCAGATGCGCGTAGGCGCCAAGCACCCGGGCGAACCCGGTCAGATACGGCACGGCGCCCGCGAAGCGGTTGTTGAGATCGCCTTGCCCCACCAGCCATTCGGTCGCCTCGCGCAGGGTCTCCGTCGCCTGCCAGACCGGTTCGGCCAGATCCGGCAACACGTCCCGCGCACGTTCGGCCGCGGCCTCGATCTCGTCCAGCAGCATGTTGGCCGCCTCGCCGCCGTCCATCATCTTGCGGGCCACGAGGTCCATGGCCTGAATTCCGTTCGTCCCCTCGTAGATCGCCGTCACCCGCACGTCGCGGCTGTACTGCGCCGCGCCCGTCTCCTCGATCACGCCCATCCCGCCATGCACCTGCAGGCCGATGCGCGCGACATTCATGCCGGTGTCCGTCCCGAAGGCCTTGGCGATGGGTGTGAGCAGGGCCGCGCGCGCCTTCCATGCCGCGTCGCCGGTCGCCTCCCCCATGTCGATGGCCACGGCGCACATGAGCGCGATGGACCGGGCCGCGAAGACCTCCGCCTTCATGTGTGTCAGCATCCGGCGCACATCGGCATGATCCATGATCGTGCCGGTCCCGCCGTCGATGGGGGAGCGGCCTTGCTTGCGCTCCTGCGCATAGGCCAGCGCATGCTGGTAGGCGCCCTCGGCCACGCCGATCCCCTGCCCGCCGACACCAAGACGGGCATTGTTCATCATGGTGAACATCGCCGCCATGCCGCCCTGCTCCGGCCCGACGAGCCAGCCCTTGGCGCCTTCGTAGGACATCACGCAGGTGGGAGAGCCATGCAGCCCCATCTTGTGTTCCAGGCTGACGACCTTCAGGTCGTTCGCCACGCCGACATTGCCATCGGCATCCGGCAGGTATTTCGGCACCAGGAACAGGCTGATCCCCTTTGTTCCCGCCGGCGCGTCGGGCA
Organism: uncultured Aliishimia sp.; assembly: GCA_965369035.1. Classification (GTDB taxonomy): domain Bacteria; phylum Pseudomonadota; class Alphaproteobacteria; order Rhodobacterales; family Rhodobacteraceae; genus Aliishimia. The sequence goes on from CBDUPF010000266.1 coordinate 4,637, forward strand.
GACGGGCCAGCACCAGGTGGCAGACGTTCTCGGCAAAGTCGTTGTCGCCCCAGGAAATGTAGATCTTCTGCCCGGTGATGCTGAACGTGCCATCGCCATTGGGCTCCGCCTTCGTGCTGAGCGCGCCCACGTCGGAGCCCGCCTGCGGTTCGGTCAGGTTCATCGTGCCGGTCCATTCGCCGGATATCAGCTTCGGCAGGTAGAGCGACTTGATCTCGTCACTGGCGTGATGCTCCAGCGCCTCGATCTGGCCCTGGCTCATCAACGGAGCCAGTTGCAGCGACAGGCAGGCCGCGCTCATCATCTCGTTCACGGCCGTGGTCACGGTCATCGGCAGCCCCATCCCGCCATGATCGGCACTCGCGGACATGCCGATCCAGCCGCCCTCGGCAATCGCGCGGAACCCCTCGCCGAACCCCGGAGAGGTCCGCACCACGCCATTCTCCAGCCGCGCGGGGTGCAGATCACCCTGCCGGTTGAGCGGGTAGAGCACTTCCTCGCACATCTTTCCGGCCTCGGTCAGGATCGCGCCGACGAGATCCGGCGTGGCTTCGGCGAACCGTTCCGTCTCTGCGACCTGCCTGAAATCCACCACGTGGTCGAACATGAAACGGTAGTCTTCGACGGGGGCACGATAGGGCATTGCGATCTCCGGGCGTATGTCATGCTTGGCATTGCAGGGGTGAACCTGTATCCGAGCGGCCGACCCCGGCATCAAGCATGCGGACTGCGCGGGGCGCGTGCAATACAAACGCGGCGTCACGGGGCGGGCAATGGAAACCATCAGACTGCGTCCCGACACCGAAGGCATCGCCCGCGCCGCGGCGCTGCTGGCCGAAGGTGCGCTTGTCGCATTCCCGACAGAGACGGTCTACGGGCTCGGCGCCGATGCCACGAAC
>CBDUPF010000267.1:0-5524 GCA_965369035.1 uncultured Aliishimia sp.
AGGCGCTCGAGATCGCCCGACGGCTGGAGGCAAAGCCCTCAACCTTGTCCGGCCACCTTGCGATCCTGAAGCGGGCGGGGCTTGTCAGTGCTACCCGCAGGCAGAAGGAAATCCTGTACGCTCCCAATATCGACACGGCCGACGCCCTGGTCCTGTTCCTGCTTGCGGACTGCTGCGGAGGTGATCCCGCGGCCTGTGCCAGTATCCTGACGCGGGAGTCCGAAGCGGCATGTCGTCAGAGGATCGGGGACATCCTGGCTTGATGTAGCGGTGATGGCTCCTCGCAGGCTCGGTTCAGGCTGAAATCCCTCCGCGCTGGGAACTGTCACGTTAGATCCGCCGGTGCCGGGGTCAAGCCGCAGCACGTCATGGCGTGATTCGGATGCGAAGACGCCTATGCCGGCGGAACGGCGGCGCCCCATCGTGCCCGGAGGTAGTCGCTCAGCGCCTGGAGTTCCACATCCGACAAGCGATGATCGAAAGCTGGCATCTCCTGCATCCGCAAATGACCGCTCAACCGCCGGGCGGGAATCCCTTCGCGGATCACGCGGTGCAGGTTCAGCGGATCCTCCAGCATCAGCGTCGTGTTGCCGGCCATGGGGACGGACCCAAACGGTTGACCCTGCCCCTCGGCGCCGTGGCAGCCGGCGCATAGTCCGACATAGAGCCGGTGGCCGTCGGTATGGGCGTCTTTCGCCGCCGGATCACTGCGGGGGGCGGAGGTTTCCGGCATGCCGGTCGTCAGGTAAGCGGCCACCGCCTCGATGTCCCGCTCCGGCAGGTACTTCGTCGAATGGCTCAGCACCGGGAACATGCGGAAGGTCATCACACCCTGGGGCGAAAGGCCGGTCGAAAGGAATTGCTCCAGATCCTCCGGCGTCCACCCGCGGGAGGCGAGGCCGGCGGGCGTGATGTCGGGGGCCAGGGCCTCTTCGATCACCGTTCCGGCCAGGTGCTCATCGGTCTTGGCATAGGCGAGGTTGCGGGGCGTGTGGCATTCGCCGCAATGGCCCAGCACGTTGACGAGGTAATCGCCGCGCGCCTCTCCGGTCAGCGCGTCTCCGCCCGAAAGGCCCGGTCCGGGATCCTCGGGCGGGTCCGGACGGTAAAGAACGTTCCAGAACGCCACCAGCGGACGCGGGTTGAAAGGAAAGGCCAGATCATGGTCGCGGTTCGGCTTTGCCACGGGAGGCCGGGACATCAGGTAGAGGTAGAGCGCATCGACATCCGCGCGCGAGACCGCATGATAGGATGTGTAGGGCATCGCGGGATACAGCCGCCGACCGCCGGGCGCGATGCCGTAGACCATGACGCGGTAGAGGTCGTCGGAGGTGTATCCGCCGATGCCGTGGGTATCATGTGGCGTGATGTTGGTGCCGTAGATCGTGCCCATCGGGGTTTCCATCGGCGTCCCGCCAGCCAGCGCGATGCCATCCTCGCTCTCGTGACAGGCGGCGCAATCCCCGGCCTTGGCGACGTATTCTCCCAGCGCGATCATTTCCGCCCTGTCCGCGTCGTCCAGCGTGGCCAGATCGCGGCTCGGCGGCGGCACGGGCCCCGCGCCACTGAACCCGAAATAGATCACGGCGGCGGCAATCATCCCAACCAGGGCAATCCCGGCCAGTATGCGCATAAAGGTCGACATCAGCTGTCTCCCGCCGTACCGCTGCCGTGGGTCAGGCCGGGCGTGGCGAGGATCACGTCGCGCGTCGCCTCGAGGTAGCGAACGTATCCGGTGCAGCGACAGATGTTCTTGTTGAGCGCCGCCAGCACTGCGTCCTCGACCTCATCGGGCGCGATCGGGTCCACCTCCAGACGTTCCACGAGCGCTTGTGCCGCCGCGACGAAGCCGGGCGTGCAATAGGAGCACTGGAAGGAGAAATGATCCAGAAAGGCCTGCTGGATCGCGGTGAGTGCGGCAACATCGCCATCCGGGTTCCGCGTCGCATGCCCCTCGACCGTGCGAAATGCGCGCCCGTGGGCCCAGGCGACCCCGGTGATACAGGCCGGCAGCACCTCCGGCCCGTCCGGCCCGTCATGGATCACCGCGCAGGCCCGGCACACTCCCTGGCCACAGCCATAGCGCGTGCCGGTCAGGTTCAGGTATTCCTGCAGGAATTCCAGCAGCATGAGGTCTTCGGGTATCTCCACCGGGTCCGTCTGCGCCCCGTTGATCGTCATCGACACCGTCATCGTCGCGGTCATCGCAGCACCTCCTTGATCCTTTCCGGCGTGATCGGGGTGCGGTCGAACCGGTGACCGATGGCATGGTGCACGGCGTTGCCGATGGCGGAGACGACGGGGATCATCACGACCTCCGCGATGCCCTTGGGCGGATCGGTGGGAGAGAGCGGCTCGAGCACCGTGGCGCGCTGGGTCCAGACCGCGACATCCTCCGCACGGGGCAGGCGATAGCGGTTGAAATTCCACGTGCCATTGCCCGGCCCGTCCTCATAGAGCGGCATGTCCTCGTAAAGCGCGTGCCCGATCCCCATGGCTATTCCGCCCTGCAACTGGCCCGAGACCAGTTCCGGCACGATCTGCCGCCCGCATTCCAGCCAGGAATGGTGGTTCAGCACCTTCACCTCGCCGGAGCCCGTGTTGACAGACACCTCCACCAGCGTGGCGCAGGGGGCGTAGTAGGTCACCGCCGCATTGTTCCGTTGCACCGGCGGGTATTCGACCCGCAGTCGCGGCTGAAACGCGTATCCCGCATCCTGCATCTGCGCCCGCTTGTGGGGGGCGGCGCCATCTCCCCAACGTACAGAGAGCGCGTCAATCGGCGCAGTGACGCGCGTGCCATCCACCTCGAACTCGGCGCGCGCCCAGGACCAGCGGTTGAAGGTGTGGACCGTCACTCCGGTGATGAAACCGCGTTCATGCGCGCGGCGGGCGAGATCGGCCAGCGGCAGCGGGTTCAGCCCGCCCGCGACGAGGTGTCCGTCACGCCAGACGGCGTCTTCGCGGCGAACGTGGAGCGGCCCGGCCTGTCCGCCGCCGATGCCCTCGCGCCAGAAGCTGAGCGCGGCATTCCAGAGCCCCAGTTCGAACAGCAGCCGCGCGGCTTGGGTCGTGGCATGCGTGAAGTAGTATGCGGAATTCGAGGCGCTGCGCGGGGAAGTGATGCGCGGCACCCAGCGCGGGTTCGCGGCCAGCCGGTCCTGCTCCTCCTGGCTCATCGTGTAGGGTTCGTTGTTGGCTTCCAACGGCAGGCTGGGCCAGTCCGTGACCGCGAAATCGACGCTGTCGGCAGGTTTGCCGAGGTGCGGTTCGGTCATCAACATCTGCGAGGTCGTGGCACCGCAGCCGATTTCCGAGGCGACGTGGCGCATGTGCAGATGGCCCTCGGGCGACAGCTCCAGTTGCACGAGCGCGGCCTCGGCCCCGGTGCCGTAGTCCTTCTGCACGCAGGAAAACCCAACTCCGTAGCGATAGCCAGGATGCGCGGCTTCGTACGCGTCCTTGCGCTCGGCGCGCTCCGTCCAGACCGGGTCCCGCGCGGCGGCGTCGAGAATTTCGGCCGCACGCAGATGCCCCGCCGGGATGGCGCCCTGCGTGTTCTTGTTGCCGGTGCGGAACACGTTGATGCGCCGCAACTCGATCGGGTCGATACCGAGGTCTTCGGCCACCTCGTCGACCATCAGTTCCATCGCCACCATGCTTTGCAGCGTCCCGTAGCCGCGCATGGATCCCGCGGTGGGGGCACGTGACGCGTCGACCTGCACGACAAGGTCGCTTTTCGGCAGGTAGTAGATCGATTGCAGGGCTGTGGCCGAGACCTGGCCGACCGAGGGGCTGAAATTCCTGACCCCACCGCCGTCCGCACGCTGGTCGGCCGCGAGACTGCGGAATTCGCCCGTCTGCCGGTCCACGGCCAGCGTGATGTCGGTCTCGAACGGATGGCGCTTCAACGCGCCCTGGAAATGCTCCCACCGGTCAAGGGCCAGGCGCACGGGGCGGCCCTCACCGTAAAGCGCCGCCATGGCGACGTAATAGGGGAAGACGTGGTGTTCCTTCTGCCCGTAACCAACCGTGTAGCCGGGATGCAAGCGCAGTTCCGACAGGTCGAACCGGCTGGCGCGGACCATCCTTTCGATATGGTCGGCATTGGTCCAGGGCGACTGCGTCCCGGTCACCACGTGCAGCCGTCCGTTCTCCGCGTCATACCACGCATTTCCGTTGTCCGGCTCCAAGGCGGCGGGGTCGACATATTGGGAATTGTACCGGCGGCGATAGACCGCCCAGCCGTCCGGCGGGCTCTCCAACTCCGCACGGAGTTCGGCGGCCAGCGCCATCGCCTTGCCGCCGTTGTCGCCCTCGGCATCTTCGGCGGGCCATTTTGCCTGCCCGTCCTCGAAGTCCGCAAAGAGCGTGGTGTTCTTCAGTGGCGAGAATCGGTCCTCGGCATCGCGGGTGTCTCCGCCAATGCGGACATAGCGTGTCGCGCCGTAAGGTGTGCGCTGTGGCGGTTCCGCTGCATCGCCCCAGATCAACGCGTCCTCGTTGAACTTCAGGCGCTCCTTGGCGGCGCGGAACCGGGCGTAGTCGTGATAGATCAGGAGCGCCGCCGGCTGGCCCAGATAGGTCGGCACCTCCCCGCGTTCGGCGAAGAAGGCACCATAGAAGTCCGTCTCGACCATTTCGACCCCGTCGTCGCGCAAGGTCTCGGCGGTAACCAGAACGTCGGGGCGCAGATCGGAGCCCAGCGGGTCGACGGTGACGCCGTCAAAGATGCGGTCGGTCCGGGGCAGCCTGATCAGAAAGCCATGTGACTGCACATCCGGCCAATCGGGCATGTCCCGAGCGCGGATGTCGATGGCAAAGACCTTGTCTCCGGTGACCTTTGGAATGCCGTCCTGGCGGAACCGGACCTTCCCGTTCTCGCGCCATCCCGGCGGCTGGTATTGTCGTTCGGTCTGAAGCCCGGCCAGCGCCTCGTGAAGCGGTACGATGCTGACTGCGGCAGCACTTGTTCCAGCTTTCAGGAATCCTCGACGCGACAGATGCATCATTTCGACTCTCCCTGTCGTATCTACGCGTTGGGTTTCGGTCGGTTCCGCCTGACAAAGGCTGTTTTTCGCGATTTTCCGGGCGCAAACCCGCTGGCCAGTCTTTCGGGAAATCTTTTTCGGCGCGCTGGGCGCCGCCGCATCCTCGAACTTCGTCGCGAAATCGGGAGGTTTTCAGACTCCGGCGTATAGCGTGCGTCTGCGCACCGGCGACTTTCAGAAGACCGGCACCGCGATGGCGACTTCATCATTCCTGCAATGTCTGGGACTATCTGCGCGTCAAGATCTGGTCGCGTCCAGGTAGTGCCCCCCGGGGGGGGCACTACCTGGCGTGCTGGCGCCCCCCGAGATCGATGCCTTCGATCAGAGCGCGTTCACCGCGCCGACCGAGGTGGTCGATTGCACGCTGGAGGATGGAACCGCGACCACATGCCATCGCATCACCGTGGGCTACAAACCGAAGGGACTGGATATCGGCCCGTTCTGTCCCGCCACGCTGGATGAACAGGGTGGTA
>CBDUPF010000268.1:0-5523 GCA_965369035.1 uncultured Aliishimia sp.
ACTTCCAGCCGACCGCCGGAGGCTCGCGGCGCCACTTTCCCGCTTCTTTGGGTTCAAAAATACCTCGGGGGAGTCCGCCCGCCGGGCGGACGGGGGCAGCGCCCCCATCTCTGCTGGCATGCGCGCGCAGCGCGCTCCGCTGGATTACAAGAGCGGGATCTGGGGCGCGGCGGTTTCGGGGAGGATGCCGCGGCGGCGGGGATCTTCGGCGACCTCGACCTGGCGGCGATATGGGGTGAAGCCCGACCGGATGTAGAAGCCCAGCGCCTGCGGGCTGTCCAGCGTGCATGTGTGCACGTGAAAGCGCGAGATGGACCGGGCCCAGGCCAGGTCGATCGCCCTGTCCATGAGCCAGGCTCCGGCCCCGGTGCCGATGAGCGCGGGCGTCACGCCGAAGAAGGCGAGTTCGCATTCGTCATGCCCGCGGAAATCCAGCTCCAGGATCGCCTCGGGTCTGCCCTCGACCATCAATGTCCGGATATCGACCTCCCCATGCTCGATCACCGCGCAGAGCGCCAGGTCGTCGAGTTCCAAACGCGAGAACCACAGCCAGTCCTGCCCGATGCGGCGGATCAGGTCGCGGTAGGTGTCGGGATCCCGCGGCAGTTCGGCGAATTCCGTGCCGGACGGCTGCCCCGCGCCGCGCAGCGGAGCGGGCGCCGTCATCTGCAGATGCGTGACGACCATCGCAAGCTTGCCGCGGGGCAGGTCGTGGAATCCGTCCGCCAGGCTCATACCAGCCCGGCGTCCCGGAACCGGTGCATCATGTTGGCCTTCGGACGCGGACCCACATGGCTGATCACTTCGCCCGCGCAGAGGTGGCCCATGCGGCCACAGGTCTCCAGGTCCTGACCGGTGGCCAGGCCATAGAGGAAGCCTGCGGCGAACTGGTCGCCCGCACCGGTCGCATCCACCGGCACCACTTTCTTCACCGGCAGGTCGTGCCGTTCGCCGCCGCCCAGGATCGTCACTCCATCGCCGGAACGGGTGCAGATCACCAGGTCGACCATCTCCGCCGTGCGCCGGATTGCGTCCTCCACGTCGTCCGTTTCGAACAGCGCGGTGATCTCGTGCTGGTTGCCGACCACGAAGTCGAGTTCGTTCTCGATCATGTCGAGGAAATCCGCGCGGTGGCGATCCACGCAGAACGGGTCGGAAATGGCGATACCCGCCTTGCCGCCCGCCGCGCGCGTCAGCCGGGAGGCCCGCCGAAACGCGTCCTTCCCCTTGTCCTTGTCGAAGAGATAGCCCTCGAGAAAAATGATCTCGGCATTCGACGCGGTCTCGTCCGGCACGTCGTCGGGCCCCAGCTCCGAGGAAATCCCGAGATAGGTGTTCATCGACCGCTCCCCATCGGGCGAGACGAAGATCATCGACCGCGAGGTCGGCAACTCCCCGTCCGGCACCGGCGGGTTGACGAAATCGATGCCGTCATCGGTCATGGCATTGGCATAGAAGCGGCCCAGCTCGTCGTCGTGAACCCGCCCGATGAACGCTGTCGGCAGGCCCAGCGCGCCGACACCGGCGATGGTGTTGGCCACCGATCCGCCCGGCGTCTGGATCCGGTCGGTCATCGCGGAATAGAGCACCTGGCCCCGTTCCTTCTCGATCAGCTGCATGATGCCCTTCTCGATCCCCATGAGCTCCAGAAAGGATTCGTCGGCATGGGAGATGACGTCGACAACGGCGTTGCCGATGCCGACCAGCTTGTATTTGGTCATTCGGTCTTGTCCTCGTATAGGCAGAGATCACGGATCAGGCAGGCCGCACATTTCGGCTTGCGTGCCAGGCATGTATACCGGCCGTGCAGGATCAGCCAGTGATGCGCATGGAGCTGGAAGTCGACCGGAACGTTGTCCTCGATCGCACGTTCCACCGCCTCGACCGTCTTGCCTGGCGCGATGCCGGTGCGGTTGCCGACGCGGAAGATGTGGGTGTCGACGGCCTGGGCGGGGTGGTGCCACCACATGTTCAGCACGACATTGGCCGTCTTGCGCCCAACCCCGGGCAGGGATTGCAGCGCGGCGCGGGAATTTGGCACCTCGCCGCCGTAATCCTCCACCAGAATGCGGGACAGCTTCAACACGTTCTTGGCTTTCTGGCGGAACAGCCCGATCGTCTTGATGTACCCGGTCAGGCCTTCCTCGCCCAGCTCCAGCATCTTTTGGGGCGTGTCGGCGACCTTGAAAAGTTCCCGCGTGGCCCGGTTCACGCCCGCATCCGTGGCCTGCGCCGACAATGCCACCGCCACGAGCAGCGTGTAGACATTCACGTGCTCCAGTTCGCCACGCGGCTCGGGTTCCGCCTCGCGGAAGCGGGAGAACACCTCGCGCAGGGTCAGGTAATCGAGCTGTCTGGCCATTTCCGCCGTTCTTGCCGGAGGAAATCGTGGGCATCAAGTGAATATCAACCATTTTCGCAGCTTCTGGTGGGACCAGATTGCAGACGAAGATTCGGGGAGCCAACGTGTCGACAGTCGAATTCCTGATCTACCCGGCCTCCGTGCTTCATGTCGATGCGCGTGCGGGGCAGGTCTTCATGACCGCACCCCATGACGAGGCCGAAGAGCATTACCGCGTCGCACTGCCGGCGGACGCCATCGTTGCGGAAGAAGACCTGAATGACGGATGGTTTGCGATTATCCGCGACGGGCTGGATGGCGTGATCGCCTCCGGCTACGTGCAGGTGGCGGCGCGTGCGGAATTGCGCCACCCGGCCTCAGGCCGACAGATCCGGATGGAGATGGTCGAGCTCGACGGCAAGCTTTATGGCTACGCAACGTCGGAGCCGCTGGTGCCGGGCGTGATCTATACGCTGTCGGATGATGCCGGCGAGGCATCCGTTTCGGCGTTCGGCCCCGGTACAATGGTGCTGACGCCCGAGGGGGAACAGCCGGTGGAATGGCTCGAAACCGGTGCGCGTGTCGTGACCCGCGATCACGGGATACAGCCGCTGGCCGCCGTGCTGCGGTTTTCGCGCGACCCGGAATGGTATGACGAACATCTGGGCGAACGCCCGCTGGAGATACTGCCCGGCGAGGTCGACGGCACCTTGCCGCGCGAGGCGATGACCGTGACGTCGAGCCAGCGCTTCCTGTTGCGCGATCCGGTGGTGGACCTCCATTTCGGCGTGGCCGAGGTTCTCGTTCCGGCTCAGGCCTGGAGCGCGCAAGATCCGCTGCGGCGGGCGACCCCGGCGGAACCGGTCACCTTTACTGCGCTGGTGTTCCAGCGGCCGGAAATCGTGCAGATTGGCGGGCTCTGGGTGGAGGCGACATGTCCCACCGCGCGGGCTGCAGCCTCCCTCCCGGAAAGCGAAGCGCGAAAGTTGTACGACCTCTTCGGCCCGAGATTGCCCGAGGTGAAGGCACCGCGGCTGTGCCTGGTGCCGGAAGAAGCACCGCTGGTCGTCAAGCGGCGCGGCAGCGACACCTTGCGCCGGGCGTCGACCGCCTGACAAAGGCGCATGATCCGGGTCGCAACCTTTGCCGTGCGGGCGTAGATTGCACGGCATGGACCAGATCGTCACGAACCAGACCGGCTATCACTATGGCGTCATGCGGCGCGCGATCGACCTGATCGACGCCGCGCCGGAGCCATTGAGCCTCGAGTCCATCGCCGCCGCGATGGACATGAGCCCCGCGCATTTCCAGCGTGTCTTCTCGCGCTGGGTCGGTGTCTCCCCCAAGCGCTATCAGCAGTATCTGGCCCTGGGCCATGCCAAGTCGCTTCTGGCCGAACGGTTCACGACGCTCGAGGCCTCGCTGGCCGCCGGGCTTTCCGGTTCCGGGCGGCTCCATGATCTCTTTCTGCGGTGGGAGGCGATGAGCCCCGGCGAATACGCCCGCAGGGGCGAGGGGCTGGTGATCCGCCACGGTTGGTTCGAGTCGCCCTTCGGCGAGGCGTTGGTCATGGGCACCGACCGGGGCCTGTGTGGCATCGCGTTTTCCGCCGAACATGGCCGTGACTGGGCGTGGCAGGACATGACCGCCCGCTGGCCGGAAGCGCGCTATGTGGAGGATCCGGACGCCTTGCGCGGATGGGCGGAGGCCGCTTTCGCCCAGAAGGGGCAGTCGGCGTTGCACCTGATCGGTGCACCGTTCCAGATCAAGGTCTGGGAGGCGCTGCTCCACGTGCCGTCGGGCCATGTCACGACCTATTCGGAGATCGCAAGATCCATCGGCAGCCCGCGCGCCGTGCGCGCCGTGGGCACCGCCGTGGGGCGCAACCCGGTCAGCTGGCTGATCCCGTGCCACCGCGCGCTGCGCAAGTCCGGCGCGCTTGGCGGCTACCACTGGGGCCTGCCGATGAAACGCGCCATGCTGGCCTATGAAGCCGCCCGGGCAGAGGGCGACCGGGACGAGGCCAGATCTGGCTGACGCCGCTGCGTCTGCATGCATTTCTTGCTGTTTCGTGGCATCGCGATCGGTGCGGATGTCCTCGGCCTCGCTGCCCCGCCGGCGTGCGATTTGGAACCTCCAGCTGTCCTGTCGTGTTGTTTGTGTGAGCCGCGGGCGACGACCCCGCGCACCTGACAAACCGAAACAGAATGAGGAGGAACTCATGAATGTCGCAAGCCCCGAAATGAAGACTGCCGGGCTGGACGATTACCCGACGCGTCTCAAGAGCGAGGAGAGCGTTTCCGCACGCCGCGACCCGATCTTATGGAGCGAATGGGACGACAAAGCGCCGATTTCCCGAGAAGAAGCGCAACACTACGAGGACAAGGGCTACCTGGTCCGCAAGAACCTGTTCAGCGAGGCCGAGATCACGCGGCTGATCGACACTTCGGACGAGCTGCGCCGCAACGGCCAGGAAATCCGCGCCGAAGATCTCGTGACGGAGCCGGGGTCTGACGCGGTGCGCACGATCTTTCGCCTCGACGAGCATAGCGACCTCTTCGCGCGCCTCGCCGCGGACGAGCGGCTGGCCAACGTCGCGCGCTTCCTGCTGGGCGATGACGTCTATCTCCACCAGAGCCGCCTGAACTACAAACCCGGCTTCACCGGCAAGGAGTTCTACTGGCATTCGGATTTCGAGACCTGGCACGCCGAGGACGGCATGCCGCGGATGCGCGCCGTTTCGGCCTCGGTCCTGCTGACCGACAATTCCGCGCTCAACGGGCCGCTGATGCTGATCCCCGGATCGCACAAGCAGTTCATCGCCTGTCAGGGCGAAACACCGGAGGCAAACCACAAGTCGAGCCTGAAGAAGCAGGAAGTCGGCGTGCCATCGCGCGAGATCGTCGCAAAGCTCGCGGCCGAAGCGGGGCTCGACGCCGCGACCGGCCCCGCGGGTACGGTGATCTTTTTCGAATGCAACACGCTGCACGCGTCCAACGGCAACGTGACGCCCTTCCCCCGGTCGAACGCGTTCTTTGTCTACAACGCGATTTCGAACCGCCCGCAGGCGCCATTTGCAGCGGCCAGGCCACGCCCGGAATTTCTGGCGAACCGCGGTACAGCCGCCCCCATACGACCCAAACGCGGCGATCTCTTGGGCTGACGGGCTCGCCCCGGACCAT
>CBDUPF010000269.1:0-5404 GCA_965369035.1 uncultured Aliishimia sp.
GGCGGCGATCAGCGTGGCGTGATCGGGCTCGGTCCGCGGTCGGGTCAGCACATGCTCCGCATAGGCGTCGAGCGTGTCCGGCGACAGCTGCCCGGTGGTCAGCAGCCGGAAGGTGGCGAACAGCCCGCCGTGGTCGAGCAGATCGCGCAACGGGTCGATCTCTCGGGCAAGGCTCTGTTCGGCGAGGATGTAGCCTGCGACCACGTCCGGTTCCTCGTGGTCCTCCAGCAATTGCCGGGCCAGCAGGATCTGCCTGCCGGGCAGATGCAGCGCCGTGTCGATGCCGCCGCGCATGACCGCCAGCCGCGGCGCATCGAGCCGTGAGCCCAGCCGTGCGAGGCTGGATGTGTTGGCCGAGGTGCCGCAGGCGGGACCCGTCACGCGCTGGATCCGCGTCATGAGCGCCTGCCCGATGTCCTTGCGCCCGACCTGCGGGACGACCGATAACGTATGTTCCACCAGCGCACCCGGCAGCCAGAAGAGTGCGGCGACGATCACCACCGCGGCGGAGGCCGAGAAACCCAGCCAGCGAAGGCGTCCCGGATGGGGTCGCGCCCGGTCGATGGCGCGGCGCAGCGTTTCGATGGCCTCCACCATCTCGGTTTCGTTGGCGGCCAGTTCCAGCTCTTCGCCAGGGTCGCCGTCGGGGTGGTAGCGGGCGGGCGTCTTCCCCGGGTTGGCACGATAGATCGCAGCGATCGACCAGTGGGCGAGCGGCTGTTCGTTCGACGCCTTGATGGTGAGCGTTGCATCCCCCAGAACCACGATCACCTCGCGCCGTTGCGCGTCTTCCTCCGGCCGCCAGAGGCCGACGGATTCGATCCGGTCATATTTCTTCAGGGCCACCATTCGGGTGCAGGCTGCTCGCGCCACGACATTTCGCGGCAACCTAGCATGGCACGCGCGGCAGCGCCAAGGCGCAGCTTGGCCGCAACGCCGCCCGCCTGTCTGCGCCTAGAACTCGCGGGCGAGCTTGCGCAGTTCGAACTTCTGGATCTTGCCGGTGGAGGTCTTGGGCAATTCCCGGAACACGACCTTCTTCGGGGTCTTGAAGCCGGCCAGCGTCTTGCGGGTAAAGGCGATCAGATCGGCCTCGGTGGGCGACGTGCCCGGCTTGACCTCGACAAAGGCACAAGGCACCTCGCCCCATTTTTCGTCCGGTTTGGCGACGACGGCGGCGAGGTTCACGTCCGGATGGTCCATCAGCACGTTCTCGACCTCTACGGAGGAGATGTTCTCGCCGCCCGAGATGATGATGTCCTTGGCCCGGTCGGCGATCTGGATGTGGCCATCGGGATGCTGAACCGCGATGTCGCCGGAGTGGAAGTAGCCGCCGCGGAAGGCTTCCGCCGTGGCGTCCGGGTTCTTGAAATAGCCCTTCATCACCGCGTTGCCGCGAAACATGATCTCGCCCTGGGTGACCCCGTCGTGCGGGACCTGCGCCATGTTGTCGTCCATCACCGTGATATGCTCGAACACCGGCATGGCGACGCCCTGGCGCGCCTTGATCGCGGCGCGTTCGGCCCCTTCGGTGGGGTGCCATTCGTCGCGCCACAGGCATTCGGTGCCGGGGCCGTAGGTTTCGGTCAACCCATAGACCTGCGTGACGTTGAAGCCCATCGGTTCGATCTTGGCCAGCGTGGCGGGGGCGGGCGGGGCTCCGGCGGTAAAGACCTCGACCAGGTGATCGAAGTCGCGGCGGTCGGCCTCGGGGGCGTTCACCAGCATGTTGAGCACGATGGGCGCGCCGCCGAAATGGGTCACGCCCTCGTCCGCGATGGCGTCGAAGATGTTCCTGGCCGTGACATCGCGGCAGCAGACCAGCGTGCCGCCCACCATGGGCATCATCCAGGTGTGGCACCAGCCGTTGCAGTGAAAGAGCGGCACGATGGTGAGGTAGGTCGGGTGCAGCACCATCCGCCAGCTCAGCACCTGGCCCATCGCGTTCAGATAGGCACCGCGGTGATGGTAGACCACGCCCTTGGGCCGCCCGGTCGTGCCGGAAGTATAGTTGAGCGCGATGGATTCCCATTCGTCCGCGGGCATCACCCAGTCGAACCGCGGGTCGGCGGCGGCGAGCATCTCCTCGTAGGTGTCGTGGCGGCCGGTTGCGGGATGGCCCGCCGCCGCGTCCGGCACCTCGACGATCTGCGGGGCCTCCCCGTCCATCCGCTCGATGGCCTCTTCCGCCAGCGGCAGGAACTGCGTGTCGACCAGGGCAACCTTCGCCCCGCCGTGATCGAAGATGTAGGCGACGGTATCGGCATCGAGCCGCGTGTTGATCGTGTTGAGCACCGCGCCGCTGGCCGGCACGCCGAAATGCGCCTCCGCCTGGGCGGGGATGTTGGGCAGGATCGTCGCCACCACGTCTCCCGGCGCCACACCGCGCGCCGCCATCGCCGACGCCAGCCGCGTGCAGCGGTCGAGGTATTCGGGGTAGCTTGCCCGATGTGCGCCGTAAACCACCGCGGTCCGGTCGGCGAACACATGCGCGGCGCGGCGCAGGGCTGAAAGGGGCGTCAGCGGGACATAGTTCGCGGGGCACTTGCCGAGCCCGGTTTCGTCAGACATCCACCCCATGACAATCTCCCCTCTTGCCATCTCTCGTGCAGATCGGGAATCTGACGCATGACGACGGAAAAGTCCACGCATGACCATCATCTCTGCGCTCCCGCCGACCCGCCCGCATGCTGCCGCCGGAAGCATGGTCGGGGCCATGGCGATCATCGGTCTGATCGACATATTCGTGGCGGTGATCGCGCAGAGCATCGGGCTCTGGCAGTTCCTTGTCCTGCGCATGCTGTTTGCGGTTCCGTTGGTCGTGCTTCTTTCGCACCTGGGGTTCGGCACGATCCGGCCGCGGCGGGCCGGTGCGGTGGCGGTACGCAGCACATTTCTGGCCACGGGAATGTTCTGCTACTTCGGGGCGCTGGCCTTCATGCCCATTGCCATGGCGTTGGCCGGGCTCTTTACCTCGCCGGTTTTCGTGCTGATCGTCACCGCGCTGATCCTGCGCCGGCGGATCGGACCGCGACGGATATTCGCCGTGGCGATCGGGTTCGCGGGAATTCTCGTCGTGCTCGGCCCCTCCGGCGGTGCGCTCGGCTGGGTGATCGTGCTGCCGGTGCTTGGCGGGATGCTCTATGCGTCGGGCGTGGTCGCCACGCGGGCCCTGTGCGAGGGCGAAAGCACGTTGAGCCTGCTTCTGGGCATCTTCCTCGCGCAGGGGCTTCTGGGCGCGGGTGTGCTTGGCCTGCTCGCGCTTGTGCAGCCGGAGGTGGGAGCAGGGGGCATGGCCTTCCTGACCCGCGGCTGGGTCTGGCCGCTGGGTGAGGCGCTGCCATATCTTCTGGTGCAGGTCTTCGGATCGGTGATCGGCGTGGGCCTGCTGAACCGGGCCTACCAGCTTGGCGAGGCGAGCTACGTCGCGGTCTTCGAATATTCGGTGATGATCTTCGGCCCGTTCTTCGGCTGGGTGCTCCTCGGCCAGCCGGTGACGCCACTGCAGGGGGTGGGGATATCGCTCATCGCCGCCGCGGGCATCGTTATCGCGGTGCGGTCGCGCGACTGAGGAGGGCGCTGGTCAGACCTGACCGGCGCTCCGTGCCCAATCCCAATACATCTCCCGCACCTTCCGGGTCACGGGGCCGACCTGGTACTGGCGGTCGTCGAAGGCGGTGACCGGCGTGACCTTGTTCATGTTGCCGGACATGAAGACCTCGTCGGCCAGTTCGAAATCGGCGAATGTCAGCACGGTTTCATGCACCGCAACCCCGTCGGCGCGCAGGTTGGACATGTGCCGCGCGCGGGTGATTCCGGCGAGAAACGTGCCGTTCGCGATGGGGGTGAACACCTCTCCGTCGCGCACCATGAATATGTTCGCCGTCGCCGTTTCGGCCACATTGCCCATGGCGTCCGCCACCAGCGCATTGGTGAAACCCTTCGATCGCGCTTCGGCCAGCATGCGGGCGTTGTTCGGATAGAGGCATCCGGCCTTGGCGTTCACCACGGCGTCCTCCAGAACGGGGCGGCGGAACCGGGTCCGGGTGAGCGTTGCGGAGGCCTCGGGCGGGGCCATCGGGATCTCCTCGAGGCAGATGGCGAAGCCGGTCTCGTCCGGCTGCGGCACGATTGCAGTCGCGTCGCCGTTGATGCCCCAGTACATCGGGCGGATGTAGACGGCACTTGTGTCGGGATAGGCGGACAGCCCCTCGCGCACGATCTCGACCATGTCGCTGGTGGAGACCGTCGGCGTGATCATCAGCGCACGGGCGGAGTCGTTGACCCGCGCACAATGCGGTTCCAGGTCCGGTGCCAGGCCATCGACAAAGCGCGCCCCGTCGAAGACGCCCGATCCCAGCCAAGCGCCGTGGTCGGCCGCCCGCATGATCGGCACGTCGCCGTCGTGCCAGGTGCCCTCGAAATAGGTGCGGATGTTGCTTCCGGTCGCCATGTGCCTCGTTCTCCTTCGCGGCGCAGGTTAGGACAAGCCCCGGACAGTGGCCAGACCGATTCCGACGCTTTTCCCGCGGTGGTTTTCGCGCGAACGAACTGTGGCAGGAACCCGGGTCTGACGGAGCCGCGTCGCGGGACACCCGGCCAATTCGGTCAAAACGATTGACTTGTTGGCCGCGACACCCCATATGCGCCTCAGACGTTCTCTGCCGCGTGAGCAGACAGCGGCTCGTCCGGTGACGGATGGCGCAGAACGTCGATTTTCCAAAGGTTCCCATATCACGCAGGGGTCCGGCCAGATGACGGCTGACGGGCAATGTGGCTCGCGGCGAGCACATCGGGCAACCCGACTGCGATCGACCGTCCATACGGGACGGCGGCGCTCTATTTGGGCTGCACCCTTGCCGGGTTGCGGCTTCGACAGGATACGACGACACATGACATTCGAAACACTTGGGCTCCAGGCCCGCCTGATCCGCACGCTCGCCGAGCAGGGCATCACCGAACCGACCCCGATCCAGCTTCAGGCAATCCCCGAGGCACTGGCCGGTCGGGACGTGATGGGTATCGCCCAGACCGGAACCGGCAAGACGGCGGCCTACGGCCTGCCGATGGTCCATCAGCTTCTGAAGGCCGGCGAGAAGCCCGAGCCAAAGACCGTGCGCGGCCTGATCCTCGCGCCGACGCGGGAACTGGCCAAGCAGATCTCCGACAACCTCAGCGCCTATACCAAGGGCACCCACATGAAGATCGGGCTCGTCGTTGGCGGCGCCTCGATCAACCCGCAGATCCAGCGCCTTGGCCGGGGGACCGACCTTCTGGTGGCGACGCCGGGCCGGCTGATCGACCTGCTCGACCGCAAGGCGGTCCGGCTGGACGTGACCCGGTATCTCGTGCTGGACGAGGCCGACCAGATGCTGGACATGGGCTTCATCCACGCGCTGCGCCG
>CBDUPF010000270.1:0-5390 GCA_965369035.1 uncultured Aliishimia sp.
TCACAGCTCGACCAGAACTCGCCCACCTTCGATCTTGACCGGATATGTTACGAGATCCTGACAGACCGGTGCGCGCTGCGCCTTGCCTGTGCGGTAGTCGAACTGGCCGTTGTGCTTGGGGCATTCGATCGTGTGGTCCATCACAAGGCCATCGGCAAGATGCACCTGCTCATGCGTGCAAAGGCCGTCGGTGCAGAAGTATTCGTCGCCAGGCGACCGGTAGATGGCGAAGGTGCGTTCGCCGTGATCGAACCGGATCACGTCTTCCTCGTCGATATCGTCTGCTCCGCAAGCGACAATCCAGTCAGCCATTGGTCGTTCTCCTCATTCTGCAGGTACCGCGGATGAGTTCAGGTTTCCGGTCGGTTCGCCCAAGGCACCCGAATGAAGGTCCATCCGATAGGGACGCGCTGTTTGGGGCAGGTCACGCGCCAGGAAATCGTCGTTGTAGGCGAGCTGACGGCGCAGGACCGGCAACGCCTCCTTGTAGGCATGCCAGATGGACGGGTTCGGTACAGGAAGGTCGTGCTTGATCTTCTCGTGAAGCTCCGGCAGCCGGTGATAGGGCACCATCGGGAACATGTGATGTTCGACGTGATAGTTCATGTTCCAGTAGATGAACCGGCTGATGGGGTTCATGTAGACCGTGCGGCTGTTCAGCCTGTGGTCCAGCACGTTTTCGGCAAGGCCTGCATGTTGCAGGACTCCGGTCATGACGTGGTGCCACGCGCCGTAAAGTCGCGGCAGGCCAATAACCATCAGCGGCAGGATCGATTGCATCGCAATGGCGAGGAGTATCGTTGCCGCGTAGATCACGGTCCAGATGCGGGCGATGCGGATGACCTTCGGCTGCTCGCTTTCGGGGATGAAGGTGGCCTCTTCCTCATCGAGTTTGCCCGAAGCGTTCAGCAGCATGCGTTTCCATCCGTTGTAGGCATCGACGATACCGAAGAAGTTCAGGAAGATGCGGAACAGCGCGGGCGGGCGCATGGCCACGATCTCTGGATCGCGGCCGACGATGATCGTGTCGGTGTGGTGCCGGGCATGGGACCATCGCCACGTGACCGGGTTGCGGATCATGCAGAACGACGCGATCTGATAGACCCAGTCGTTGTATTTCGCCGTTCGGAAGGGGGTTCCGTGGCCGCATTCGTGCCAACGGCTGTCCATCGCCGAGCCGTACAGAACACCGTAGGCCAGCCAGAACGGCGCGGACCACCAGGATGGCCAAAGCCAGATTCCGAGACCGGCAAAGACGGCCATCACCCCGAACAGAAGCAAGGTATCGCGAATGGCAGGCTGGTCCTCTCGCCTCATCAGATCCTTCATCTCTTTGCGGGGGATGTCGGTGTGGTACCACTCTGCTGCGGCCAGTCCAGCTTCGACAGCGCGTGCGGCATCCGGTCCCAACAGTGAATAGTCGCGTTTTCCCATGACCTCCTCCCGGCTGCGGCAATTGGTTGACCATGCTTATCGTATTTGCGCGGATCGGTGGCATCCAATCCTTGAAATTACATCAAAACACATCAGTATACGGATTGCGAACTGATGTAATAACATCAAGGAGATGACGGTGGCCAAAAGACCGACGCTCAGGGATCTGGCAAAAGCTGCCGGCGTAGGCGTGGCAACGGTCGATCGCGTTCTGAACGGTAGGCCCAATGTGAGAGAAGCGACAATTCAGACTGTTGTCGAGGCGGCAGAGCGTATTGGCTATCCGACCCATATCCTTGTGGCCCGCCGCACCGAGGCTACGCGTCCGAAGGTCAGGTTTGGCTTTGTCCTGCACAAGGGATCGCAGGAGTTCTACAGGAATTTCGCCCGAGAGTTGGAGGTGGCAGTGGCCAAGCGCCAGGACATCCGCGGCCAATGCTCCGTCCGGTTCTCTGCATCCCAAGCCCCGGACGACTTCGCGAAAGAGCTCGTCGAGGTCGCGCGGATCAGCGACGTCGTCGCGACCTCTGCGATCAATCATCCCAGCTTGTCCGAGGTGGTCAAAGACCTGACCCAAACCGGAATCTCGGTCTTTGCGCTGCTCAATGATTTTGCCCAGGGTCTGCGCCAGAACTATCTGGGCCTGAACAACGTGAAGGCTGGACGGATCGCGGCCTGGATGATCGTGACGCAGGTCCGTGATCCGGGCAAACTGGCCGTGTTTGTAGGCGGAAACCGCTGGCACGGGCATCTGCTGCGTGAGACGGGGTTTCAAAGCTATGTCCGGGAATACGCGCTGGAATTCGACATGCTGGATACGGTGGTCAACCTTGAAACGCGACAAGTCACGTATGAGGCGACGCTCGAACTTCTGGATCGTCATTCGGACTTGCGCGGAATCTACGTGGCCGGCGGCGGTATGGAAGGCGCGATCGCCGCGCTGCGAGAGATGCGGCCACCAGGCAAGGTCGCGCTGGTCGTGAACGAGCTGACGGAAGACAGCCGCAAGGCACTGGTTGACCGCTATGTCAGCATGGTCATTGCAACGCCCCTACCAGAGCTTTGCCGGGATCTGGTCGATCTGATGACCAATGCGGCCATCGAAGGACCGAGCGCAAATGCCGGTCAGCATTTCCTGACGCCGCAACTCTTCGTTCCAGAGTCCTTCTGAAGCCAGCGAACGACGACCGGGCTATGCGTCACGCTTCATGATCCATTCAACCTCGGGTGCGGGCACGAAACGCCATTTTCGCAGCGGCCCGGCCATGACGTTGAGATAATACATCTCGAACCCGTAGGGCGCGCCGCATGGATGGTGTCCGCGCGGCACCAGAACCACGTCGCCATCCGACACCGCCATGGTTTCATCCATCTGACCGTCATCGGTATAGACGCGCTGGATCCCAAAGCCGGATGCAGGGTTCAGGCGGTGATAATACGTCTCTTCCAGATAGGTGATCCGCGGATAATCATCCTCGTCATGGCGATGGCTGGGATAGGATGACCAATGGCCCGCCGGGGTAAACACTTCTGTGACCAGAAGGGAATCGCAGAAATCTTCGGCTTCCATGGCGATGTTGTTTATGAACCGGGTGTTGGTGCCCTTCCCGCGCTCGGCAAGCTGGATACCGTCCGGTCCGATGCGGCGCGCCTCGTGCCCTCCCTTGCCCGGCGCGGAACAGACCGCGACCGTGCAATCGGTTTCAGCAACAAGGCTCCAATCCTGATCATTGGGAACATAGAGGCAATGCGGCGGCGTCTTTTCGAAGACATCCATCCGCTCGCCCAACGTGCCCCAATCCTGACCGGCCGCAGTGATCGACGCCTTGCCCTCGATCATGACCAGGATTACCTCCCGGTCGCCGGTCGCCTCCGCTGCGGTCTCTCCGGCCCGCAACCGATAGAGGTTGAACCCAACGTAGCGCCACTGCGCAGTTTGCGGTGTGATTTCATGCACTTTGCCATGCATGCCGAACGGCTTACAAAGAAGATCTGGCACGTCTGGTCCTCCTAAGGTTTGCGCTTGGCGTCTTGTTGACCAATGGCCGCGTTAAACTGCGCAGGGCTCATCCCTTCCCCCAATGCGCGAGCAAAAAGCGCCGCTTGGGTTTCCGGCGCCAACCCGCCAACCGGCGGGTCACTGTCGAGGTTGGTCGGGAAGGAATAGCCCTCGGCGCAGGCGGCGATGGCGGCGGCAGTCTGGACGTCGTCAAGTCTGCCCTCGCCGCGCAGCTTCTGCATTGCCGGATACAACAGGCGGCACATGCCACTGCGGTCCACCGCCTCCATCGCGCGACCGAAAGCCGACGACACTTGCAGCAGATTTGACATCCTGTGAATGCTCTTGCTGCGGTTCTCACCGGCTGCGTGGAACAGGGCCGGGTTGAAGAACAGGGCATCCCCCTTCGAAAGCGGCAGTTGGATACAGCGGTCTTCGAACAACGCGGCGAATTCCGCATGGCGATAGGCGAGGTAGCCGGGCCGAAACAGTTGCGAGAATGGCAGCAGCTTCGTCGGACCACTTTCCACCGGCATATCGCAATGGGCGATCGCCCCTTGAAGCGTCATGACCGCGGAAAGGTCGTGGACATGGGCGGGAAAGCGAATGGCCGCATCCTCGGTTTGAAATCCCAGGTGATAGTCGCGGTGGGCGGTTTGTGCCTTGCCGCCGGGCCGCACGAGGTTCACCTGCGCCGTCATCTGATAGCCCGGCCCAAGCCAGGCCTCCGACACAGCCGAAATCGCGTCATTGCCAAAGTAGAGGGCAAAAATCTCCGGATCCCGCTCACATAGTTTTTGCAGGGCGTTCCAGACCCGGTCGTTGCTGCCGCCGGCGGCAAAGTGGTCCGCACCTGTGGCGCGATCCCTTTCCTCGGCGATGATGCTCTCATAGGCGGCCGTAGCCGCGTCGATCGGCGCAACATCCGGATAGGCGCCCCGCAGAACCAGGACACCCGCCGACCGTCCCAGTACCGTGCCCCACTCTCCCAGCAGAGCCTGCCGCTTGCCCGGATCGGCCAAGGCACCCGAAAGGGCGGGCATGTCGTAAATCGGGACGTTCCTGGCAATCTCCACCGCATGCGGAACGTCCGAGGGGTTCAGGCTGCGGTCGATCAGTCTTGCAAAGGCGGCCAGATCGCAATCGGACGTCTCGAAGTAGACCGAGTCCTTCATTGGTCATCCTCCGTCTTGTTGCTCTGTGGTTCCCAAATGACAAAGAACTCATAGGCGCACCAAACCGCCACCGCTCCAAACAGAACCGCCCAGCCGGGGCTTCCGCTGAACAATTCGACGATGGCCCAGCCCCCGGCCAGCGCGACCGTCAGAATTCTCCGCCAAGCCGGGTTGAAGAAGGGGTGGCGCAGATCAAAGAACTTCATGCTGATCCTCGATTTCCAGACCGGACCTGGCGCAGATGCCGACGATGTGGTCGTGGCCCAGCTTGGAATAGTCATAGGGCGGGGCCTTGGCCGGATCCTGTTCAGCCTCGACCACGATCCAGCCGTCGTAGTCCATTCTCTTCAGCTCATCGGTCACGGATTGAAAATCGATGCAGCCATCGGGATCACCCGGAACAGTGAATGCCCCTGCAATGACTCCGTCAAGGAAGCTCTTGTTCTCTGCCCGGATCATCCGGATCACATCCTCCCGCACGTCCTTGAAGTGGACGTGGCGCACCCGGTCGCCCCATTTCCGAAGCGTCCCCAGCACATCTGCGCCGCCAAAATGCAAATGGCCGGTATCGAATAGCAACGTCACCTTGGGGTCAGACCCGTCCATCAGCGCATCGATATCCTCCTGATCCTCGATCATCGAACCCATATGATGATGATAGGCCAGTACCATCCCCTGATCGGCCATCCATTTGGCAAGTTCGCTCAACCTGGAAGCGTAGGCCTTCACCTCGGCGCGCGACAGCTTCGGGCGGTCATTCACCGGTGTCCCGATAGTGCCTT
>CBDUPF010000271.1:0-5346 GCA_965369035.1 uncultured Aliishimia sp.
CCATCGCAGAGGGTGAAGGTCCGTTCGAACCGGGTGCCGTCACCGGCCGACCCGCCGAACAGCGGCGCGGGACCAAGGCCCATCGCGAGTTCCGACGTCAGCGCGTCCTCGCGCTTGGACAGGCCGTCGATCATCATGAAGGCGAATTCGTGCAACCAGTCGGGCTGCTCCTCGATCATCGCGTGGCGGTTGCGGATCATTTCGTCGATCAGGTCCTGGCCCACGAAACTGTCCAGATCGGGAACCAGCAACAGCCGCGCCCGGAAATGCGACCGCGGCAGGCCAAGGGCCACGACCTCGCCTTCGGCATAGCCCGCGCTGGTCAACTCGCCCGCCGTGGTGCAGCCGATGACCGGCGTCGGAGCGAATTCTGCCTTGGCTCGGGCAATCACCTGTTTCGCATCCGCCTCCGGCGTCAGGAAGAGCGCGACAAGCTCCAGCCCCTCGGTCCCGATATCCCGCGCGAGCGCGCGCACCGGGTCGGCGCTGTCATGCCGTGCGAATGCGGATCGTACGATCTGCTGCGGGCGCACGTCGTCGGGTGTCAGGGCCAATGCCTGCGTCATCGTGCTCCCTCCCTCAGGCCCGATGTGGAAAGCAGATTAGGCCGGGTGGCCCGCCTGTTGCAAGACGCTGGCGAAAGACGCCTTCTTGGCGATCAGCACGGCCTGGGTCCGGCTTTGCGCACCCAGCTTGCGCATGATCGCCGTCACATGCGCCTTGACCGTGGTTTCCGCGATGGACAGGTCATAGGCGATCTGCTTGTTGAGCTTGCCTTCGCAGATGAGCTGGAGGATGCGCGCCTGCTGGTTGGTGAGCGTCGCGAGACGGCTCAGCGCGTCCTCCTGTTCGGAGGTGCCGTTATCCTCCAGCAGGTCCAGCCCGTCGGGCAGGAAGGTCTCGCCCCGTCGCAGGCTGTCGAAGGCCGCGCGGAAGACCTCGCGCGGGCTGTGCTTGGGGATGTAGCCCGCGGCGCCGGCATGAATCGCGTTCGTCACCACGCGGTTGTCGGTCATCGAGGAGACGACGATCACCGGCAGCTTCGACGCGGTGCGCAGCCGGACAAGTCCGTCGAGGCCCTCCACATCCGGCAGGTTCAGGTCGAGGAGGATGGCATCGGGTTTCGCGCCGTCCTCGAGCTTTTCGAGCGCCTCTTCCAGCCGCGCGGCGGTGTGGACCTCTCCGATGCGGGCCACGGCCTGCAACGTCATTGCCAGCGCGTCGCAGAACAGCGGATGGTCGTCGACGATCAGGACCGAATTGAACGTGCACGATTGTGTGTCTGAGGGCGGCATTGGCCGGATATCTCCGCTTGTTTGGCCTCAGGATAGCAATGCATGGTATGCGGGAATACAGGCCATAAGTCGTAAAACGGAAAACGCGCGCCCGAAGGCGCGCGCTTGCTGCTTTCGTGGTCAGTCGTCGTTACTCCAGCGACGCCAGTTCGCGGGGCAGCTTGAAGGTCCAGAGCATGCCGCCCTGGTTGAGATAATTGACCTTCTTGGCCACCTCGCCACCCCAGAGCGGGACCGCGCCGCCCCAGCCGGAGATGACGGAGACGTACTGCTCGCCGTCCTGTTCCCAGGTCACGGGCTGACCGACGATCCCGGAGCCGGTCTGGAAGGACCAGAGCTTTTCGCCGGTCTCATCATCGAGCGCGATGAATTCGCCTTCGGGCGTGCCGAAGAAGACGAGCCCGCCCGCGGTGGTCATCACGCCGCTCCAGAGCGGGGCGTCGTTCTTGTACTCCCACTTCCATTCGCCGGTATCGGGGTCGATCGCCTTCAGGCTGCCGATGTGGTCCTCGTAGTTCGGCTTGATCGTGAAGCCGGCACCGAGGTAGGCCGCGCCCTTCTTGTAGGTGATGGGCTCGTTCCAGATGTCCATTCCCCATTCATTGGAGGGAACGTAGAAGTTGCCCGTTCGCTGCGAGAAGGCCATTGGCATCCAGTTCTTGCCACCAAGGAAGGAGGGGGAGGCAAAGATGACGTCGCCCTTGTTGCCGTCGGCCGCGTCGGACGGATCGCCCGGGCGGTTTTCCTCGACGAAGATCGGGCGTCCGTTCTCGTCGATTCCCTCGGCCCAGCTGATGTCCTTCACGAAGGGGTAGGCGTTCACGAAGGCGCCGTCCTCGCGGTTCAGCACATAGAAGAAGCCGTTGCGATCCGCGGTGGCGAAACGCATGTTGCCCTCGCGGTCGGTGTAGGCCACGACCTCGTTCACCCCGTCATAATCCCAGCCTTCGCGCGGGGTGGTCTGGAAGTGCCACTTGATCTCGCCGGTCTTGGGGTCGATGCCGAGACGGCTCGCCGCATAGAGGTTGTCGCCGGACCCGTCATTGGCCTGACCCGCATTGCGCAGCCAGCTGTTCCAGGGCGCAGGGTTGCCCGCGCCGAAGACCAGCGTGTCCGTATCCGCGTCGTAGGAGCCGCCAAGCCAGGTTGCGCCGCCGCCGGTCTTCCACATGTCGCCCGGCCAGGACGCGTTGAGCGTGCCGGTCATGGTGCTTTCCTCGCCATTGAGGGTGCCCATGTGGCCTTCGATCACCGGGCGGGTCCAGACGAGATCGCCGGTATCCGCGTCCCGTGCCTGCACCTCGCCGACGATCCCGAACTCCCCGCCCGAGTTGCCGGTGATGACCAGGCCGTCCACCACCAGCGGTGCGGCGGTATAGGAATAGCCGGCCTTGTAGTCCGCGATCTTGTCGCGCCAGACCACGTCGCCGGTCTTCAGGTCGAGCGCCACGATCCGCGCGTCCAGCGTGCCGAAGAAGATCTTGTCGCCGTAGATCGCAGCACCCCGGTTCACCACGTCGCAGCAGGGCAGGATGCCTTCGGGCAGGCGCGCGTCGTACTGCCAGACCTCTGCGCCGGTCTTGAGGTCGATGGCGTAGAGCCGGGAATAGGACCCGGTGATGTACATCATCCCGTCATAGATGAGTGGCTGCGTCTCCTGGCCGCGCTGCTTCTCGCCGCCAAGCGAGAACGCCCAGGACGGAACCAGCTTGTCGACATTGTCGCGATCGAGGATGTCGAGAGGGCTGTAGCGCTGCAGATGGCGCCCCATCCCGTTCGTGACGATCTGCGAGGTCATGCTCTGGTCGTTGGCCAGATCCTCCTCGCTGACTTCCGCATACGCCGTACCCGCGGCAATGATGGCGGCGCTAACGGCCGTTATGAACCGGTTCATCGGTATCCTCCCTAGGCTTCTGTTCGGTCGTTCAGCCCAGCGATCCGGCGGTGCGGGCTGCGGCTGCGGGGATTATTGGAGCGGAGCGTGCGGCGCGATATTGGCCAATGGTCGTACACCCAAAGGATGGTATCGACAGGCATGCCGAGGATGCGCGCGCACGGGCAGTGTACCGCGCCTGATACGCGGTTGAACAACCCGTCTGTGACCGGCCCGGCGACGCTCAGAACAGCGGCGCGTATTTCCAGTTGTCTGCGTCCGGCGTGACCTCGTCGAGGTCATAGCCCGCACCCTGCAGACGGCGTGCGATCTGCAGCCCGTCGCGTGCGGCCTCGTCCACGAAATGCCGCCCCAGCGCGTCGTCTCTGGGCACGCCATGTCCGCGCAGCAGGTTGAGCCCGTGATTGAACTTGCCCACGGGATCCCCGGCATCCGCGGCGCGCTTGTCCCAGTGCGCGGCGGCGTCCGGGTCATAGTCGGCACCCAGCCCGTTGTTGTCGAGCTGGCCCATCCACGTCATCGCACCGGTGTAGCCGGCTTCGGCACAGGCCTCGAACAGCTTGCGCGCCATCGCGTGCCGGCCGGACTTGGTGATGTGGTATCCGGCGGCGCAGGTCGTCATGTCGGTTACGCCGTCCTCGATATTGCCCATCACGCGACCGAAGCCCGTGTCCTGCGGATTGAGCGTGCCGAATTCGTCCGAGCGCGTGATCTCTTCGGCGGCAAGCGGCAGGGCGGTGGCCAGCAGGGCCGCGGCGGTCATTCGGATCATGGGTCTCCTCCTTTGCGTCCGACCATAGCGCGGGGTGGCCTGCGATTCATGCGCGCCATGGTCGCGATTCGGGTCAGCTCCCCTTACGTTTTGACCCGCGCGCCGGGTCAGGGGCGGAACGCCGCGCCCCAGGGGAATCGTCCCACCTTGATGCTCTTGATCGCCTTGCGATCGGCCACGTCGATGACCGTCACGTCACCCGATACCCCGTTCGTGGTGAAGAGCATCGACCGGTCGCCGTTGAAGGCCATGTGCCAGACCCGGCGCCCGACGAGGATGTAGTCCTCCACCTCGTAGGTCTGGGCGTCGACGACGGCGACGTGGTTTGACGGGCCGAGCGCAACGAAAGCGGTCTCGTCACCCGCGGTGAACTCGAACCCCACGGGCTGCACGCGATCCGGATGCACGCCGCTGACCTCGAATTCGATCTTGGCCTTTTCGGCTTGGGTCGCCACGTCGAACACGGTGATCGTGCCGCCGATTTCGGAACTGACCCACAGCTCCGTGCCGTCCTTCACGAACTCCGCATGGCGGGGGCGCGAATCGACCAGCGTGTTGGCGAACAACTCGCGCGTTTCCGTGTCGATCCAATGCGCCATGTTCGTCGTTTCCGACGTCGTGATGGCGATCTTGCCGTCGGGGGAGACCGCCATGCCCTCGGGTTCGATACCGACGTTGATCTGGGCGATGACCTCGCGGGTTTCGGTGTCGACCACCGTCGTGATCGCGTCGTCCTCGTTGGCGATATAGAGATGCCGGCCATTGGGATGCAGCACGAACTGCTCGGGGTCTTCGCCGGACGGCAGATCGTGCAGGATCTCGCCCGAAACCGGGTCCATGACCTGCACCGCGTCGCTGTCCGAGGCGCAGATATAGAGCACCGAGTAGTCACCGGAGAAGGTGATGCCACGCGGACGCTCACCGGTCGGAAACGTGCGGACGACTTCCAGCGTCTCGATGTCGATCACCGACAGGGTGTCGTCCTTTTCGTTGCTGATCCAGATTTCGCCGGCCGTGGCGGGCAGGGCCGTCAGCGCAACGACAGGGATCCAGGCAAATCGTGTCATGTCAGTTCTCCGGGTATGCGGTGCAGGCGCTTTCGGGCGCGTCGAGTCCAAGCGTGTCGAGTTCGCTGTGTTGGTGCAGGAACCCCTCGAGCGGCGCGGTTGTGACCACGGCGCGGTCGGTGACGATCGGAATCGGCTGTCGCAACTGGCCGTTCCAGCGGCGGTAGCTCATGGGTCGGCCCTTGAATCCGGCAAGCTCGAATGCGTCCGACAGTATGAAGTCGCGCAGCGTGGCGGGTTCGCTGCTGTTGGTGCGCGTCACTGCCTCGCCCAGCGTACGCATCGCGGCCCAGGCGGCGTAATCCCGCGGGCGCATGT
>CBDUPF010000272.1:0-5341 GCA_965369035.1 uncultured Aliishimia sp.
GGACCACGCCTGCGGGCCGCGCGGCACCGGAGACGCAGCTGTTCTGGCAACTCGCCGTCTCTGCGCCGCTTCTGTTCCTGGCCGCCTTGCTGTTCGGCCCGTTCCTGCGCGATCTCGCTCCGCTGCATGTCGCGGCCCTCGGGTTCCAGATCGTCGCCGTGGTCACCGCCGGGTTCCTGCTGTGGTTCTGGTTGCTGACGATCTATCCCGCCAGCGGCGTCGTTTCGTTCAGTTTCCTGAGCCCGATCTTTTAGGTTCTGCTCGGCTGGCTGTTGCTGGGGGAGCGGATCAGCCTGTCGGTCTGGATGGCCCTCGCGCTTGTCGCGCTGGGCATCCTGCTCATCAACAAGCCGCAGAAACGGCCAAGGCCGGAACCACGGCCCGCCTAATACCGCTATGGCAGCCGGTCAGGTCCCGCAGAAGGTCGCCGGTACGACTTCGTCGGGCAGCGGAGCGCGGGACAGCTCCGCGTGGTCGGGCTGGTCTTCATATGGGCGCGCGAGCACGGTCATCAGCCGCTCGAATGGCGCGTAGTCCCCGGCCACGGCGGCTTCGATCATCTCCTCGATCCGGTGATTGCGCGGGATGAACGCGGGGTTTGCGGCAGTCATCCGCGCCTCCACGTCCAATTCGGTCGCGAGGCGGGCGGTCCAGTCCGCCTCCCACTCATCGAAAAGCGCGGGGTCGGAGAACTGGTCGCGCGCCTTTCCAGCGGTCAGAGCGCGGAAGGTGTTGGTGAAATCCGCCTGTCCCCGCGTCATGCGGTCCAGCAGGCTCTCGATCAGGGGGATGTCGTCGGGCACAGGGTCCGCCAGACCGATCTTGGCGCCGAACCGGCGCAGCCAGGCCGCGTCGATCAACCGGGGCATCTCGTGCACGATCCGCGTGGCCTCGTCCACGGCGGCGTCCTTGTCGTCCAGTTGCTGGATCAGCGCG
Source organism: uncultured Aliishimia sp. (assembly GCA_965369035.1). Taxonomy (GTDB): domain Bacteria; phylum Pseudomonadota; class Alphaproteobacteria; order Rhodobacterales; family Rhodobacteraceae; genus Aliishimia. Next base: position 937 of record CBDUPF010000272.1, read on the forward strand.
GTGGCGAACTGCGCCATGTTCCAGATCACTACGCGCGGCTGGTTGCCATAGGCATAGCGGCCCATCTGGTCGATGGAGGAAAAGACCCGCACCGGGTCGAAGGCGTCCATGAAGGCGCAGGGACCGTAGTCGATCGTCTCTCCCGACACGGTGGTGTTGTCGGTGTTCATCACACCGTGGATGAAGCCCACGGCCATCCAGTGCGCGATCAGTTCCGCCTGCGCCGCACAGACCCGCGCCAGCAGGCCCATCGGTCCGTCTGCATCCGGATAGTGCCGCACGATGGTGTAGTCGGTGAGTCGCTTCAACTTCTCCGTCTCGCCGCGATGGGCGAAGACCTGGAAGGTGCCGACGCGGATGTGGGAAGACGCGACGCGGGTCAGCACCGCACCGGGAAGGGCGCCCTCGCGGTAGACCGGATCGCCGGTCAGCACGGCGGCGAGCGCCCGTGTAGTGGGAATGCCGAGCGCGTGCATCGCCTCCGACACAACGTATTCGCGCAGCACCGGGCCAAGCCAGGCGCGCCCGTCGCCCATGCGGGAATAGGGCGTTGGCCCCGACCCCTTGAGCTGGATATCGCGGCGCCGCCCGGTGCTGTCCACGACCTCGCCCAGCAGCAGCGCGCGCCCGTCGCCAAGCTGCGGGTTGTAGGCGCCGAACTGGTGTCCGGAGTAGAGCTGCGCCAATGGCTCCGCGCCCTCGGGGATATCGTTGCCGGCAAAGACCGCCGCGGTCTCGGCATCTTCTCCGCGCGAGATGCCTAAGTGTTCCGCCAGCGGTTCGTTGAAGGCCACGAGTGTCGGGTTCGAAACCGCCGCCGGGCGCAGGGCGCTGAAGAACCCGTCCGGCAGGCGGGCATAGGAGTTGTCGAATGGTATGTGCAGGGTCATGACCCAGAGATAGGTGCTCAGAACGTGCGCGTCATCAGGTGATAGCCGTCGCGGGCCTTGAAGCCGGTGCGGAGATAGAGTTTCCGGGCGCTCTCGTTCGTGCGGGCGACCTCCAGGTGCAGGGCGCGCAGACCGACCTCGGCCAGCGCCTTGGGCAGGGCCAGCAGCACGTCGGTGGCGATTCCGCGCCCGCGGACCGCGCGCCGGATGAAGAGTTCGTCGATGAACCCGTCGAGCCCACCAAACTCCAGCGACCAGCCAAAGCTGATCACGATGTAGCCGATGGGCGACCGCGGCGGGCCGATCAGGTAGATCGTGCCATGGGGAATGCCCTCGAGAAGCGGCACCAGCGCGGCACGGCGCACGTCGTCGGAGACCTCGATGCCTTCCTCGTCCTGGCAGGCGGTGACGAGCGGAAGCAGCTTCTCCAGGTGGTCGGGAGCCGCAAGTGTCAGGGACGCGCTCATAGCCGCGCCAGCCGTTCGGTCAGAAGGGCAAAGAACCCGTCGGCGTCGATGTCGCCCATGAACGCGGCGTTGGGCGGGTTGGAGGTCACACCCCACCAGTCGGCCACCGTCATGCCCATGGTCAGTTCCGATGTCGTCTCGATCTGCACGTTCACGTGGCGTCCTTTGAAGAGTTGCGGCCGGATCAGGTAGGCTGTCACGCAAGGATCGTGCAGCGGCGCCCCGTCGGCCTTGTATTTTTCCTTGTCGAACCGCTCGAAAAAATCGGTCATCTCCGCCACCGCGACACCCACGCGGGTCCCCAGCGCGCGGAACGCCTCGTTGCGCGGCCTCGTCACCAGCGCCTTGTGCGTGACGTCGAGCGGCATCACCGTGATCGGCGCGCCGGAGCGGAACACGGCATCGGCAGCTTCCGGGTCGACATAGATGTTGAATTCGGCGGCCGGCGTGATGTTGCCCACCTCGAAATAGGCGCCGCCCATCAGCACGATCTCTTCGATCTTGTGGACGATTTCCGGCGCGTTGCGGAACGCGGTCGCGATGTTGGTCAGCGGCCCCAGCGGGCAGAGCGTGACGGTGCCCTCGCGATGCGATTTCAGCGTGTCGATGATGAACTCCACCGCGTGCTGGTCCTGCAGCGGCATGGTGGGGTCGGGCAGCGCGGGACCGTTGAGCCCGGTCTCTCCGTGCACGTGTTCGGCGGTCACCAGGGGCCGGTTGAGCGGCCGGTCGCAACCGGCGAACACCCGGATGTCCGGACGTCCGGCGAGTTCGCAGATGATGCGCGCGTTCCTTGCCGTCAGCTCCAGCGGGACATTGCCGGCCACGGCGGTGATTCCCAGCACCTCGATCTCTTCGGGGCTGGCCAGCGCAAGCAGGATCGCCACGGCATCGTCCTGCCCCGGGTCGGTATCGATGATGATCTTGCGCGGCGCCATGCGGTGTCCCTCTCTTGCCGCACACATACCTTCCCTGTTCGTGGTGTCCAGAACAGGTTTGCACGCAGACGTTGGGTTGCGCAGGATGCAGCCATCATGGAACCTCGCCAGGTCTTCATTCACGCAGGGGCACACCGGACGGGCACGTCTTCATTCCAGATGTGCCTGCATCTGAACGCGGCCGCGCTGGGGCGCGCGGGGTACCAGGCTGCGTATCCGGGGCGCGACGGGGTGCCGTCGGGGACGCTCGGCCTGCGGCTGCCGGCGCCGCGTCACGGGACGGGTGCGACCGGCCGTTTCGCCCCGCGCGTGGCCGAGGCGCTGGCCGACTACGATCCCGGCCGGCCCCTGATCCTGAGCGAGGAGAACATTCCCGGGCGGATGATCCATTTTCAGTCAGCCCAGTTCTATCCGGCGGCGGAGGCGCGCCTGGCGGCCTTGCGGGCGGGGCTTGGCGAAGCGGTGATCCCCCGGCTGCTGATCGTGCTGCGCAGCTACGACGCGTTCTATGTGTCCTGTCACCGCAAACGGGCAGAAGACAACTGGGTCCCACCCTTTGCCGACAGCATTCCGCACCTGATGGCGATGGATCGCGGCTGGCCCGAAATCGTGGCCCTGCTGCGCGATGCGCTCCGGCCAGAACGCCTGATCGTGCTGCCCTACGAGAACCGGGGCGACAGTGTCGATCTTTTGCGCCGTCTTGTGCCGGGCCTCGCGGCGGTCGAACTGATGGAGCCGGAGACCGCCGTGAACCTCAGCGCGACAGACGCCGCACTGGAAGTGCTGCAGGCGCGGTACAGAGCAGGGGAAACGCTCTCGCGCGACGAATGGCGGGACGTTGTGGCCGATCATGCGAGCGATACCGCGGACCGTGGATTCGCCCGGTTCTCGGATGAACATTCTGCGGGTTTGCGCGCGCGCTACGCGGCGGACCTGGCGCGGATTTCGAAAATGCGGGGCGTCGACTTCGGCGGTTAGCGGCCGGCTTTTTCCTTGGCTTTTTCCTCGGCCTTCACCGCGTCCCAAAGCGCGTCCATCTCTTGCAGATCGCTCTCCAGGGGTCGTTTGCCGCGCTGGGCGAGCCGTGCCTCCACCGCTTCGAACCGGCGGGTGAACTTGGCATTGGTCGCGCGCAGCGCTGCTTCCGGGTCGATCCCCAAGTGCCGCCCGAGATTTGCCATGACAAAGAGCAGGTCGCCGAATTCCTCGAAAAGCTCTTCCTTGCTTGACCGCTCCCGCGCCTCGACCAGCTCGGCGGCCTCCTCCACCAGCTTGTCGATCACCTGCCCGGTCTGCGGCCAGTCGAAGCCGACGCGGGCAGCGCGTTTTTGCAGCTTGACCGCCCGCAGCAGCGCGGGCAGCCCCACTGCGACACCGTCCAGCGTGCCCTTCTGCGCCTTCTGCGCCCGTTCGGCGGCCTTGATTGCCTCCCAGTCGCGGGTCTGTTGCTCGGCCGACTTGTCGCGGCTTTCGTCGCCGAAGACATGCGGGTGGCGGTCGATCATCTTGGCGGCGATGGCATCGGCCACGTCGTGGAAGTCAAAGAGCCCTTTCTCCGCTCCGATCGCCGTGTGATAGACCGTTTGCAGGAGCAGGTCGCCCAATTCGCCCTTCAACTCGTCCCAGGCTTCGCGCTCGATCGCGTCGGCGACCTCGTAGGCCTCCTCGATGGTGTAGGGCGCGATGGTGGCGAATGTCTGCTCGATATCCCAAGGGCATCCCGTCTCCGGATCGCGCAGGCGGCGCATGACCTCCAGCAGGCGGGGCATTCCGGGTTCGGTCCGGTAGATCGGGTCTGCCTTTTGGACTTCGGTCGGTACGGGGGGCATTGCAGGCGGCTCCGGTTCGGTGTCAGATGGCAGTCAAACGCCGCAAGTGCGAAGGAGTCCACCCCATGCCCGTGATTAACCGCATTGCCGGACTGGCCGAAGATATGGCGCAATGGCGCCAGTACCTGCACACCATCCCGGAACTGGAGATGGAGTGCCACAAGACCGCGGCTTACATCTCCGACCGGCTGCGCGAGTTCGGCGTGGACGAGATCCACGAGGGGATCGGCGTCACCGGACTCGTGGGCATCATCAACGGACATGGCGACGGACCAACCATC
>CBDUPF010000273.1:0-5314 GCA_965369035.1 uncultured Aliishimia sp.
GCGGAAACGCTAGGTAAGGAATTCCACACTTCGCTGCCGAAATCGGAAAGGGCCAGCCATGCAATGGGTCCGGTGCGGTGTGTCGTGCCGATTCACGGGCCGATCGCTGCGACTCCAAGGTCTGATCGGCGTCAAACAGCCGACGCAATCTTTGAGGGCGCCGGTCTTCCTGCGGGCAAGGCGCGGCAGGGCATTCATGAGGGAGGATCGTCAGCCGACCCATACTCCAACCACGCCCGTTCCTCGGGCGTCAGGTGCGCGTCCATCATGGAGTCGTAGGCCGCCAGTTCCGCATCCGACAGTTGGCCGCGCCACTTGCCGTGCGTCCCGCTGTGGAAGAAATCCGAGTCGGACTTCATGAACCCCTTGCCGCCGGAGGGGGCGAAACGCTCGGCATGGGCCTTCATGTTGTCGAAAGTGGCCGCCCGAACCAGTTGCTCCATCACCGCAGCGGAATGCGAAATGCCCAGCAGATCGGCGACCCGGTCGAAGGTGCCGGCCAGATCGCGGCTCATGTCCGCGTAGTGGAACAGCGAGACATTGGGCCGGTCGGAAAGGGCTATGGCGGCCCTGTAGTGCTGAAGGATATGCGCGAGCGGCATGGCATCGGTATCGAACCCCTCGGCCCCGCCATCCAGAAACCGCCGGAACGTGATGCCGTCGGCATCGTCCTCGGGATACCAGGTGTCGAACCATGGCATCGGAATGTTGCGCACGTGTTTGCGATAGGAGAAATGCGCATCGAGCGGGTGGCGGAACACGCAGAGATACTGTGCCCGATCATCCAATGGCAGCCCGTCCATCGGCGTGTGGCTCTTCATGCTGCGGCGATGCGGCATGGCATCCAGACGCGCGGCGACCTCCGCCATCTCGCGGATGCGGATGTCGACCCACGGCATCTTGACGGAGAGTTCCGTTTCCACCTCCGGATCGCCGGAGAACAGCAATGCCACGATAGTTTGCATCCACGTCGTCCCGCATTTCGGCGGCGTGACGACAATCACGTCGTCGGAGCGGATTTCGACCATGTCCCAGCGCCTGTTATCGGTCAGCGGGCCGAGATACAGCTTGCGGTCGGTCATATCTGACACCTCCTGCGCGGGGTCATGGTCAGGAAAGGCAAATGGCACATGAAACACAACGAAAAAGGGCTGCAGCCGTCGCGCGTCATGCAGGAAACGAAAAAGGCCGCCCCGAGGGACGGCCCTTGCCTGACTTGCGACAGGTTCTTCAGACGAAGAACTGCGCGCCGTTGGCCGAGATGGTCGAGCCGTTGATGAAGCCCGCGTCGTCCGAGGCGAGGAAGGAGACGCAGCGCGCGATCTCTTCCGGCTCACCCAACCGGCCTGCCGGGATCTGGGCGATGATGGACTCGCGGACCTTTTCGGGAACCGCCATCACCATCTCCGTCGCGATGTAGCCGGGGCAGACCGCGTTGGCGGTGATGCCGGCCCGCGCGCCTTCCTGGGCGAGCGACTTGATGATGCCCAGATCGCCGGCCTTGGTGGCGGCGTAGTTCACCTGGGCGAACTGCCCCTTCTGGCCGTTGATGGAAGAGATCACGATCACGCGGCCGAACTTGCGTTCGCGCATGCCGGGCCAGATCGGGTGCACCGTGTTGAACACACCGGTCAGGTTGGTGTCGATCACCTGGCTCCACTGCTCGGGCGTCATCTTGTGGAACGGCGCATCGCGGGTGATGCCGGCGTTGGCCACGACGATTTCGATGGGGCCGAGGTCGGCTTCGACCTTCTCGATGCCGGCCTTGGAGTCCTCGTAATTCGCGACGTTCCATTTGTAGGTCTTGATGCCGGTTTCTTCGGTGAACTTGGCGGCCGCCTCGTCATTGCCGGCATAGGTCGCGGCGACGGTGCATCCGTCGGCTTTGAGTTTTTTCGAAATGGCTTCGCCGATGCCGCGGCTGCCGCCGGTCACAAGTGCTACGCGGGACATTAGGGATTCTCCTCAGGGCTTGTCTTGGAAATCTTGTTAACGCGCTCTCGCCGGCGTGCGCAACATTATTTCGCGCTCAGCCTGTAACGTGGTGCGAGAGAGCAGGGTGGGCGTTACCGCCCACCCGCGGGTCGTGTCACGGACGCTCGACGCAGAGCGCGACGCCCATGCCGCCGCCGATGCAGAGCGTGGCGAGGCCTTTCTTCGCGTCACGGCGCTTCATCTCGAACAGGAGCGTGTTGAGCACGCGGCAGCCGGAGGCGCCGATCGGGTGACCGATGGCGATGGCGCCGCCGTTCACGTTCACGATCGAAGGATCCCAGCCCATTTCCTTGTTCACGGCACAGGCCTGTGCGGCAAAGGCTTCGTTCGCCTCGATCAGGTCCAGATCGTCGACCTTCCAGCCGGCCTTCTCCAGTGCCTTGCGCGAGGCATAGATCGGGCCCACACCCATGATCGACGGATCGAGCCCGGCAGTGGCGTAGGATGCGATGCGCGCCAGAGGCTCGATCCCGCGCTTTTCGGCCTCGTCCGCGCTCATCAGCAGCGTGGCCGCGGCACCGTCATTGAGGCCGGAGGCATTGGCAGCCGTGACCGAACCGTCCTTGGTGAAGGCCGGGCGCAGTTTCTGCATGGCCTCCATCGTGGCGCCGTGACGGATGTATTCGTCATCCTCGACCACGGTCTCGCCCTTGCGGGTCTTGACGGTGAAGGGAACGATCTCGTCCTTGAACTTGCCGGCCTTCTGGGCCGCTTCGGCCTTGTTCTGGGAGGCGACGGCGAATTCGTCCTGCTGGTCGCGGGAAATCTGCCATTTCTGGGCCACGTTCTCCGCCGTCTGGCCCATGTGGTAGCCGTTGAAGGCGTCCCAGAGGCCGTCGCGGATCATCGTGTCGATGTACTTCATGTCGCCCATCTTGTGACCGGCGCGCAGATGTGCGGCGTGCGGCGACAGGGTCATGCTCTCCTGACCGCCGGCGGCCACGATATCGGCATCGCCAAGCTGGATGTGCTGTGCACCAAGCGCCACGGCGCGCAGGCCCGAGCCGCAGACCTGGTTGATGCCCCAGGCCGCCGATTCGATGGGCAGACCGGCGTTGACGTGAGCCTGGCGCGCCGGGTTCTGGCCTTGAGCGGCGGTGAGCACCTGGCCCAGGATGGTTTCCGAAACCTCGGATTTGTCCACGCCGGCACGCTCGACCACGGCTTCCAGCACGGCTGCACCGAGATCGTGCGCCGGCGTGTTTGCAAAAGCCCCGCCAAAGCTGCCCACCGCGGTGCGGGCTGCCGATGCGATCACCACATTTGTCATGAATTTATGTCCTCTACCTGGCTTACGGGCAGGCCTGAGATGTCAAATCCCGGTATCGCGTGTTCGACGACTGGCCCACCAACTCCACCATCCGCATATCGGATTGGTTGAGCAGCGGCAACCGGCAGGTTGACCCTTCGTCAAATGCCGGCGAGTCAGGCGAGGGCGGGGGGCCAGGGTCGCGGTCCCGGTCGGTTCGGGATCACGCCCGGAGGAGGTCGGCGGAAAAGCGTGGAATCGGACGGGTCAGGCGAACCGGCGGTTCCGGTCGGTGGCCGGCAACCAGGCGGGTTTGATGGCCGGGGCGCCGAACTGATATCCCTGCATGCAGTCCGCGCCGATACTCTCCACGACCTTCGCGTCTTCGGCCGTTTCAACCATTTCCGCAACGCACAGCATGTCGAAATGGCGGCCGATGGCGACCATCGCCTTGGCAAGCATCATGTTGTCGGGATCTTGAGCGATGCCACGAATGAACTGGCCGTCGATCTTGAGGATGTCGAAGAAGAAATCCTTGAAGTAGCGCAGCGCCGTGTATCCGGATCCGAAATCGTCCAGGGCAAAGCAGATGCCGCGCAGCTGCAACCGGTCCATGAAGTCGATGACCAGCTCCGGCACGGTCATCGCCGAGCTTTCCGTGATCTCGAGAATCAGGCGCGGACCGATGCTGTCGTCCTGCGAGAGCCAGCGTTCCAGCGTTTCGGTCCAGGGGGCGTAGCCGATGGACCGGGCCGACATGTTGATGGAAAGGCGCAAGCCCGGCACCTGCGACAGCGCCTTGCAGCCCAGATCGAGCGCAAGCTCGTCGATCTGTCGGCCGAGTTCGGTTTCCTCCACGACCGACATGAATTCCCGCGCGGGAACGATGCGGCCCGTGGGGTCGAGGACGCGGATCAACCCCTCGTAGAATGCGACGGATCTGTTCGCGTGGGTGCGCACGATGGGCTGATAGGCGAGCAGTGCATGGTCGTGCTTGACCGCGTCCGCCACCATCTTGAGAATGCCGGCGTCACGCCGGGAAACCGCGTAATCGAGCGGGCTCGTCCCGGCCTGGTCGCCGTTGGCGGTCTGGTTCTCTGCGCTTGCCATCTTTGCCCTGCCCGGTGAAACGGGGGCAATCTGCAACAAACATGATAACAAGAGTTTAAAGGTGGAATTGTCCGGAAGTGCCGTCCGGAAAGGGGAGGACCATCATGGAACGCTGCGGCTGGGCGGGGCCCGAGGAGATCTATGTCCGGTATCACGACGAGGAATGGGGCGTGCCCGAGCGCGACCCGCGGGCGCTCTGGGAGAAACTGGTGCTCGACGGGTTCCAGGCCGGGCTGAGCTGGATCACGATCCTGAAGAAGCGGGACAATTTCCGTGCGGCCTTCGCGGATTTCGACCCGCAGGTGATCGCGGAATGGGGCGAAAAGGACGTGCAGCGGCTGTTGTCGAATCCGGGGATCATCCGGCACCGCGGCAAGATCGAGGCGACCATCGGCAACGCGCAGGCCTATCTGCGGATCAACGAAGCGGAGGGTTTCGATCAATTCCTCTGGAAATATGTGGACGGGCAGCCGATCCAGAACCGGTGGCGCAGCATGCAGGAGGTGCCGGGATTCACGCCGCTCTCCGAGCGGCTGTCGAAGGACCTCAAGGCGGCGGGGTTCCGGTTCTGCGGCCCGACGATCGTCTATGCGGCGATGCAGGCGATGGGGATGGTCAACGACCACCTTGTCAGCTGTCCGCGCCATGCCGCCTGCGCCGCGATGGCGTGACGACGGTCGGTCGCTGTTTGCGCGTGGCCGCGCAAAGACGCCCCGCCCGCCGTCCCGCGACTCACGTGTTGACACGGCGCGACCGGCGCGTATAAGCGCGGCTCCATTGGTGTTGGCGGCCCTCGCAAGGGGATGCCTGTCGCCCCGTCCAAATCCGGGGAAAGGACAACGCCCTCTTGAAGATTTGAAAGAGGAGATCAGCAGATGACGAAAAGAACTGCTGCCAAGTACAAGATCGACCGCCGGATGGGCGAAAACATCTGGGGCCGTCCGAAATCCCCCGTCAACC
>CBDUPF010000274.1:0-5296 GCA_965369035.1 uncultured Aliishimia sp.
CGGACTTGAGTGCGGTATCCGAAGCGTTGCCGACCAGCAGGCCGGGAACGTCGGTGATCAGGTTTCGGGGGCCAGGTGTCATCTGTGACCCAGCAGAGCGGCGTGATCCAGCGGAGCGGGCTTGCGCCCGCGCGCCTTTGCTGCGCGCGACGGCGTCGCGCGGGCCGCCTCTGACGCGGTCATATGCACCGCCCGCCGTCGACTTCCATGGCGACACCGGTGATCATGCTTGCCTCGTCGGAGCAGAGAAAGCAGGCGGCGTTGCCCATGTCTTCGGGGGTGGAAAAACGCCCCAGGGGGATCGTCGCGAGGAATTTCGCCCGCATCTCCGGCGTATCTTCTCCCATGAAGGTCTTCAGCAGCGGGGTTTCCCCGGCGACCGGGTTGATCGCGTTGACTCGAATGCCGTTCGGGGCGAGCTCCACGGCCATGGTGCGGGTGGCGGTGATCATCCAGCCCTTGGACGCGTTGTACCAGTTGAGCCGCGGCCGGGGCGAGACGCCCGCGGTGGAGGCGACGTTGAGGATCGCGCCTGCACCCCGGTCCTTGAAATGCGGCACCAGCGCACGCGCGGTGAGGTAGACCGATTTCATGTTGACCCGGAAGACACGGTCGAAATCCTCCTCCGTGACCGTTTCCAGCGCGGCGGGCAGGTGCGTGACGCCTGCGTTGTTGACGAGAATATCGACGTGGCCGAAGCCCGACAGCGCGGCGTCGACCATCGCCTGCACCGATGTGCCGTCGCCCACGTCGACCGTGCAAGCGATGCCGCTCACGTCCGCCGCGACCTTCTCGGCCCCCTCGCCATTGATATCGGCCACCATGACCCGCGCGCCTTCGGCGGCGAACTTGCGAACGATGCCTTCGCCAAACCCCGATGCGCCACCGGTGACTATGGCGGTCTTGTCCTTCAGTCTCATCCTGCTCCCTCTCTCAGCCGTGCCGCGCGGCCACGGTCTTGAGCGTCGAGAAGCCATAAAGCGCCTCGAACCCCTTCTCGCGGCCGTGACCGGATTTGCCGACGCCGCCGAAGGGCAGTTCCACCCCGCCCCCGGCACCGTAGTTGTTGATGAAGACCTGGCCCGAGCGCAACCCGCGGGCGAGCCGCATCTGGCGGGCGCCGTCGCGGGTCCAGACGGAGGCCACGAGGCCGTAGTCGGTGGAGTTGGCGATTTCCAGCGCCTGCTCTTCGGTATCGAAGGGGATGACGACCTGCACAGGGCCGAAGATCTCGTCACGGGCGAGGGTGTGATCGGGCGGAACATCGCCGAAGAGCGTGGGCAGGACATAGGCGCCGGACTCGGGCGCGTCCGCCATCCGGCCGGTCGCCACGGTCTTCAGATCGGCGCCCTGCGCCAGGAAGCCTTCGACGATCTCCTTCTGACGGTGGGAGATCAGCGGACCGACCCGCAGGTCGTCGAGCGCCGGGCCGACGGTCAGCTCGGCATAGGCGGCGGCCATGCGGTCCAGAACCGCCCTGTAGACACCGCGCTGCACCAGGATGCGGGAGGAGGCGGAGCATGTCTGGCCGGCGTTCTGGATGCCCGCGTTGACCAGGAAGGGCAGGGCGTCGTCGAGATCGGCATCGTCGAAGACGAGCTGCGGCGACTTGCCGCCGAGCTCCAGCGTCACCGGCACGACATTGGCGCCGGCCGCCTGCTGCACCAATGCGCCGGTGCGGACCGACCCGGTGAAGCTGATGTGCTGCACGCCCGGATGGCCCGCGAGCGCCGCGCCGGCTTCCGCCCCCAGTCCCGGCACGACATTGAGCGCGCCGGCGGGCAGTCCGGCCTCCCGCGCGATATGGGCGAAAGCCAGCGCGGTGAGGCAGGCTTCCTCGGCCGGTTTCAGCACGCAGGCATTGCCCATCGCGAGCGCCGCGCCGACCGACCGGCCGATGATCTGCATGGGGTAGTTCCAGGGCACGATATGGCCCGTCACCCCGTGCGGTTCGCGCAGCGTGTAGACCGTGTACCCGTCGAGATAGGGGATGGTTTCGCCCATCACCTTGTCCGCAGCCCCGCCGTAGAATTCCATGTAACGCGCCAGCGCCACCGCGTCGGCCCGGGCCTGGGAAAGCGGCTTGCCCACGTCCAGCGCCTCCAGATGCGCGAGGTCTTCGACGCGCTCCAGCACCGCTTGGCCGATCCCGGTCAGGATGCGGCCGCGTTCGGTGGCGGTCATGCGGCCCCAGGACCCCGAAAGGGCCTGGTGCGCGGCCTTCACGGCGGCGTCGATGTCGCTCTTGCCGCCGCGGGTGATCTGCGCCAGCTCGGAGCCGTCGGAGGGGTTGATGAGGGTCAGCGTCTCCTTCGGCGGAATCCAGTCGGCGCCGATCAGGCAGTGGGAGGTGTCGAACCAGAGGCTGTCAAGCATGTGCGGGCTCCTGTTCCAGGTCGGGCAATACTGGTGCTGCGGCAATCAGGGACCGGGTATAGGGGTGCTTGGGGTCGGTGAAAACCGCCTCCGTCGCACCCTGTTCCACGATTTCGCCGGCCTGCATCACGAGCACGCGATCGGTGACGGAGCGGACGACGGAGAGGTCATGGCTGATGAAGAGATACGTCAGCCCGTAGTCGCGGCAGAGCTGTGCCAGCAGGTCGAGAACCTGTGCACGCACCGAAACATCGAGCGCGGAGACGGCCTCGTCGAGCAGGATCAGCTCTGGCCGGATGATCAGCGCGCGGGCGATGGCGATGCGCTGGCGCTGCCCGCCGGAAAACTGGTGTGGGTATTTCCGGGCATCCGAGGGCTCCAGCCCCACCGCCGTCAGCGTCTCGGCCACGAGGTCGTCGCGGGCCTGGCCGGTGGGCGGATCGGGGAGCAGATGGAAGGGTTCGGTGATCAGCCGGTCGACCCGGTGGCGCGGATTGAAGCTGCCATAGGGGTCCTGGAAGACGACCTGCATCTTGCGGCGGGTCTCCAGGTTGGCGGTGTTCCCGGTGAAGACCGGCATCCCGTCGAGCGTGATGGAACCGCTCTGAATGGGCTCGAGGCCCAGGATCGCCCTCGTCAGGGTGGTTTTTCCGCAGCCTGACTCGCCCACCAGACCCACGCGCTCTCCGCGCTGGATGGTGAAGCTGACGCCCTTCACGGCCCGGAACCAGCCGGGATCCGCGAAGAGCTTGCGGCGGGGCAGGCGGTAGTCGCGGACGACGTCGCGCACTTCCAGCAGCGGCTGCGGCGCGGGCGGTTCCGGCAGGTCGACCAGGTGGCGGGAGGCTTCGAACAGCATGCGGGTGTAGGGATGGCGCATGTTGCGCAGGAGGTGCCGCGTGGCGCCGGTTTCCACCACTTCGCCATGGCGCATGACGACGATCCGGTCGGCCATGTCGGAGACCACGGCGAGGTCGTGGGTGATCATCATCAGACCCATGCCAAAATCCGCCACCAGCCCCTTTAGCAGGTCGAGAATCTGCGCCTGCGTCGTGACGTCGAGCGCCGTGGTGGGCTCGTCCGCGATCAGCAGGCGCGGGCGCAGCGCGATGGCCATGGCAATGACCACACGCTGCCGCTGTCCGCCCGACAGCTCGTGCGGGTAGCGGGACAGCGGGAACCGGTCGGGCGGCAGGCCCACGCGGGCCAGAACCTCCTTTGCCTGCGCCTCGGCCTGCGGTCTTGGCATCGCGGCGTGAATCAGGATCGTCTCCGTCACCTGCGCGCCGATGGTCTTCACCGGGTTGAGCGCGGTCATCGGTTCCTGGAACACCATGCCGATGTCGTTGCCGCGCAGCGTGCACATCTGCGCCTCGGACGCTTTCAGCAGGTCGCGGCCGTCGAGCAGAATCTCTCCCTTGGCCGAAAACCCCTTGGGCAGCAGTTGCATCACGGCAAATGCGGTCATGGATTTGCCCGACCCGCTCTCCCCCGTGATCGCGACGATCTCCCCCTCACCGATGTCGAGCGACACGGATTTCAGGATCGGGACCTCGTATATGGCCAGGTCGAGATTCCGGATTGCAAGCAGGCTCATATCCGCGCCACCCGCAGTTTCGGATCGAACCAGTCGCGCATGCCGTCGCCCAGCAGGTTCAGTCCGAGCACCGTGAGGATGATCGCCAGCCCCGGCATCAGCGCCATGTGCGGGGCCAGCGACACCAGCGTCTGCGCATCGGCAAGCATCCGGCCCCAGCTTGGCGTGGGCGGCTGCGCGCCGAGGCCCACGTAGCTCAGCGCCGCCTCCGCCAGGATTCCGAGGCTGAACTGGATCGTGCCCTGGACGATCAGCAGGTTCATGATGTTGGGCAGGATATGCTCTGCACTGATCCGCACCGGCCCCTTGCCCGCGACGCGGGCGGCGAGGATGAACTCCCGTTCCCAGATCGGCAGCGCGGCGCCACGGGCCACGCGGGCAAAGACGGGGATGTTGAAGATACCGATGGCGATGATCGCGTTGACCGCGCCCGCGCCGAGGATCGCGGTGATCAGGATGGCGATGACGAGGCTGGGAAAGGCGAAGATCAGGTCGTTGGCCCGCATGATGATCTCGTCCGCCCAGCCGCCCCGGCGCGCCGCCGCCCAGAGCCCGAGCGGAACGCCGAGCCCGATGCCGATGCCCACGGCCACCAGCGCCACCGCGATGGAGGTGCGCGCGCCGACCATGATCATGCTGAGAATGTCCCGGCCGAAATGGTCGGTGCCCAGCCAGTGCACCGCGCCTGGCGGCTGCAGCTTGCCGGGAATGTCGAGCGCGGTGTGGTCAAACGGCGTCCAGACAAAGGACAACGCCGCCGCCAGAAGGAAGAGCGAGGAGAGTGCCGCACCGAGGATCAGGGTGTACCTCATGTGCGCTGCCTCAACCGCGGGTCGACGGCGGCATAAGCGAGATCGACGAGGAAGTTCACCACGATCACGGCAAAGACCAGCAGCATGACCACCGATTCCACCACGATCAGGTCACGGGCCGAGATGGACTGGAAGATCAGCCGCCCGAGACCGGGCAGGTAGAACACCTGCTCGATGATGATCCCGCCCGCGATCAGGAAGGCGAATTGCAGCCCGAGGATGGTCAGAACCGGGATCAGTGCGTTGCGCAGCCCGTGCCGCCAGAGCGCCTGCCGCTCGGTCAGCCCCTTGGCCCGTGCGGTGCGCATGTAATCCTCTCCCAGCACGTCAAGTAGCGCCGAGCGCATGACCCGCGCGAGGATCGCCGCTTGCGGCAATGCCAGCGCCACCGCCGGCAGGGTCAGCGACCGCAGCCCGGCCAGCAGCCCCGTGTCCCAGCCCGCAAAGCCGCCCGCGGAAAACCAGCCGAGGTTGATGGCACAGATCAGAACCAGCATCATCGCGAACCAGA
>CBDUPF010000275.1:0-5268 GCA_965369035.1 uncultured Aliishimia sp.
CCGGGGGGACAGGCGGGACGCCCGGTTCGCCGACACCGGTCGCATGGACCTCGAAGGGGTGCGGGACGATGTGCGTGACCACTGTGGGATAGTTGTCGGACCGCACCGTGTCGTAGTCGTAGAAGTTCGACTGCATGACAGCCCCGTTCTCGAACGTGATCCCCGAATGCAGCGCGGTCGTCATACCCATGACCGCGGCGCCCTGGATCTGGCTTTCGATACGTTCGGGGTTGGCCGCGAAGCCGCAGTCGATGGCCATGTGCATCTCCGGCACCGTGATGCGGCCGTCCACGACCTTCACATGAGCCGCGCAGGCCACGTAGGAGACGAAGCTGCGGTGTACGGCCAGCCCGATCCCCTCGCCCGCCGGCAGGTCCTTGCCGTAACCGATCCCATCTGCCGCCAGCGTCAGAACGTGCGCAAGGCGGCCTGTCTCGATGGGGAATTCGTCGAGCGGTTCTCCGTAGTTCCAGAAGCTGTCCGGAAAGCCCGACGCCACCGGATCGAGGCTGCGGGGCGCACCGATCAGTTCGAGCCACATCTCCCTCTGGTCCTTGCCCAGTTCGTTCGCCAGCTCGCCGACAAAGGATCCGATGGCCCAGGCGTGCGGGATGTTGGAGACTGAGCGGAACCAGCCGATCCGCGTGTGGGCCAGCGCCTTGCCGCTTTCGCAGCGGATGTTCGGGATGTCGAAGGGCACATCCGTCATCCCCATGCATTGCTCGAGCGGCAGGACGTTGCCTTCGTCCGGGGCGAAGGTCGACAGGATCGACGGCGCCACAGACCGGTGCAGCCACCCGGTGACCTTGCCCGCATTGTCCAGTGCCACCTCGATCCGTTCGGCGGAGGTGGTGTGATAGAACGAATGATGGATGTCGTCCTCCCGCGTCCACTGCACCCGGACGGGCGCACCGACATCGCGGGAGAGCAGCGCGGCTTCGGTGACGAAATCGGCCTTGGACTTGCGCCCGAACCCGCCGCCCAGAAGCGTGACGTGGACGGTCACCTGCGCGGGATCGAGTTCCAGCGCCTCCGCGGTATCGGTGCGCGTGGTGTAGGGGCTCTGTACGGGCGCCCAGATTTCGAGCCCGTCAGCGGTGTAGTTGGCGATGGCCGCCGGTGGCTCCATCGGGATATGCGCCATGTGCGCCTGGGTGTAGGTCCCGGTGAAGGTCTTCGCGGCGTTCGCGAAAGCGGCCTCCACGTCACCCTGGTCACGCGCGACCGAACCCGGTTGCTCCGACGTGGCGATCATCTCCGCCATGTAGCTGTCCGAGGTGTAATCGCCGTGCGGCCCCGCCTCCCATTCGACGCGGAGCAGTTCCCGGCCCCGGATCGCCGCCCAGGTGTTGGACGCGACGACCGCGATCCCGCCCAGGGGCGCGAATTTCATCGCCAGCCCGCCATAGGGGATCTCGTGCACGCTTTCCACGCCGGGCACCGCCAGCGTTTCGGTGGCGTCATAGAACGCGGCCCTGCCGCCCACGACCGGCGGGCGCGCGACAACGGCGTACTTCATGCCGTCGAGCGTCACATCGGCGCCGTAGACCGCCGTGCCCATCGTGATGTCGCGCAGGTCCGTGATCTGGACCTCGCCCTTGCCGATGTAGCGGAACTGGTCCTCGGTCTTGTAGGCGATCTCCTCGTGCGCGGGCACGGGTTGAGCCATCGCGGCCTCGGCCAGGTCGCCGAAGCCCAGTGTCTGACCCGCGGGGCCCGTCACTTCGTGCATCTCCACGGTGACGGATGCGGGATCGACGTCCCATTCGGCCGCAGCCGCGCGGGCGAGCATCGTGCGCACGGACCCGCCGATCTTGCGGGCGGCCTGGATGTGGTGACGCATGGAGCGCGAGCCGTCGGTGTCCTGGTTGCCGTATTTCGGCTCGTCACCCGGCGCCTGGACGATCTTCACGCGGGTCCAGTCGGCCTCCATCTCGTCCGCCATGACCATGGGGATGGACGTCCGGCTGCCGGTGCCCATTTCCGAGCGGTGGGCGACAAGCGTCACGGTGCCATCGGTGTCGATCGACACGAAGACGAGCGGGTCGTCGACAACACCGTGCGGCATGTCCACGGCACCCGTGGCATAGGTGTCGAAGGCGCGGGCCGGGACTGCGTAGGCCGCGAGGGCAAAGGCACCCGTGGTGCCCATAAATCCGCGCCGCGTCACCTTGGCGAGCCGCACGGAGCCGGTCGTGACGACAGGCAATTGTTCGAGATATTTCAACATGGCTCAGATCCCCGTGCTGGCAAGACGGACCGCATCGACGATGCGCTGATAGCAACCGCACCGGCAGACATTGCCGGACATGGCGGCGAGAATCTCGTCGTCGGTCGGTTTCGGATTGTCGGCAAGCAGCGCCGCGGCCTGCATGATCTGGCCGGTCTGGCAGAACCCGCATTGCGGCACGTTCAGATCGCGCCAGGCGACCTGCAGGGCGTGATCGCCCGACGGATGGAGCCCCTCGATCGTCGTGACCGACTTGCCTTCGACCTCACCGAGGGTGATCTGGCAGGACCGTTGCGCCTTTCCGTCCACATGCACGGTGCAAGCGCCGCAGAGCCCAACGCCGCAACCGTATTTCGTGCCGCTCAGCCCGGCGAGATCCCGGATGGCCCACAGCAGTGGCATGGCCGGGTCTTCGCCGATGTCCTGCTCGGATCCGTTCAAGGTAATCCTGGTCATATGTCCTCCCTTTCGCGCACGGCGGTCCGTGACGCAGAAATCCAATCGGTCGCAATTCGGGGAACTGGGTACGCATGTGATCGTAACGACAGGCACGTTAGCACGATTCGGCGTCGACGCGGGGAAATTGGCCATGTGCGGGCACGGAACCGCGCAGGCTGGACGTTCCACGACATGCCGACAAACGCACATGGAAACTAGGCGCGCCACCGCCGCCGGAATGGCTCGCCGATCTCGGTCCGGACCCCGGCCGCGAGTTCTTACATCGTGGTCTTCGGCGCGGTGATCGCCGCATAGTCCGAGGGCTCGCGATGGAGGGCGAAGTTGAACACGTTCGCCCGGATCTCCACGCACCGGTCGAGGTCGATCTCGGCGGTGATCACCTCGTCGTCGCTGGTGAGCGCGCGCGCCAGAATTTCACCCGTGGGCGCGACGATGAGGCTCCCGCCGATCAGTTCGCTCCCTTCCTCCATCCCGGCCTTGGCGACCGCGACGGCCCAGAGCCCGTTCTGGTAGCACCCGGCTTGCACGCAAAGCTCGTTGTGGAAGTACTGGAGGTGATCGTGCTCCGGCGCGGGCGGGTAATGCAGCGGCGTGTTGTAGCCCAGAACCACCAGTTCGGCCCCGCCGAGGCCCAGCATCCGCCAGGTCTCCGGCCAGCGCCGGTCGTTGCAGATGCACATGCCCAGCTTGCCGCCGAAGGCTTCGAAGACCGGGAACCCCAAGTCCCCTTTCTCGAAGTAACGCTTCTCCAGATGCTGGAAGGGCCGCCAAGGTTCGTTGTCACGGTGGCCGGGCAAATGGATCTTGCGGTATTTCCCGACGATCTCGCCCGCCTTCGACACGATGACAGCCGTGTTGAAGTGGCGCCCTTCGGGGGTCAGTTCGGCGTAGCCGAGATGGAACCCGACCCGCAGCTCGCGCGCCAGATCGAAGAGCGGTTGCACCTCGGCGTTCGGCATCTCGCGCTCGAACCAGCGGTCGATCTCGGCGGGGTCTTCCATGTACCAGCGCGGGAAGAACGTGGTCAGCGCCAATTCGGGGAAGACCACCAGTTCGGCGCCGCGCGCGTTGGCCTGCCGCATCATGGTGCACATGCGCGCGACCGCCGACGTGCGCGGCTCATCCCGTGCGATCGGCCCCATCTGGGCCCCTGCGACAACCAGCTTCCGGCTCATTCGCGTGCTCCCGCCAGGTCGCAGATCATATCGAGCAGGACTTGCGCGCCCGCCACGATGTCCGCCCTGTCGCTATGTTCGTGAATGTTGTGGCTGAGCCCGTTGGCCGAAGGGATGAAGACCATCGCGGTCGGGCAGTTCGGCGCGAACATCTGTGCGTCGTGCCCAGCGCCGGACGGCATCCGGCGTACGCTCAGCTGCCGGCGCCGTGCCGCGTCCTCGATCCTGTCCACGAGGTCCTCGTCGAAACGCACCGGTGCGAACCGGGCCATCGGCCGCACCTCGAGTTCGCACCCCGCTTGCCGCGCGGCCTCATTGGCGAAAGAAATCAGTCTTTCCGTGGCGGCGTCCAAACGATCCCCGTCGGTGTTGCGCAGATCGACCGTCAGCCGCGCGCGCTGTGGCACCACGTTCACGAGACCGGGCGAGAGGTCGAAGACACCGACAGTCGCGACCTGTGGCGGCCCGAACTCGGCGGCGATGGCGTCTGCCTCACGGGCGATGCGCATGGCCACCTGCCCTGCATCCCTGCGCAGCGCCATCGGGGTAGTGCCCGCGTGATTGCTCTGCCCGCGGATGGTGAATTCGGTCCAGTGGATGCCCTGCACGCCGGTGACGGCGCCGATGCGGAGGCCGTCGCGCTCCAGCACCGGCCCCTGCTCGATATGGAGCTCCAGGTAGGCCGCGGGGATAACCGGATCGTCCGTGCCGCGATAGCCGATGCGGGCCAGTTCCTCGCCCACGACCCCCTGCCCGTCCGTCGCCACCACGGCGAGCATTTCGGCCAGATCAAGCGCGCCCTGGAACACGCCGGAGCCCATCATGTCGGGCGCGAACCGGGCGCCCTCCTCGTTGGTGAACGCGGCCACCGCGACGGGTTTCTCCGTCTCGACCCCACGGTCGTTCAGCACGGAGACGATCTCGAACCCGGCCAGCACGCCCAGCGCCCCGTCGTAGAGCCCGCCCGTCGCGACGGTGTCGATATGCGAGCCGACCATGACCGGCGCCCCGCCGCCCCGTCCGGCACGCACGCCCCAGATGTTGCCGATGGCGTCGATACGGATGTCGAGGCCGAGCCCCTTCATCTCGGCCACCAGCCAGTCGCGCCCCGCCTTGTCGGCGTCGGTCAGCGCGAGGCGGCACACGCCGCCGCCGTCAAGCGCCCCGATCTCGCCCAGCGCCGCGATGCGCCCCATCAGGCGCTGCTCCGACACGTCGAGGGTCATGCGGGTCCCCGCAGCACGTCGTCCGCCGAACGCCCGACGAGCTGCTCGTAGAGGTCCGGGTCGGTGTCCCCCTCCGTTCCGAAGACCAGCACGCGCGAGGCGGCACCGAGCTCCAGAAGCTCCCGCGCTTCGCCGTCGCCCAGCGCTGCTTGCAACCCCGCAAGACCGGCAACCGCGG
>CBDUPF010000276.1:0-5267 GCA_965369035.1 uncultured Aliishimia sp.
CGCGATTTCGGGAGGAGGTCAAACGGCATCAATCGGGCAGTCGCAGCAAAAGCGCCTGTGAAATTCGTTCCCTGATCTCGGCCAGCGTGAATTCGGTCCCATCGTCGGTCAGAACGACCTTCTCGATCTCGTCGGACTCCTCGCCGGCGAGGCCGTTCAGGACCGTGATCGCGTCGTCGGAACCACGGAACCGGATGATCAGATCGTCGCTGTCCGCGCCCAGCCGCTGGAACAGGATCTCGTCCGGGCCAAAGCCCGCGATTTCGATCATGTCTTCGGCCGCGTCGCCGTTGTCCTCGTAGGTATCCCGCCCGTCGCCGCGCGCAAAGACATACGTGTCGCCGCCCTCGCGTCCTTCGGCGAAATCGTTGCCCAGACGCGGGCGTATGGTGTCGGCCAGTAGCGAGCCGGTGATGTGGTCGTCGCCATCGGTCGCAGCCGAGACCAGCGCCTGCCCGGCGAACCCGTCCTGCGTCCACTCGATGCCGCTGTCTTCGAACAGGATCCGTTCGACGCCCTCCGCAAAGGACGGCTCGAAGCTGTTGACCAGCGTGATCCGCTCCGTCAAACCGCCGCCGATGGGGTCGATCTCCACCACGAGGTCGTTGCCGACCCCGCGTTCCAGCCGCACCTCGTCCACCGCAACGCCGCGCAGCACCAGCGTGTCGGCGCCGTCGTTGGACAACTCCACGATGGTGTCGTTGCCGTCGCCCACCGACCAGACATAGATGTCGTCGCCGTCCGCGCCGCGCAGCAGGTCGTCGCCGCGCCCGCCCTCGATGACCTCACCGGCGGAGAAGCCGTCGATGATTTCCGCCCCGGCCGTCTGCTGGTCGGAGAGCAGCTGTGCCCGGATGTCGGCTTGAGTCCATTCGGTATTGTCGCCGAAGAGGATGCTCTCGATACCGGACGAGAAGCTGGAATTCAGCGTGTACCAGATCTCGATCCGGCCGCCATTGCCGGCGCCGGGCACGGTTTCGGCGATGTCGAGCCAGAGCACATCGCCCGACCGGCTGAGCGAGACCTCGCCCGGGAAGGTGTCCGGCAGCTGCAACTGGTCCGCGCTGCCGTTCGAACTGGTCTCGACGATCCGGTCATTGCCGTCGCCGTGCCGCCAGACATAGATGTCGGACCCACCCGCGCCGTTCAGATCGTCATCGCCCGCGCCGCCCTCGATGGTCTCCGTCGCGCCAAAACCGGTGATGTCGTCGTTGCCCTCGGTCTCCAGGCTGGCCATCCAGGCATCGCGCAGGGTCGCACGGGTCCAGACGGTGCCATCGTCGAACTCGATCCGGTCAATCCCGCGGCTGAAATAGTCCTCGAAATTGTCGGGCAGGATGATGCGCGCACCCGCACCTTCCACGCTGTCGGCGACAAGAAGGTTCACATGTGCACCGTCGCGCATGACGGTCACATCCGCGGGGTCGACCAATCGCAGTTCCAGCGTATCGGTGGAGCCGTTGCTCGATCCTTCGGTGATGCGTTCGTCACCGTCGCCGCGTGTCCAGACGTAGCGGTCATTGCCGCCGGCCCCGTCCAGATCGTCGATCCCGAGGCCACCCTCGATCACCTCGTCGCTGCTAAAGCCGGTATAGTCGTCGTCGCCATCGCTCAGCTGCGTCGCCCGCCATAGGGCCTGCAGATCGGATTCGGTCCACTCGGTGCCGTCCTCGAAAGCGACGATCTGAATACCGGAAGAGAAGGAGGAATTGAAGCTGCCCGGCAGTCGCAGCGTTTCCACATCGCCGCCCGAAGGGGCCAGCGACAGGACCACCGTATTGCCATCGCGCAGCACGGTCACTTCGTCCGGCGTGACCCCGTAAAGCTCCAACCGGTCGATGCCTTGGCTGGATCCGTCCTCGAAGATGTCGCTGCCGTGACCGGCCCGCCAGATATAGGTGTCGTTTCCGCCAGATCCGCGCACATGGTCGAAGCCGGCCCCGGGCTCGAAGGTTTCGTCGGCGTTGAAGCCGGAGAAGTCGTCATTGCCCGCGCTGACCTGATCGGCGAGCCAGAGGGCGCGCAACCCGGCCGCGTCGAGCGCCACGGGGCTGACGCCATCGTCGATGGTGACCAGTTCGATGCCACGCTCGAAATAGCGTTCGAACGTGCCCGGCATCCGGATCATTTCCGGCTCCGAAAGGCTGGGGTCGGTCAGCTCGAGGATGACGTCCACCCCGTCGCGCAGGACCTTCACTGTAGTCGTCGGCAGGACATGGATCGTCACCGCGTCGCCCGAGCCCTCGAAGGTACTTTCGTTCGTGATCACGTCGCGGCCGATGCTGCCCAGCGTGAATTCGTAGCTGTCGGACCCGTCCCGGCCCTGGAATAGCTCATCGGCGGCGGTCGATACGAAATTGTCCGGCCCGGTCGAGCCGTCCACCGTCACCTGGGTGGAGACGATCCGCGCCTCGAGATCGGCGTCGGTCCAGACCGTATCGTCGTCGAACCGGATCTGCTCGATGCGGGTTGCGCTGTTGCCGCCCAGTCCCCCGACGATTGTCACGGTGCCCGGATCGCCGGCAAAGCTGAGGATCGGGTTGTTGGTGTAAATCGGATTCACGGAAACCGTCACATCCGCCGGGTCGATCCCCTGCAGGCGCAGCACATCGGTGTCGAAGAAGCCCTGATCCCAGATCGTGTCGTGACCGTCGCCGAGGGTGTAGACATAAGTGTCCGACCCGTTCTCGCCGATGGCCAGATCGTCGCCCGGACCCGGCTCGATCGTCTCGTTGTTGCCGAAGCCGCGGACCATGTCGTCGCCTGCGGTCTGCTGCTGATCCACCAGAAGCTGGCGGAGAGCATCGGGGGCGAAACTGTCCGTGACCTCGCCGTCGGGATCTGGCCGGATGTCGATCCTCTCGATCTGGTTGGCGGAGGAGCCATAGAGCTGGTCGGGAATGCGGATGCGGTCGTCGGTCCCGGTGAAGGTGATCCAGAGGTCCGCGCGATCGAGCGGGTTCAGCGCGAATTGCACCTCGGCCAGCGTGTAGCCGATGATCTCCAGCACGTCGGTATCGAAGAACCCGCCATCGGAGATCACGTCCCGCCCGTCGCCACGCCGGAAGATGTAGAGGTCCGACCCGTTGCCGCCCTGGCTCAGGTCGTCACCGGTCAGCGCATCGACGGTTTCGTTGTTGCCGAAGGCCGTGATCACGTCGTCGCCGGGTGTCGCCTGAACGTCCGTCAGGATCTGGCGAACGGCGTTCATGTCATATTCGGTGAAATCGCCGAGCCGGATCAGCTCGATCTGGTTGGCGGAGGAGCCGAACAGCGTGTCCTCTATCAGGATCTGCGCGCCGGCCGGCACCGCCTGACCGTTCTGCGGGTCAAACGTGATACGGAGATCGGCACGTTCCAGCGCCCCGACGGAGAACTGCACCTCGGAGGCTGCGAAATCCGGAAGCTCCAGCACGTCCGTGTCGAAGAACCCGGAATCGCGGATGCGCACATCGCCCGCGCCCGCCGTGACCGTGTAGGTATCCGAACCGTCGCCGCCGATCAGCAGGACGTCGCCCGCATCCACGGCGAAGGTGTCGTTGAACTGGAAGCCTGTCTGAACCGCCCGCCCGGCCTGTTCCGAGACGAGCATGGCCCGCACGTCGTCCATGGTCCAGACGGTGCCGTCGTCGAACTTGATTTGCTCGACCTCATCCTGAGCGGAGCCGCCGAGCGTGTTGAGCAGCAGGACGGAATCGCCGCCCGGAAGGCTCAGCAGCAGATCGGTGGGATCGAAGACGCTGACCGACAGCTCCACCTGATCCGGGGTCACACCGGTCAGGCGCAGGATGTCGGTGTCGTAGAACCCGTTGTCCTCGATGATATCGTGCCCGTCTCCGGGATTGAACACATAGGTATCCGCGCCATCTGCGCCGGAGGCCCGGTCATCGCCCTGTCCCGGCTCTATCGTGTCGCTGACTGCAAAGCCCTGGACCAGGTCGTTTCCGTCGGTCTGGGCCTTGTCCAGCAACATCTGGCGGACGGTGTCCATGGTCCAGACGGTGCCGTCGGGGAAGTGGATCTCCTCGATCTCGTCCTGGGTCGACCCGTCGAGCGTGTTGACGATCTTGAGCTGGTCGCCGCCGCCAAGGAAATCGATGATCAGCGTGGCGGGATTGCCAAGCTCGCGGCTCAGGATCACTTCGCCCGGCAGGATGCCTTCGAACAGGACCACGTCCGTGTCGCCGTTGCCGTTGTCCTCGATCACGTCATAGCCGTCGCCACGCCGGAAGAGATAGGTATCGGACCCGTCCCCGGCGGACAGCAGGTCGTTGCCCCCGGCGCCGATGACCAGTTCTCCACCATCCGTGCCTTCGATGTCATCGTCGGTGTCGGTCCCGCCGGCCACGATGTTGGCGACAAGGAAATCGCGGTCCCACTCGGTCCCGTCGGAGAAGGCCACCACCTCCACGCCGCGCCCGGCATCGGTGTTGAACTGGCCGCGCAGCAGGATCTCGTCATCGGTGCCGTCGAAGAGCAGCAGAAGGTCGTCGCGGTCGGCATAGGGGCGCACGACCTGCACCTCCTCGGGCTGGTATCCGCGGATCTCCAGCCGGTCGGTGTCGCTCGCGCCCCCGCTCTCGCCGATCAGGTCGCGCCCGTCGCCGCGGGTGAAGAAATAGGTGTCGTCGCCCTGCTTCAGGTCGATCTCGTCATCGCCCAGCCCGCCGCGGGCCTCGTCGGCGCCCGAGAAGCCGGTGATCAGGTCCGACCCGTCCGTGGCCAGCCCGGCAAAGACCTGCGCGCGCAGGTCGGCGGGCGTCCAGGTCGACGCGTCGGCGAACTCGATGGTCTCGATCCCGGAGCGCGCGTCGCTCAGCCCGTCCTTGATCAGGATCTGGTCGCCGTCGCCAAAGACCAGAAGTGCGTCCAGCGCGTCGGGGCTGGCGCGGCGGACCTCCACGTCCTCCTGCCTGTAAAGTGTGATCTTGAGCCGGTCGCCTTGCGAATTCGCGCGGTCGTCCACGATCACGAAGCCATCGCCGGGCGCATAGACGTACTGATCCGCGCCGCCGAGCCCGACCAGCAGGTCGTGGCCTTCGCCGCCCGAAATCACGTCGTCGCGGTCGGCGAAGCCGGTCACCACGTCGTCGCCCTCCGACACCTGTGCATCGATCAGCGTCTGTCGAATGTTGTCGAAAGTCAGAACGGTGCCGTCGTCGAAGACGAAACTTTCGACCCGCGCCGCGGATTGTGCCATTGCGCCCAGCACTCCGAGGCTGTCCTCGGTGCCCTGGAAGCGGATCACCAGGTTACCGTCGTCCTCG
>CBDUPF010000277.1:0-5224 GCA_965369035.1 uncultured Aliishimia sp.
ACTTGGCGTTTCGCCCGTCAGCGAGTCCTCCTCGTCGTCGGGCTGAACCAGAGGCGGCGCGGACGCTTCGGCCGCCGGCCGCGCCGCGCCGTCGAGCCCCGGGCCGGTGTCGCCGATGCTGTCGGGCGTTCCGGGTGTCATCGGGGCCCCGGCCATGCGCGGCGGCGTGGTTTCCGGTCTGGGCGCGGTTTCGGCGGATACGGCCGGCTGGTCGGGCTGGCCCGGCGCGCTCGGTGCTGCCGCACCCGCAATGCCGGTCACCGCGCTATCCGTTGCCGGGGCAACCCCGCCCTCGGGGCTTTCGGCGAGGGGCGATTGCAGTCCGGCCTCTCCTCCCGGCACCGACTGCGGTCCCGACAGGACGAGGCCGGAGGGGCGCGGCGGCTCGGCCGTGATCGCGGCGCCGCTGTCGGCGGCGGGAAGGCCGGGCGCGCTGCTTTGCGGCCTGCGCCCGATCGGAACACCCCCGTCGACCGCGATCCCCCCGGTCTCGCCGGTTCGGGCGGGTTGGGCCACGCCGGGCACCGCGGCGCCTCTCTCCGGACGTCCGGCCGGGCGCGTGGCGTCTTCGGCCAATGCGAGGTCATCCTCCGTCCCGGGCGCATCCACGTCGGCGGCGGCTGGCCGCTGCGGGTCTTCCTCGATCCGGCGCCGCAGCACCGAGGGTTCCGCGCCGCCCGGTGGCGCAACGGCGGCAATGGGGGCATCCGCCGCGATTTCCGGCGGCACGGGTGGGCCTGCCAGCACGGAGAGAATCGCCGCGGCACCCACAGACAGCGCCGCACCCACGACAAATCCGCCAAAAAACC
The DNA here is from genome assembly GCA_965369035.1 of uncultured Aliishimia sp. Classification (GTDB taxonomy): domain Bacteria; phylum Pseudomonadota; class Alphaproteobacteria; order Rhodobacterales; family Rhodobacteraceae; genus Aliishimia. The sequence continues at coordinate 810 of CBDUPF010000277.1, forward strand.
CGCGTGCCATTGCCTGTCTTCTCCTGCATTGCCCGCCGCCGGAACGCACATCGTCCCGAGCGGAGCGGCGCATTCGCCGGCCGCCGCGCCTCACCCCATCCAGCCCGGGCGCGCGGTGCAACACCGGTTGCCCTTGACGCCCCCTCTCAAGACTGAACAAGTACGCCTCAGCTATAACCCGCGCGCCTCCGGCATGACCAGAGGTTGCCTGTACCAGAGGGCCGGTTTCATGCTGTTGCTGATCGATAACTACGACAGTTTCACCTACAACCTCGTTCACTATCTGGGTGAGCTCGGGGCCGATGTCGCGGTGCACCGCAACGACGCGCTGGACGTGCAGGCCGCGATGGCGCTGAATCCCGCGGGGATCGTGCTGTCGCCCGGCCCCTGCGACCCCGACCAGGCCGGCATCTGCCTTGCTCTGACCCACGCGGCGGCGGAGGCGCGAATCCCGTTGCTGGGCGTCTGCCTCGGTCATCAGACCATTGGACAGGCTTTCGGCGGCAAGGTGGTGCGCCACAGCGAGATCGTGCACGGCAAGCTCGGGGCGATGCATCATGCCGGCACGGGGATATTCAAGGGCCTGCCCTCCCCCTTCCCGGCCACGCGCTACCACTCGCTGGTGGTGGCTCGCGAAGGGCTGCCCGATTGCCTTCAGGTCACCGCCCATCTGGAGGACGGCACCATCATGGGGCTGCAGCACCGCGATCTGCCGATCCATGGGGTGCAGTTCCATCCGGAATCGATCCGCTCGCAGCACGGGCACGAGATGCTGCGCAACTTCCTCGACACGACCAGAGTTCCGGCCGGGGTCCCGGCATGAGCGACGCGCTGAAACCGCTGATCGACGCCGCGGCGAACGGCCCCCTGACACGCGAACAGGCAGAGGCCGCCTTCGCCATACTCTTCGAAGGGGAGGCGACGCCCTCCCAGATGGGCGGGCTGCTGATGGCCCTGCGCACGCGGGGAGAGACGGTGGACGAATACGCCGCCGCCGCCGCCGTGATGCGCGCGAAATGCAACAAGGTGCGCGCGCCCGAGGGCGCCATCGACATCGTGGGCACGGGCGGCGACGGCAAGGGGACACTGAACATCTCCACCGCGACGGCCTTCGTCGTGGCGGGCGCGGGTGTGCCCGTGGCCAAGCACGGCAACCGCAACCTGAGTTCGAAATCCGGGGCGGCGGACGCGCTCACGCAGTTGGGCATCAAGGTCATGGTCGGGCCGAAGGTCGTGGAGGCCGCGCTGGAGGCCGCCGGGATCGGGTTCATGATGGCGCCGATGCACCATCCGGCCATCGCCCATGTGATGCCCACACGGGCGGAACTGGGCACCCGCACGATCTTCAACATTCTCGGGCCCCTCACCAACCCCGCAGGAGTAAAGCGGCAGTTGACCGGTGTCTTTACGCGCGATCTGATCCGCCCGATGGCCGAAACGCTGGGACAGCTCGGGTCCGAGGCCGCATGGCTCGTCCACGGGTCCGACGGGACGGACGAATTGACCATCACGGGCATCAGCTGGATCGCCGCGCTGCATCCGGACGGAACGGTGACGGACCGGGAGGTTCACCCCGAGGACGCGGGGCTCCCGGTTCATCCGTTCGACGACATCCTGGGCGGCTCGCCGGAAGAAAACGCGGCCGCCTTCACGGCCTTGCTGGGCGGGCAGAAGTCTGCCTACCGCGATGCCGTGCTGCTCAACGCCGCGGCCGCCCTCAAGGTGGCGGGTGTCGAGGAAGACCTCACGATCGGTGCCGAACGGGCAGCCGAAAGCATCGACAGCGGTGCGGCGCGCGAGAAGATCGCAACCGTGGTCAGGGTGACCAACGCGCCATGAGTTTCGATCTGTCGAGGCTGGGCGAGTGGAACGCGTTGCCGTTCTTCGCCGCCGACCTGCCGGAGATCGAAGCCCGCCTTTCCGCCGAGACCGAAGCCGTGCTGCCGCCTGCCGATCTGACCTTTGCCGCGCTGGAACGCTGCCCGCCGGACCGGACGCGCGTGGTGATCCTGGGACAGGACCCCTATCACACGCCCGGAAAGGCCGACGGGCTGGCGTTTTCGATCCCCGATGACTTCGGTGGCCGTCTGGACAGTCTTGGCAACATCTTCAAGGAGTTGCAGGACGATCTTGGCGCGACGCGAACGCAAACCGGCCTGCGCGATTGGGCCGATCAGGGCGTGCTGTTGCTCAACACCAGCCTGACCGTTCCGGAAGGCCAGGCAGGCGGCCACAAGCGGCTGGGCTGGTCGGCACTGGTGGACCAGGTGCTGGCGAGTCTGGCCGATCGTCCGCGCGCCTATATCCTGTGGGGCGGCCCCGCGCAGAAGGCGGCGCGCCGGGTCGACGGGACGATGAACCTGAAGATCGAAACACCGCATCCTTCACCGCTCTCCGCCCATCGGGGATTTTTCGGGTCGCGCCCGTTTTCAACCGTGAACCGGTGGCTTAAGGACAGGGGAGAGCGCGAGATCAATTGGACATTGCCGTCATGACCGACACCATCCTCGACAAGATCAAGGCCTACAAGCTGGAGGAAATCGCCGCCGCCCGCGCCGAAACGCCGCTCGAAGCGGTCGAGGCACAGGCCCGCGCCGCCGATCCCGTCCGCCCGTTCACGCAAGCGCTTCAGAAAGCCTCGCGCGAAGGCTATGGCCTGATCGCGGAGATCAAGAAGGCGAGCCCGTCGAAGGGACTGATCCGCGCCGATTTCGACCCCGCCGCGCTCGCCCGGGCCTATGAGGCCGGCGGTGCCACCTGTCTGTCGGTGCTGACCGACACGCCCAGCTTCCAGGGTGCCAGGGAATTTCTGACCCAAGCGCGAAATGCCTGCAAACTGCCGGTCTTGCGCAAGGATTTCATGTACGACACCTACCAGGTGGTGGAGGCACGGGCGCTTGGCGCCGATTGCATCCTGCTGATCATGGCCTCGCTCGACGATGCGCAGGCGCATGATCTGGAAGACTGTGCGCGCGACTGGGGCATGGACTGCCTGATCGAGGTGCATGACGAGGCGGAGCTGGAACGCGCGAGCCTGCTCAAGAGCCCGCTCATCGGCATCAACAACCGCGACCTGCGGACGTTCGAGACCTCGCTCGACACGACTCGCCGGCTCGCGCGGCTCGCGCCGCCGGATCGGACGCTGGTCTCGGAAAGCGGGCTGAGCACGCCCAAGGACCTTGCCGACCTCGCGATATACGGCACGCGGATCTTCCTGATCGGAGAGAGCCTGATGCGGCAGGACGACGTGGCCGCGGCCACGCGGCAGTTGCTGGCCAATCCGCTGACCGCGGGAGGGAGGTAAAATGGCGCTGACCCATTTCGACGCCAAGGGCCACGCGCAGATGGTCGACGTCTCGGACAAGGCGGTGACCGATCGGATCGCCGTGGCGAGAAACTGGATCAGGATGCAGCCGGAAACCCTTGCATTGATTGAAGAAGGCCGCGCCAAGAAGGGTGACGTGGCCGGCGTTGCACGGCTGGCCGGCATCATGGCCGCGAAGAAGACACCGGATCTGATCCCGCTCTGCCATCCGCTGCCCATCGCAAAGGCGTCGATCGAGATCGAGGTGGACCGCGCCCTGCCCGGCCTGCGCCTGACGGCCACGGTCAAGACCACCGGCCAGACCGGGGTGGAGATGGAGGCGCTGACGGCCGCATCCGTCGCCGCGCTTACCGTCTACGACATGGTCAAGGCCGTCGACCGCGAGATGGAGATCGGCGGGCTGCATGTCGCGTTGAAGGATGGCGGCAAGTCGGGCCGGCACGAGTTCGAGCCCGGAACCCCATGATCCCGGTCTCGGAGGCGCTGGATCATCTCTTTGGCCTCGTCGGCCCGCTCGACGTGGAAACCGTGCCCCTGCGCGCCGCGGCCGGGCGCCTGCTCGCCGGTCCTGTGACGGCGAAACGCACGCAGCCGCCCTTTGCGGCCTCGGCCATGGATGGCTATGCCGTGCGCCGCGAGGAGGTCGAGCGCGACGTGCAGTTCAAGGTGATCGGCGAGGCGGCGGCGGGCCACGGCTTTGCCGGCCACGTGGGTCCGGGCCAGGCCGTGCGGATCCTGACCGGCGCGCCCCTGCCCGAGGGCACCGACTGTGTCGTGATCCAGGAGGACGTGACGCGCCGCGGCGACATGATAACCCTTACCGCCGAGCGGATCGACGCAGGCCACGTGCGCCCCGCCGGCAGCGATTTCAGCGAGGGCGACAGCTTTGCCCCGACCGGCCCGCTCACGCCCGGTGACATTGCGCTTCTGGCCTCCATGAACCATGCGCATCTCGAGGTCCGGCGCAAACCGGTGGTGGCCCTGATCGCCACGGGTGACGAACTGGTCCAGCCCGGAGAGGAACCGGGACCGGACCAGATCATTGCGTCCAACAGCTACGGACTCGCCGCAATGCTGGAGGCGGAGGGCG
>CBDUPF010000278.1:0-5191 GCA_965369035.1 uncultured Aliishimia sp.
TCCAGATCCCAGAGCGCGCAATCGACTGCATTCCGAGCGGCGCCCGCCGGCAGCAGGTCCGCCAGCGTCGTCCGGTCGAACCGCTCCGGCAGGGATTCGATCTGTGCGGTCACGCTCTCCAGCGTCTCACCGTAGCGGGCGTAGGGCACGCATTCGCCCCACCCCGTCTGCCCATCGTCGGCCAGCGTGACCGTCAGCACCTGCGCCTCGGTCCGCGACCCGCGGGATATGGTGAAGACCTGCGCCAACCGAAAGACGTCCCGCGTGACCTGTACCTGCATGCCGCTCCTCCAGTGCGGGCGCTGCCTGCCCGCTGCGTTTTCGCCGGAAAACCCGGCCGGCCGCTAGATCCCGTCCAGCGCGTCGACCAACTTGCCCGCGCCGAACCGGAACGGATCCGTCGCCGGCAGACCGTGCTCGGCCTCCACCCGTTCGAGATAGCTCCGCGCCTCATCTTCCCCGAGATTCTGGGTGTTGACCGCGATGCCCACCACCTTGCAGGCGGGGTTCGCCACCTGCGCCAGTTGCAGCGCCAGGTCGGACACCTGCCCGATACTGGGCAGCGTGTAATCGGGCAGGCCCCGCATATGCGTCCTGGTCGGTTCATGGCAGACGATCAGCGCGTCCGGCTGGCCGCCGTGGATGAGCGCCATCGTCACGCCCGAGAACGACACGTGATAAAGGCTCCCCTGCCCCTCGATGATGTCCCAGTGGTCGGGATCGTTGTCGGGCGTCAGCCATTCGATCGAACCGGCCATGAAGTCCGCCACCACGGCATCGAGCGGAACGCCCTCGCCAGTGATCAGGATTCCGGTCTGGCCTGTGGCGCGGAACGTGGCCTTCATCCCGCGGTCACGCATTTCCCGGTCCATGCAGAGCGTGGCATACATCTTGCCCACCGAACAATCGGTGCCCACGGCCAGCAGACGTTTGCCCGTGCGCTTCTTTCCGTCCGCAATGGGATAGGTGACCGAAGGCACCCGCACATCGTGCAGCGTGCGACCCGTCGCCTCGGCAACCGCCAGAAGGTCGGGTTCGTCCCGCAGGAGGTTGTGCAGACCCGAGGCCAGGTCGAACCCCTCCTCAAGCGCCATCACCAGCACCTTCTTCCAGGCCTGGCTGATCACGCCGCCACGGTTCGCGACGCCGATCACCAGGGTTTTCGCGCCCGCCGCCTTTGCCTCCGCCAGATCCATGTCGGTCAGGCCAAGATCGGCCTTGCAACCGTCCATCCGGAACTGGCCCACGGCGTTTTCCGGCCGCCAGTCGCGAATGCCCTGGGCCACCTTGGCGGCCAGTTGATCCGGCGCGTCGCCAAGGAAAAGCAGATACGGCGTCTCGATCATCGTTGTGTCCCCCGTCGTGTCAGGCGCAAACCTGTCAGCCTTCGAGTCGGAGCGCATCGCGATTTCGCGCTTGCGATCGGTAAAGCACGCAAGATCATCGCACGATATGGCGGGGGCTGCGAACATCCTCCCGCCCATGTGCTGATTTTCGCCGCGACACGACCGGCAATTCGGTCCAGTTTGCGGACCTCCCCGCCATGCTGCAAGTGCAAAATCCGCTTGCGGAGGGCTGCGCAAATTTCTAAGCCTGCGCCGATCTGAAACGAAACAAAATTACCGGAGCGCCCAATGTCCTTCCGCACCCAGCCTGCCCCCGTTGCCCGCCCGAACCGTTGCCAGCTCTTCGGACCCGGCTCGCGCCCGGCGATCTTCGAGAAAATGGCCGGATCGGCGGCGGATGTGATCAACATCGATCTCGAAGACAGCGTGGCGCCGTCGGACAAGGAGAGCGCGCGGCAGAACGTGATCCAGGCCATCGGCGACGTGGACTGGGGCAAGAAGACGCTCAGCGTGCGGATCAACGGGCTCGATACCCCCTTCTGGTACCGCGACGTCGTCGACCTCTTGGAAAACGCCTCCGAACGGCTGGACCTGATCATGATCCCCAAGGTCGGCTGCGCGGCGGACATCTATGCGGTCGACGCGCTGGTCACCGCAATCGAGGCCGCAAAAGGCCGCACCAAGCGTCTGGGCTTCGAGGTCATCATCGAAAGCGCTGCGGGGATCGCGCATGTGGAAGAGATCGCTGCCGCCTCGCCCCGCCTGCAGGCGATGAGCCTCGGTGCGGCGGACTTCGCGGCCTCCATGGGGATGGCGACGACCGGCATCGGCGGCACGCAGGAAAACTACTACATGCTGCACGAGGGCCAGAAACACTGGTCCGACCCGTGGCACTGGGCCCAGGCCAACATCGTGGCGGCCTGCCGCACGCATGGTGTGCTGCCGGTCGACGGACCGTTCGGCGATTTCTCCGACGATGACGGATTTCGTGCGCAGTCGCGGCGCTCGGCGACGCTCGGCATGGTCGGCAAATGGGCGATCCATCCCAAGCAGGTGGCCCTGGCCAACGAGATCTTTACCCCCTCCGAGCAGGCCGTGACCGAGGCGCGCGAGATCCTGGCCGCAATGGAGGAGGCCAAGGCCAAGGGCGAAGGTGCGACGGTCTACAAGGGCCGGTTGGTGGACATTGCCTCGATCAAGCAGGCCGAAGTCATCGTGCGCCAGTCGGAAATGATCGCCGGCTAGCAGCCCAAACCGGCGCGACGCGTTTCCGCGACCGGGTGCCTGCGGGACGGTGGGCGGGGCGTCTTGGCCGCAAGGCCAACAGCGCCCGGCCCCGTCCCGCGTTCAGTCGACGATGGCCTGATAGACCAGCGCACGCAACTTGCCCTGATCGTCGATCCCGCTCGTCTCGCCCATCTGCGTGAAGGCGGTCACGACCAGGTCGGCTTCCGGATCGACCCAATAGGTCGTGTGGTAGGCGCCGCCCCAGCGGAATTCGCCCTCGTTCGAGATCACGCCCCGCATCCCGGTATCGAGCGTCACCGCGAACCCCAGCCCGAACCCTTCGCCGGGCCGGAACGCGATATCCTCGCCGGTGTGATCGACCGTCATCAGACGGACCGAGGCAGGCGACAGGATATGCCCGCCGTCCATGGTCTCGCCGCCATTGCGCAGCATCTCCAGAAAAAGCGAGTAATCCTCGGCCGTGGAGAGAAGCCCCGCCCCGCCGGACAGCGTGAGGTTCGGCCCCTGTCCCATCACGTATTCGCCCTGCGTCCACATCCGCGATTCGTCCGATCCGCGCACCAGTTCTCCCGGCCCGACACGGTCATAGACCGTGGCGAGGCGCCCGGCCTCCTCCTCCGGCAGCCAGAACTGCGTATCCTCCATGCCCAGCGGCTCGAAGAATCGCTCGGCCAGAAACACATCCAGCGTCTGTTCCGACACCACCTCGATCAGTGCGCCTAGAATGTCGGTATTGTATCCGTAGAGCCAGCGCTCGCCCGGTTGCGCGGCCATCGGCAGGACAGCCATGTCCCGCACGACCTCGCGGATCGACCGCTGCTTGCCGGCCAGATACCATCCGTCGAACCCGACCTTGCGCCACTCGTCCCCATTCACCGTGTTGCCCCACCCGCCGTAGGGGATGCCGGACGTGTGGGTCAGCATGTCGCGGATGGTGATCGGGCGTTCGGCTGGCACGATGTCGAACCCGCCTTCCTCCTGCCGCAAGGCCACGGTCGTCTCCATCCATTCGGGCAGGTACTTGCCCAGCGGATCGTCCAGAAGCAGCCTGCCTTCCTCCTGAAGGACCATCACGCCGGCGGAGATCAGCGCCTTGGTCTGCGACGCGATGCGAAAGATCGTATCCTCCTGCATCGGCGCCTTCGTCTCCAGGTCCTGATGCCCGAAGGTCTCGAAATAGGGCAGTTTTCCGTCCCGCGCGACCAGCACGACCATTCCGGCGATATCGCCGCTGTCGACGTAACCCTGCATCGTGTCGGTCAGCCGTTGCAGGCGCTCGGCGGACATGCCGACCTCTTCCGGCGCGACCCTCTGCCATTCGTCGGCGAGCACGGCCTGCCCGAGGGCAAGCGCGAGGGTTGCCGTCCCCAGCCGGGCCGCCATGTCTGTCAATCTGATCATGCTGGTATCCTCCCTGACATCTCGGCGCCTGTCAGGGAATGGCGTGCGTGCCGCCTGCACCTACCCGTCGCGACGCGCATGAAGGGTACGTTAGAACGGCGGGCGCCCGGACGCAATCGGCTGTCCGTGGACGCCCCGGAACAGGGCCGATCAGTCGGCCCAGTCCTTCTGGCCGCCGACACCGGTTTCCGCCACCAGACCCTTGCGCTTGGCCTCGTGGTAGTAGCCTCGGGCATACCACTTGACCGCTTCGCGCTCGTCGCCATCCGCCACCAGCCACGCGCCGCGCAGGTACCGCACGGCGTACTTGAGGTTGGTCTCGGGATCGAGCAGGTCGCGGGGCGTGCCATCGAATCCCATCGAGCGCGCCGTGGCGGGCAGGATCTGCATCAGTCCGTAGTAGGGCCCGTTGCGCGCCTCGGGCTGGTGCGTGCTCTCACGGATCACGACGCGCTGGACCAGGCTGACGGGCACGTCGTTGACCTCGGCGGCCTCGACGATCATCTGGCGCAATTCTGCCGTTTCGTTGGGATAGAGGTCCTGAGGCGGGGGAGCGGCCACGGGCTGGACCGAACAGGCGGACACCAGGCTGAACAAGGCTGTCGCAAGGGCGAACTTCGCTGTTTGAACGATCATGAAACCGGATGAGGTTGTTGAGACTTTGTGTCGATTGCCCGATTTGCAGCGTTCCGCCAAGCCTGCGGTTGTCGCAGCGGCGGCCAACCGCCGATCCTGCCGTGCACCCAGATGTGACTGGGGTAGCAGCCGCGCCCGTGGCACAAGGGTCGAAACACCCCGGAGATCCCGATGCGCCTTGTCCTGTCAGCTCTCATAACCCTCTGGTTTTCCAGCGTTCTGCCCGCGCAGGCAGAGATGTCGCCGCGCGATGGCTGGCGGGTCGAACGGACGGAAAAACCCTTTGGGCAGCTACTGGAGGACGTGCGCGCGGCGGTCACTGCGAACGGCTACGGCGTGGTGACGCAAGCCGGACCCACACAGGCGGCCAGGGCGCGGGGCATAACGATTCCCGGCAACCAGGTGATCGGCGTCTTCAACAACGATGTCGCGGTCCGCGTTCTGAACCTGTCGACCGCCGCGATGATCGAGGCTCCGATCCGCATGTACGTGACCGAAAACGCGGATGGCAGCGCCACGCTGAGCTACAAGCTGCCCTCGACCGTGCTGGGCCCTTATGT
>CBDUPF010000279.1:0-5190 GCA_965369035.1 uncultured Aliishimia sp.
GTTCGAACGCGACACGATCCTGGCGCGGGTGCGCGAGCGGACCATCTCCGCGCGGATGGCCGAACAGATCCTGCACGACGCCGACCGGCTGATCGAGGGCGCGCGCGCCGGCGGACGCAGCGGCTACCAACGGGCAGCGCGCCGCTCCGTCGCCTATGGGCGGGCCTTTCGTGCGGCCGTGGTGCTGCACAGCCGGCTGGGCCTGTCGACGCCGCTTGTGCGCATGACCGCCGACCGGTTCGAGCGCCTGCTGTCGCAACGGCTGATCCTGCGCGATCTCGACGCCTTCATCGACGGGCGCATCCGCCGGATCCACGGGCGGCGCGTCGCGGAGTTGCTGCACGGGTTGTTGACCCGACGGGTCGAGACGGTGGAGACGGCGCTGGAGGGGCTCCGCCTGCAATATCCCGGCTATGCCGAAGAGCTGGAACGCCGTTTCATCCGGCGCACCGCGCTGCGGCTGGAGGAACGGGAATACACCGCCATGCGCGAAGACGGGTTGATCGGCGCCGAAGTCTACACCGCACTGATGCAGGATCTCGCCGCGCGCCGCACCGCCGCCGAAGCCCGCCCGCGCCTTGATATCGCGGTCCAGCGGATCGAATTCGTCCGGCAGTTCCCCCTGTTCACGGATCTTGACGACCGCGCATTGAAGAGGCTGGGGCGGTCGCTCAAGACGCGATATGTCGACGCGGGCACGGTGATCGTCAAGAAGGACAGCCTGGCGAAAAGCGTCTACTTCATCGCGTCGGGCGCGGTCGAGCTGGAAAGCGCCGGTCAGACATGGCGGTTGGGCAGGGGGGACATGTTCGGCCAGATGGCCATGCTGCTGAGCAAGGCCCGCCGGGCCGAAGTACGGGCCATCGCGCCCTCGACCCTCCTGATTCTGGACGAAGCGCGGTTCAGGTCCCTTCTCTCGCGCAGTTCGGCCCTGCGCGATGGGGTCCGTGCAAGCGCCGAGCAACGGGGGATCGATCCCGACATGCTCCTGATGGACAGCGACCCGGAAACCTGACCTTCGGGGGCCGCGACATGCACGGCCGACCATCCGGGTGGAGACGCCCCGGACGGCGTCGGCGGCAAAGCGAAATACTTCCGGTTTCCCGGCCTACAGATGCCCGTTTGCGCTCAGGTCACGCACGACGCGGTCCGCCATGTCGGCACAGCGTTGCCCGTCGAAGGGGAAAATGGCGTCGAAGCCGCCGTTGACGCGGCGTTCGAGGTGAGCCCTCAGCCGTCTGCGCGCGCGAAACAGGCGCGTCTTGACCGTGATGGGATTGAGCCCGAGGTCCCGGGCGATCTCCTTGCCCGCCATGCCTTCGGTCTCGCTCATCATGAAGACCAGACGCAATTCGGGCGGCAATCCGGCGACCGCCTCTTCGAGTAGGCGCCGCAACTGATGCCGTCCCAGTTGTGTCTCCGCGGTCTCCGGTTGCTGGCCTGGAAAGGGCAGGATGGACGCATTGTCGCTCTCGCTCACCGTATCATACTCCTCCGCCGGGCGGTCCCGGCGCTGACGCATCAGCGCGGTATTGATCGCGATGCGGGTTATCCAGGTCGAAAAGGAGGAGCCGCCCCGGAACCCGTCCAGATGCGCGAATGCCGCCAGATAGGTTTCCTGCACCACTTCCTCGGCTTCGGCATCGCTTGCAGCGATCCCCCTGGCGATGCGGAACAGGCGCGGGTTGTTGCGCCGGATCAACTCGCGGACCGCGGCCTCCGACCGTGCTGCCGCGGCCGCCACCAGCTCCGCATCGCTGATCTGTTCGAGGCGCGTGCGATCCTTGTCCGTGGCTTGGGTTCTGGATGCGACGTTCATGGCGTTCCCCCTTTCAGGATCCGACCCCGTGCGATGATATCCGCGACCGGCGGAAACCCGGCCTGAACCTCCGGCGCGATATCGTCGTTCTGCGGGGCCGCGGCCTGCCAGCCCGGGTCGCCGGGGTGTCCCACCACGATCCGTCCGACCATGCCGGCCATTTCATGCGGGATGCAGTAGTAATCATACACTCCCGGCACTGTCAGCGTGACCTCGAAACTCTCCTCCGGCAGCAGAAATCCGCTGTCCCACGGTTCCGCGTCCGCCGGAATGCGCAGGTGGCGGCCGAACAGGTCGGGATGATACACGGTTGCGGTGTGGCTGTTGGCGGGATCCAGATTGGTGAAGCGAACGGTGCTGCCCCGCGATACCGCAAGGCCCGTAGGCGCGAACCAGACGCGTTCGCCCCGCGCCGTCCCCTTCATTTGAACGGTTTCGACCTGTGCGGCCCCGGACATGCGGGGCAGACCGAGGGTGACGAGCGCGCCACCCCCGAGCATCAGGAATTCCCTGCGCGCCGGCATCACTCGGCGAGCCTCGCCCTGGCGTTCTCATCGTGGAACAGCACGACATGGGCATGCGGCGTCTCGACGCCCGGATGACCCGCGTTGTAGTAGATGTCGACGGAAGAAACCGTGTGGCTGCCCACACTCAGTTCGTCGTAGGAGGTGCCGCCTTGCAGCTCCTCGAGAGGCGTCATGTAGATCGTGGCGGAGAGCCGGTCGTCGTGGTCGTAGGCGAGAAAGGGCCCGGCGGGAAGCGTGTCCGGGTCGACGAAGAGCGTCCCAAGACCCGGAATGAACGCGGGCAGCGGCAGCGCATCGCTGACCTTGATGAAGGGCGCGCCCGGAGGGGCCGTCCGCAGGGCTTCCTCATCATGGGCGAAGGCACTGCCGACAGACAGGGCGAGCGCGAATGCGGCCAAGAAAATAACGGTCTTCATGTCGATTCCTTTCCGGTTCTGGCGATCCCGCACCTGCGGGCACCTGTCTCTTTGATGCGCCGGAACAGGAAAGGTTCGCGGAAATCCGGGACCCGGTCCGCGAAATCCGCAAGCCGGCTGTCCATGTGCCAGCCCGGCGCACGGCTCGGCTACCCGGGGGCGCATCCATGCGCCGCACCGGGCAGGACCCCTTGCGGGTGGTCGCCGAATGGACCCGGACTTTGGTGTTCCGGGCCGAAAGGCTGTCCGCCGTTATGCGGCGATCACCCCGCGGTGCGCTGTGACCTTGCCTCGAAGACGAACCCGAGGAAGTTCAGCAGAACCTGCGCGGCCAGGATGGCGGTGCTTCCGGTCGGGTCGTAATCGGGCGCCACCTCCACCAGGTCGATCCCGACAACCTCGTGCCGTTTCGCCAGCGCCTGCAGCATCTCCACCACCTCGTAGTAGAGGAACCCGCCATGCGATGGCGTTCCCGTGCCCGGCGCGATGGAGGGGCAGAAGCCGTCGATGTCCAGCGTGACATAGACCCGGGCCCCGTCCGGGATCCGCGCGATCACCGCTTCGGGCCCCATCACGCGCATCTGGCGCACGGAGAGGATATCGGACCCCATCGCGCGCGCTGCGTCGTATCCCTCTTTCGCGGTGGACGAAACATTGCGGATACCCACCTGCGTCAGGCCGGTGACGTAGTCCTTTTCCGCGGCCCGGCGCATCGGGTTGCCATGGCCAAAGCGCACGCCGTGGCGTTCGTCGACGAAATCGAGATGCGCGTCGATCTGCAGGATGTGAATGTCGCCACGGCCCGCAAAGGCGTCGATGCAGGGAGTATTGACCGAATGGTCGCCGCCGATCACCACGGGCAAGGCACCTGCATCGAGTATTGCGTCGACCCCGGCCTTGATGTTTGCGTGGCTTTTCGCCGTGTCGGTATGCACGATGTCGGCGTCCCCAAGGTCGACGAACCGAACCGATTCCGGCAGGTAAGTGCAGTCGTCCTCGTGGTCGTAGGCCCCGGCATGGCCAAAGGAAAACAGGGTCGAGGCTTCGCGGACCGCGCGCGGGCCGAAGCGGGCGCCGGGCCGATACTGGGTCCCGAAGTCGAATGGCGCACCCAGTACGGCAACGTCCGCGTCGATCCGGCTCCAGTCCTGAACGTAAGGGCGTTTGCCGAAGGTGGAAATGCCCACGAAGGGCAGGTTCAGGCGACCGGCATCATAACCGTGGCCGGTTGGGGGCGTCTCTGTCACGTGGGTCTCCTCTGGCGCGATGCTCGTCGAAGCGCCCAAGGTACTGCCAATGTGAGCGCAGGAAAAGTTCGCGGATGAAATCAGCGCGCGACTTTCCAACCCCAAGCGCGGCGCGCTCGTGACCGGATCGGCGTGGCGGAACATCTGTTGGACGACGCGATCCGTTGCGGGCTGCCCATTATTTGTTCACGAGCTGCGGATTACCCCGGATCAGGCGGAATCACCCTGATTCTAAGAGTTAATTCATCAATTGCACGTAGGCATCGGCCGGGGTTCGTGGAGAGCTGGAATGGCCACCTATGTGGTAACGCAGGACAATTGGAACGACCCGCTTTTCTGGGCGGCGATCGACGAAGGCTCCGGCGACCATGCCCTGGACTTCTCCGGTCTGCCTGCGACGTTCTCCATCGCCGGGTCTTTCGGCTCCGGCAAGATCACCATCAGCGATGGAACAGACACGTTCGTCATCGGCGATGCCGCGGCGAGCGGCACGGTGGACGCCCGAATGGGCGGAAGCACGGACCTGAACGATTTTGCCGTCACGGGCACCGCAGGTGAAGATACGCTCACCGGAAGTTCCGGCAACGACGAGTTGAGCGGCAGCGACGGCAACGATCTGCTCGAAGGATCCTCCGGAGACGATACGCTTTCGGGCGGGGCCGGCGACGACATCTTCCGCATCTACGGCTGGGACGTCGGAATCGACCAGTTCGACGGCGGTGACGGCTACGACGTGATCGAGGGCACGTCGACCAGCGATTACTTCTACGTCACCAGCGGGCTATCCAACCTCGTCGGGATCGAGGCCATCGACGGCGGCAGCGGCGGTTACGACGGGATCTACGGAACGTCCGGCGACGACGTGCTGGATTTCTCCTCCGGCCCCACGCTGATCAACATCGACGAGATCGACGGCGGCGCCGGCAACGATGTCATCATCGGAACCGACGGCAACGACGTCATCGAGGGCAACGCGGGCAACGACACGCTGGTCGGCGGTCTGGGCGACGACACCTTCCGCATCTATGGCTGGAACGTCGGAATCGACCAGTTCGACGGCGGTGACGGCTACGACGTGATCGAGGGCACGTCGACCAGCGATTACTTCTACGTCACCAGCGGGCTATCCAACCTCGTCGGGATCGAGGCCATCGACGGCGGCAGCGGCGGTTACGACGGGA
>CBDUPF010000280.1:0-5179 GCA_965369035.1 uncultured Aliishimia sp.
AACGACCGCAATGCACGCCCGGCGGGGATGTATGACCGGTCGGAAGACTCGCTTCTGCCCGGGGGCGCACCGCGGCGGCCCCGCACGGACGGACCGGCATCGCGACGAAGCTGCCGGAAGCGCGTCGAATTTGCCCCTTGTGAGGGCCGGTCACGGGGGGTAAATCCCAAGGGGATGGTTCTTAGGGAGCGCGGCTCATGTCCAGGCTGGTCACAATCTACGGCGGATCGGGCTTCGTGGGACGATACATCGCGAGGCGCATGGCCAAGGAAGGCTGGCGGGTGCGGGTCGCGGTCCGACGCCCGAACGAGGCGATTTTCGTCAAGCCCTACGGCGTCGTGGGCCAGGTCGAACCTGTCCTTTGCAATGTCCGCGACGATGCGTCGGTCGCCGCCGTGATGCGCGGCGCGGATGCGGTGGTCAACTGCGTGGGAATCCTCGCGCCGGACGGCAAGAACACCTTCGACGCCGTGCAGGCCGACGGGGCGGAGCGGGTCGCGCGCATCGCCGCCGAGCAGGGCGTGGCGCGGATGGTCCATATCTCCGCCATCGGCGCGGACGCGGAAAGCGACAGTGATTACGCCCGTACCAAGGCACTGGGCGAGGCGGGGGTGCTCCGGCACATGCCAGATGCCATGATCCTGCGCCCGTCCATCGTTTTCGGTCCCGAAGACGAGTTCTTCAACCGGTTCGCCTCCATGAGCCGCATGGGGCCTGTCCTGCCCGTGGTCGGCGCGGAAACGCATTTCCAGCCGGTCTATGTCGACGACGTGGCCAAGGCGGCGGTCCTGGGCGTCACCGGCAAGGCCAAGGGCGGCATCTACGAGTTGGGCGGACCGGATGTGGACACGTTCCGCGAACTGATGCAGCAAATGCTGGGGATGATCCGCCGGCGGCGTCTCGTTCTCAACATCCCCTTCCCCATCGCCCGTGTCATCGCGCTGATTTCGGACGTTGTGAGTTTCGTGACGTTCGGGCTCATCCCGTCGCAGCTCACGCGCGACCAGGTCCGAAACCTGCGACGCGACAACGTTGTCGGAGACGGCGTTCTGACTTTTGCCGATCTCGGAATCGAACCGGTGTCGCTGGAGGCGGTCCTGCCCGAATACCTCTGGCGGTTCCGCCCCTCCGGTCAGTACGACGCGATCAAGGAAAGCGCCGGCAACCTGCGTATCTAGCCCGGCGCGGCAATCGGCCGCGTCCGGCATATCCGGACCGCGCGCGCATCACGCGTAGGCATAGACCAGCAGGATCGTGCCCAGGATGATCCGGTAGACCACGTAAGGCGTGAAGCTGACCCGCCTCAGAAGTCGCATCATGAGTGCAAGGGCGACGAGCGCCGAGATGCAGGCGAAGACCGCCGCGATGAACGCGTCCCGGATCAGCGCCGGATCGGCCTGAGCGATCGCGTCCCCGGCCAGAAGAACACCAGAGGCAAGGATCGTCGGGATCGACATCAGCATGGAAAGCCGCGCTGCCCCTTCCCGGTCATACCCGAGCGCACGGGCCGCCGAAATGGTCACGCCCGACCGCGATGTGCCCGGAAACAACGCCATTGCCTGCGCCAGCCCCATGATGACGGCGTGGCGCAGCGTCCAATCTTCGGCCGTTTTGTTGGCAGCACCTGCCTTGTCGGCCCAATAAAGCACCAACCCGAACAGCAGCATGGTCCAACCGATCACCGCGACCGACCGCAGGCTGTCGGAAAGTCCGGTAACATGCAGAATCAGACCGAACACCACAACAGGAACCGTCGAGAGAGCGAGGAACAGAGCCATGCAGGCGCCATGCGTATCGACCCGGCCGGACACCAGCCGCACCGTCCCCGCAAGCACGACCTTCACATCGGGCCAGAAATACCCGACCACGGCGACCAGCGTGCCCACATGCACCGCAACATCCAGGGCGACGCCCTGGTCGTCGATCCCGGTAAGACCGGGCAGCAAAATCAGGTGACCGGAGGAGGAGACCGGCAGAAACTCCGTCACACCCTGGATCACGGCAAGCAAAAGGAGATGAAACAGGGACATGTGTGTTTAACGAATCCAGACTGAGCATGTACTATCCAACTGCGTAAACAGATGGAATCGCGTAATTAGGTCCGTTTCGGACTTATTTTCATCACTTCAAGATCGTTTTATTTCGATCTTGCTGCAATAATACGCTATTTAGGTCATCACTTCTGACTTTTAATTTCCCTTCAACTCTATTAGCACAGCGACCTGAGGCGTGAGGAAGGTGCAATGGCGAAAAACGAGATGCTGAAATTCGTGACCGTAAAGCGGGACATGCCCGAAAAGCGGGATGCCGACATGCGCAGAACCGACTTCGCCGAGATCTACGCCGAGTTCTCGGACCTGAAGGCCAAGGAACAGGCCGGACGGTGCAGCCAGTGCGGCGTGCCATACTGCCAGTCCCACTGCCCGCTGCACAACAATATTCCAGACTGGTTGAAGCTCACTGCCGAAGGCCGTTTGCAGGAGGCCTACGAGACCAGCCAGGCCACCAATACCTTTCCCGAGATCTGCGGCCGGATCTGCCCGCAGGACCGGCTGTGCGAAGGCAACTGTGTGATCGAGATCTCCGGCCACGGCACGGTCACCATCGGCGCGGTGGAGAAGTACATCACCGACACCGCTTGGGAAGAAGGCTGGGTGCAGCCGATCCGCCCCGCGCAGGAACGCCCCGAAAGCGTCGGCATCATCGGCGCCGGCCCCGGCGGTCTGGCCGCCGCGGACGTGCTGCGCCGCGCCGGCGTTCAGGTGACCGTCTATGACCGCTATGACCGCGCCGGCGGCCTGATGACCTATGGCATCCCCGGCTTCAAGCTCGAGAAGGACGTGGTGATGCGCCGCAACGGTCAGCTCGAGGACGGCGGCGTGACGTTCCGGCTGAACTGCGCCGTGGGCGAAGACATCACCTTCGAGGAGATCCGCGAGACCCACGACGCGGTGATCATCGCGACCGGCGTCTACAAGAGCCGGGACCTGCAGATGCCCAATTCCGAAAGCGATGGCGTCGTCCGTGCAATCGACTTCCTGACCGCGTCGAATCGCAAGAGCTTCGGCGATGCCGTGCCCGAGTTCGACGGCGGCACTCTCAACGCCGAAGGCAAGCGCGTCGTGGTGATCGGCGGCGGCGACACGGCGATGGACTGCGTGCGCACGTCGGTCCGGCAGGGCGCGACCTCGGTCAAGTGCCTCTACCGTCGGGACCGGGCCAACATGCCGGGCTCGCAGCGCGAGGTCTCGAACGCCGAGGAAGAAGGCGTGGTCTTCGAATGGCTCTCCGCCCCCAAGGGTTTCACCGAACAAGATGGCAAGGTCGTGGGCGTGATGGTCCAGCGAATGCGGCTGGGCGCGCCGGACGCGACCGGGCGGCAATCACCGGAAGTTATCGAGGGCGCGGATTACGTCGAGGATGCGGATCTGGTCATCAAGGCCCTGGGCTTCGAGCCGGAGAACCTGCCGACCCTCTGGAACCAGCCGGCACTGGAAGTCACCCGCTGGGGCACGATCAAGGCGGAGTTCACCACCGGCAAGACCGCGCTCGACAACGTCTACGCGGTGGGCGACATCGTGCGGGGCGCATCGCTGGTGGTCTGGGCCATCCGCGACGGGCGGGACTGCGCCGACGCGATCCTGCGGTCCTTTGCGGCCGCACCTGCCCTCGCCGCCGAATGACTTCGGCCGACGATATCAGGACAGGGCGCTGCCTCTGCGGGGCGGTTGCATTCGAGGGCCGCAACCCGCCGAAGGAGTTCGGCATCTGCCACTGCCGGATGTGCCGGCAATGGACGGGTTCCGCGCTGTTCGGCGTGACGTTCAAGGCGGTCGATGTGAACTGGACGGGCGCGGATCACATCGCGGAACGCCAGTCCTCGTCCTGGGCCAAGCGCGCCTGGTGCCGGGATTGCGGATCGAACCTCTATTTCCGGTTCACCGCCGAAGGGACGTACAACGACGAAATCGAACTGCCGCTCGGCTTGTTCGACGACCCCAACGGGTTCCGCCTGCGTTCGGAGATCTATGTGGACGAGGCGCCCGACAGCTACGCGATTGTCGACCAGCGGCACCGGCGCCTGAGCCGCGCGGACGTTCACGCTAGATTGCCCATCCTGGCGAGCGAGGGCTGACCCGGTGCCGACTGCGCAGATCAGCGTCGGGCGATGCCACTGCGGCGCGGTGCGGGGCGAGGCAACGGCACGAAACGAGCGCCTATGTCGACCAGCACACCGACGGGGACCGGCGGGAGGGCTAGGACGCTCGCGCGTCAGCCAAAAGGAATACGAAGCGGCCGAGCCGCATGTGGACGAGGAGACCTGAGCCATGACGACATATGATGCCAACTGGGTCCGCGCCGAGGAAACCAAGCGCAAGTGGATGGCCGAAAACGGCATGTACGCAGAGACCGAGGAGCGCGCCTCCTGCGGGGTCGGCCTCGTCGTCAACGTGGACGGCAAGCCATCTCGCCAAGTCGTGGAAAACGGGATCAAGGCGCTGAAGGCAGTTTGGCACCGCGGTGCGGTCGATGCCGATGGCAAGACCGGAGACGGTGCAGGCATCCATGTGCAGATCCCTGCCAACTTCTTCTATGACCAGATCCGCAGGACCGGGCACGCCCCCCGGACCGATCAGATGATTGCGGTCGGACAGGTCTTCCTGCCCCGCACCGACTTCGGCGCGCAGGAGGTCTGCCGCACGATCGTGGAAACCGAGATCCTGCGGATGGGCTACTACATCTACGGCTGGCGCCACGTGCCGGTGCATATCGGCTGTCTCGGCGAGAAAGCGAACGCCACCCGGCCCGAGATCGAGCAGATCCTGATCTCCAACTCCAAGGGCGTCGACGAAGAGAAGTTCGAGCGGGAACTCTATGTCATCCGCCGCCGGATCGAGAAGGCCTCCGCGGCGGCCGGCATCAGCGGTATGTATATCGCGAGCCTGTCCTGCCGGTCGATCATCTACAAGGGCATGATGCTGGCCGAACAGGTGGCCGATTTCTACCCCGACCTGCAGGACGAGCGGTTCGAGAGCGCCTTCGCGATCTACCACCAACGCTACTCCACCAACACCTTCCCGCAGTGGTGGCTGGCGCAGCCCTTCCGGATGCTTGCGCACAACGGCGAGATCAACACGCTGAAGGGCAACGTCAACTGGATGAAAAGCCACGAGATCCG
>CBDUPF010000281.1:0-5141 GCA_965369035.1 uncultured Aliishimia sp.
CTGCGACCGGGTGGGCGCGTTCTTGTCAACACGCCCGGGCCGATGCCGGTGCTGTTTTCCGTGATCCGCGACGCCGTGTCCAGGCATGTGGACCCCAAGCCAGCGGGTTTCCTGGACGCCGTCTTCTCGCTCCATGACCCTGACGAGTACACGGAGCTTCTGCGCAGCGCCGGATTTCGTCACGTGGATGTGCGCCGCGCCGAGAAGACCCTCGACCTGCCGCCGCCCGCCGACTTCTTGTGGCAGTACCTGCAAAGTACGCCGATTGGCGCTGATGTTTTCGGCAAGACCGACGTCGGCCAGCGCGCCGCACTGGAAGCGGACGTTCGGAAGGGCTGCCACCAGTTCGAAACGGGCAGCGGCATGAAGGTGCAGATCGGTCTGACGACCGCTGCAGCTCGGAAATAGCGGTGCGGGTAGCGCATTAACTTCAAGGTCCCTTTGCGAGTTCCCAATCTGCCCCGTCTCATTTCGAACAGACCGGGCGGACCGGGCCGGATATTCAGACTTCAGGATGCTCGCCAAAGGCTCAGACCGGGATCTTCGTCCAACGCACCGACCGCAACGGGTTCCGCCGTGCCAAGCGGCTCGGAGCGAATACGTGGTCGCAGTCATGCAACACAGAAAAACTCGTCTCAAGATTGTTTCGTGTTCAAGACAGTTTCCAAGGTTCCCGACACGATGTCAGGCGGGACTTAACTCGTAATTAGGGACCGTCGGTCCATCAGGGGATGGAACTGTTCTCGAAAGGTTCCAGACATGCGTCTCTTGCTCCATATCCTTTTCGTCCTCGCTCTCGCCGTCACCGCATCCGGTGCCGCGGCATCGGGCTGGGTCGTCGACAGGTTTGGTGGCAAGGTTACATATGCGCCCGATGGGAAGACATGGCGCGATGTCGAGCCGGGGATGGAAATTCCCAACGCAAGCTGGATCAACACCGGACGACGCGGCCGCGTGATCCTGAGCCGCGGACGCGAACGCATTCTGATCCGTCCCGGCACAATCGCCGCGATCGCCACCTGGCAGGCAAACGGCGTCAACACGAAGGTCGTGCAACATTCGGGGTCCGTCATTCTCGATCTGGAGGTGCGATCGCGCAAGCATGCCAAGGTGGTCACGCCACATCTCGCAGCGGTCGTGAAGGGCACTGTTTTCGAGGTCACGGTCGGTCAAACTGAATCGTCGGTCCGGGTTGACCGCGGCACCGTCGTTGTACAGGACCAGAGATCTTCGAGCCAATCGAGCATCTCGGCGGGACAGAAAGCGACCGTTTCACCCTCGCAATCGACGGGAATCAGCATCGCGGCCGCTTCGGCGACAACCCAGTCGATCGCCCAAGTCAGCAAGTCGCTGGGACCATCGAAAGCCTCCAGCGCCGCCGCCACGGCGCGCTCTTCATCCAAGTCAAAAGGGAAGTCGGCCGAAAACGGTAAGAGTGCGAGCGGAAACGGAAAAGGCAATTCCGGCAGCAACGGGAATGGTAACGGGAACTCCGGTAGCAACGGAAACGGAAACGGCAACGGGAATGGAAACGGCAACGGGAATGGGAACGGCAACGGGAACGGCAACGGCGGGGGCAACGGGAACGGCGGCGGGAACGGCAACGGCGGCGGGAACGGCAACGGCGGCGGGAACGGCAACGGGAACGGCGGTGGCAATGGCAACGGCAACGGCGGCGGCAAGAACGGCTAACGCGACCCGTACGGCCCCAGCGCGGTTTCGAGGAAGCGACCTCACACCCCCGAAGCCACACTGCACAAGGACGACAGCTTCTGGAAGACACCATGCCGCGCCGTTTGAAGCAGTTCCTTCCAGCCTTCGCAATCTTTGCGGCGCTTGCCGTCGCATCGGTTTTCGGACTGCTCAGGCCCATCGATCGGGTGCTCGGGGACCTGCGCATGGCATCGAGCATGCGCGACGCGTCCGGGGAAATCGTTTATGTCGCGATTGACGACCGGAGCCTGAAAGAAATAGGTCGCTGGCCGTGGCCCCGGAGCCTCCACGCCGCGCTGCTGGACCGCCTGACGCAGGCCGGCGCGCAGGATGTCTTCTTCGACATCGATTTCGCCTTCGCCAGCGACCCGACCGAGGACGCGGCACTGCTCGCCGCTCTGGACCGCGCCGGCGGAACCACCTATCTTCCGGCCTTTTCCCAAGCCCGTGAGCTCGGCGCCGAGGGAACCGGGGACCAGAGCCACAACCTCCCCTTCCTGCCGTTCCGGGATCTGAGCTGGCCGGCGCTCGTGAACATCCCGGTCGGTGAAGGCGGCCTTGTTCGGCACTATTTCTTCGGCGCGGACATCGATGGCGAGGATACGCCCTCCGTCGCAGCCTACCTGTCGGGGGCACTCGGACACCCCGGCACGCAATTCACGATCAACTTCAGCATCCGTCCCGACACGGTTCCGTCATACTCCGCACTGTCGGTGCTGGACGGCACCGTACCGCTTGACGCCTTTCACGGTCGATCCGTTATCGTCGGCGCTCATGCGCTGGAGTTGCGCGACAACCTGGCGGTACCCGTCCACAGCGTCGTTTCGGGCGCCATGCTCCACGCCCTGGCGGCGGAAACCCTGCTCCTGAACATCGCGCCGGAGCGGACCAGCGAATTCGCCGCCATCGTCCTGCTCGCTCTGCTTGTCTTTCATCTCCAGCGGAAGGGAAGCTCCTTCAGCCCCTGGCATCTCATTGCCCGATCACTCCTTGTGATCGGTCTTGCCGAAGCGGTCGGGCTTCTCCTCTTCCGACAGCACGCGCTCCTGCTTTCGACCGCACCGCTCTATCCCGGCGTCCTTCTCTACGGTGTCTGGCGGCTCGCGCAGGTTGTCGACATCGGCAACTGGATCATCCGACGCAGCCGGGTCGAGATCGACAACACGCGCCGTATGCTCAGCCGCGTCTTCGAAGACAGTTCGGACATGATCGTCGTGGTCGACGCCGCCGGGAATGTCCTGACATCGAGCCGAAGCGCAGTGGCCCTTCTCGACCGGACCGGCGCGGAGAACCCTCGGCTGCCCACGTGCCTTGCGGAGGCCGCTCAAGCCGCAATCGACGCGTATCAGGTTGGCTCGTGGGTGGACACGGGCATGAGCGAGACGGAAATCCGCGGGCGCATCATCCAATTCTCGGTCACGCCGTCAACGCTCGACGAACTCGGCGAAAGACACGGAGAAAGCCTGCGCCAGAGCTGTATCGCGACCGTCTCCGCCCGGGACGTCACAACCATGCGGGAACAGGAGAAAAAGATTGCCTACCTCTCAAAGCACGACGAACGCACCGGTGCCTTGCGCCGCCCGGAGTTCCTCGACCGCCTGGAGGCGCATCTGAAGTCTGCCCGTGGAACGACCGTCTTCGCGTTCAACCTGCATCGTTTCAAGACGATCAACACCACGCTGGGCCGGGACGTCGGGGACATTCTTCTGCGAAAGATGGTCGCAAGGCTCGATCGTCAACGCCCCGATCTTTCACCGGTGGTCCGCCTCGATGGCGACAGTTTCGCGGTTTTCGCGATCGGACCCGCAACGGACATCTCGCCGGAGATCGTCGCGGCCCGGATCGAGCAGATCGTCGCGGCCCCCTACGATCTGGGCGACGCGCGTGCCATGGTGGGTGCCCGTGTGGGGTTTTTCAGTACCAAGAACGCAGCACGATACCAGGCTCCCCAGATCCTCGAGCTGGCCGAAGAAGCGCTCGAGGAGGCGCGTCGGTTCGGCGGATCGAGCATTCGGGGCCACGATCCGGAAAGGGCACGCAGGAAATCCCGCGCCCGAGCGATAGAACAGGCCATGTGGACCGCGCTCGATGCAGAGGAGTTCAATGTCGTCTACCAGCCGCAGGTGGACATGACCGACGGCCGTCTGATCGGCGTCGAGGCGCTCGTGCGCTGGACCAGCCCGACACTGGGACAGGTGTTCCCGGACGAATTCATCGAAATCGCGGAATCCAACGGCTTCATTCGCGATATCGGACGGTGGGTGCTTCGGCGGGCTGCCGAGGACGCCAAGGGTCTTCCCGCCGAGGTGTCCGTCGCTGTCAATGTCTCGGCGTTGCAGATGCTGGGCGACGGGCTTGTCGAGGATGTGCAATCCGCCTTGCGCCTGAGCGGCCTTCCGGCGCAGCGGCTGTGGCTGGAGCTGACGGAGTCGGTCTTCTTGTCGCCGTCGGCTGAGATGATCGAAACGATGCGCGACCTGGAGATGACAGGTATATCATGGGCGCTCGACGATTTCGGCACGGGGTATTCCTCGCTCGGCTATCTGGCGAAACTGCCGCTGCGCAAGCTGAAGCTCGACAAGTCCTTCACGCAGGCCCTCGGCGCGGAACCCGAAGCGCTGGCAATCCTGCGTTCGGTCGCCGCATTGTGCCACGGCATGGAGATCGGTCTGCTCTGCGAAGGTGTGGAGACCGCGGAGCATGTCCGGCTCCTGCGCGCGGAGGGGTGCGTGGAGGCGCAGGGATACTTCTACGCCAGACCGATGCCGATCGGCGATGTGATCGCAGGGTTCTGCGATCCATCCGGTCTGCAGCAGGGCATCCGTAGGGGTGCCTGAGCCCGACCTACCGAGCCAGGTGAGGCCGATGGTGAGCATGGACGGCCCGCCTGCGCGATCCGTCTTCCGCGCCAATGGGAACCGGCGTCAGAGAACCGGAACCGCGACCGCGCATGGGCAGCACGGGGGAGCGTCAGCGACCGGCGCGCGCGGACCAGTACGTGGGCGGTGACGTATGTCAGTCCCGCAACAGAGCCGGTCGAATGCCACGATGTTGAATGTGTCTTTGCCAATATCGATACCAATCGACTTCTGCTCATCAGCCTTGCTGATCGCCTTGTCATTTCTCCATCTCGCAGAAACAGGCAAAGCCTAACCTGCTGGGTGAAGCAGCCGGTACATACCATTACCTGCCGATGGCCCAGTTGCAGCTTTGCTGCAAGCCAGCATCACGAAATCAGCCGTTACACACGTAGCGCAGAAATATTGATTCTGGAGAGCTGCAATGCGGACATCCGATGCGGGTCCCCCTTGCGACGGTTGCTCGCAAAAGGGACGAATTGTGACCTACAAGAGCCAGTTTGCTTCCGCTTTGGGGATGGCTTCCGAGAAGGACATTTCGTGAATGATGTTGCCGGTTGCGACCTCGAC
>CBDUPF010000282.1:0-5135 GCA_965369035.1 uncultured Aliishimia sp.
ACCTGAACCTGATCGAGCGGCTGGTCATCTTCTTCGGCATCGGCGTGGTCACGGGGACCGTCGGCATCAACTTCAGCCATGAGCTGATGCACCGGCCCAACCGCGTGGAACGGTGGATGGCGGATATCCTGCTGGCCATGGTGCTCTAC
Organism: uncultured Aliishimia sp.; assembly: GCA_965369035.1. GTDB lineage: Bacteria > Pseudomonadota > Alphaproteobacteria > Rhodobacterales > Rhodobacteraceae > Aliishimia. The sequence goes on from CBDUPF010000282.1 coordinate 150, forward strand.
TCCCATTTCCGGTCCGAACACCTGCTGGTGCACCACCGCTATGTCGGCACCCCGCGCGATGCGGTCACGGCACGCTACAACGAGGGGTTTCACCGGTTCTATCCGCGCGTGCTGAAGGAGAGCTTCCTGTCGGCCATCCGCGCCGAGGCGGAGAAACTGGCCCGCGCCGGCCGCAGCGCGACCGACCGGGCCAATCCGTTCTGGCGCTACGGTCTGCTGCAACTGGCCATGCTGATCCTCGCCGTGACGCTCGGCGGCTGGGCGGGGCTTGCGCTCTTCCTGGTGCAGGCCGGGACGGCGGTCTGGCAACTGGAACTCGTCAACTATGTCGAGCACTACGGGCTGACCCGCAAGCATCTGGGCAACGGCAAGTACGAGCATGTCCGCCCCCATCACAGCTGGAACGCCGAACAGCGCGCGTCGAACTGGCTGCTGATCAACCTGCAACGCCATTCGGACCACCACTACAAACCCGACCGGCGGTTTCCTGTTCTGCAGACATATGCCGAATCCGAAGCACCGACCCTGCCCTACGGCTATCCGGTCATGACCGTCGCGGCGATGATCCCGCCCTTGTGGCGGCGCGCAATGAATCCGCGCGTCCGTCGCTGGCGCCAGATGTACTACCCGGAAATCACCGACTGGTCGCGTTACAACTCCGCCTCCAACCCCTCCCCGAACTGACCGGCGATGCGCGCTTTCCGTATGCCGGGAAAGCGTTCGTTAAGGCGGTCGTGATAGCTCACCGGCGAAATCACCACGCCCGCTGCGTATTCACGACGGGAACATGCTCAGAATGGCGAACACGCCGAACCGTCTTCCCCATTGCCTTCTGGTCGAGGATTCGGACTTCGACCAGCAGAGGATCGCGCACCTTCTGGCGCGCGGAACGCAGGTCGAACTGTTCATCGTGCGCACGCTGGCCGCGGCCCGCGTCGCACTCGCACGCAGGCCATTCCACCTGATACTGCTCAACAACCTTCTGCCCGACGGTCTGGGCGTGGATTTCGCGGCGGAACTGCGCGAGAACCCCAGGGTGCCCTTCGTGCCCATCGTCATGATCAGCGATTTTTCCTCGCCCTTCATGTACGAAAAGGCCATGGCGGCGAAGGTCAGCATCGTGGTCGACAAGCACAAGTTCCAGCCCAAGCACGTTCAGGACGCCCTGGAATTCGCGCGGATCATGGCAACGTCCAGACGGTGACCTCCGCGTCGTGTCCGCGAATCCGCTGACCGTCGACCCGGACCAGATCGTCCACTTCCTCCTCGGGCAACTTGCGGTGTACCTCGCTGCTGATCACGAGCCGGGTGCCAAGCGGACGCGTGAGCGCCTCGAGTCGGCTCGCCACGTTCACGGTGTTGCCGATCACGGCGAATTCCAACCGGTTGCCGCCGATGTCACCCAGAACCACGGGCCCGTAGTGCAGGCCGACGCCGACGGCGAGCCGCACCTCGCCGTTGGCGGCGCGCTCCGCGTTCCAATCCTCCGCCAGATCCACCATCCGGCGCGAGCAGTGATAGGCACGCCGCACATCATCGCGGGCCGGAAACGGCGTTCCGAACGTGGCCATCAGCCCGTCGCCGAGGTATTTGTCGAGGGTTCCGTTCTGGGCGAACACCGCACGCTCCATCAGCCCGTGGAACTCGCGCAACGTGCCGATCACGTCCTCCGGCGCGCGGTCGGCGGCAAAGCGGGTGAACCCCTGGATGTCGACGAAGATCACCGCCACGTCGTGCGACCATATCTTCTTCAGCGGCTCGTCGTTCTGCGACAAGGCGTCGACCACGCTGGGCGAGAAGTAGCGGGCCAGGTTCTCCCGTTCCCGCTCCAGCGCCGCGTTGCCAAGCAGCAGCCGATTGAACCGCCGCACCGAGAGCGCGAGCGTGCCGGCCACCAGAACGAAGACCACGACCTCCTGAATGCGGCGGTCGAAGCTGACCGAATTCGGATTCAGGATCTGGAACAGCGCCGGGTAATCGGCGAAAGCGACGCGCATGGCCTCTTCGAGTTGGTCCGACTGCTTGCCCAGCCACCAGACCAGCCCCGCCGCCGCCATCCAGAGACCCGCGGTCCAGTTGCCGATGGCCATGATCGTGCGCCACGAATAGCTCAGCGTCCCGACAGCGAGGATGATGAAGAAGTAGAGGAAATTCTCGAACCGGTAGACCAGTGCGGTCGGATACTCCTCCGCCGCGAAGGGATTGGGGAAGACCAGCACGAAGGTCAACAGCGTCAGGTCGAGCGCCAGAACCGCCAGTTCGGGCCGCGACCGGCCGACCCGACCCACCCACCGTTGCAGCCAGCCGACAGCCGCCATCGCCAGCAGCAGAACCTCGTAGTAGATCACCTCCCACGCAGGGTTGAGGTAGGGCAGCATCACACCCACGATCGCCAGCGCGATCCAGCGGGCGCGCACCGCGAGTTCCAGCCCTTCCCGCTTGTGACGTTCCAGCGTCGCCTCCGTGAACCGGTTGGCATAGGCCGCGTCGACGCTCACACGTTCGGGCAGGTCGGCTTCGGAAAACCGGGGCAGATGGGAAATGTCGGCCATGGCTGGCTCCGCTTGAACGTCACGGGGACCACCATAGGCGCAAATCGACCGGGGCCGAAGTCACAGGCCGGTTCAGGCGTCCTGCGGCAGATGCCCCGATTTCACATAGAGCAGGCAACCATCGTCCGACCATGGTGCATGCGCGGACCCGCGCGGGCCACGCACCCATGTGCCGGCCGGGTAGGTGCCGTGCTCGTCACTGAAGGCGCCCTCGATCACGTAGATCTCCACGCCGCCCGAGTGGCTGTGTTCGCGGGTCTTCGCACCAGGCGCAAAGCGCAACAGCCGCACGGTTTCACCCGGCGTCCGGTGCAGCAGCAGAACGCTCACTCCTTCCGCCGCATCGGGCGTGAAATCCGCGCTGCGCGTGTCGATCACCTTCTGCTCGGTGTCGTCCTCGGTGAACTGGCGCAGCTTGACCAGGATCGTCGCGCCTTCGGGTCCGATATGCGGGGTATGGGCGGTGCCGATGGGGTTCCGGACGTAGGTTCCGGCCGGATAATCCGCGTGTTCGTCGGAGAAAACGCCCTCCAGCACGAGGAACTCTTCGCCACCACCATGCACATGCGTATCGAAACTGCTGTTGGGGCGGAAACGCACCAGCGACGTGGCGCGCGCGACCTCGTCTCCGATCCGGTCCAGCATCATCCGGTCCACCCCGCTGGCCGGCGACGACACCCATTCGTAATCCTCGGGCCGGATCACGACCCGTTCAGAGAAATCGGCATTGATCCGCATTCGCAAGCTCCTCCCCACCTTCGACCGTGGCGCCAAGGCGGCGCTGCGGAACATGTAAGTCCTCTCTGCCAGACTTACAGCGTTTTCAGGCATCCGTCCCGGATCAGACGCTGACTCCAAAGACCCAGCCGATGCCTGCCGTGACCGCCATTGCGAACACGCCCCAGATCACGACCCGCAGGGTGGCGCGCAAGACCGGGGCCGCGCCCGCCTTGGCGCCCATCGCACCCAGGACGGCCAGGGCAAGAACCGTGACAACAAGAACAACCGGGATGATCGCCCCCGCCGGAGCCGCAACCGCCGCGAGCAACGGGACCGCCGCCGCGACGCTGAACGTCACACCTGACGTGAACGCGGCCTGAAGCGGGTTGGCCGCCAGCGCCTCCGAAAGGCCGAGTTCGTCGCGGACATGTGTGCCAAGCGCATCGTGTTCGGTCAGCTCCCTTGCGACGACAAGGGCCGTCTCTTCACTCAGCCCTTTCTCCCTGTAGATCGCGGCGAGCTCGGCCAGTTCCTCTTCCGGAAGCTCCTGCAGCGCCTTTTCTTCGCGGACTATGTCGGCCTTTTCCGTGTCCGATTGCGACGACACGGAAACATATTCGCCCGCCGCCATCGACATCGCCCCCGCCGACAGCCCCGCAATGCCCGCGATCACAACTGTCCCGGGGTCCGGGTTGGCTGCGGCCACACCGACGATCAGGGAAGACACCGACACGACCCCATCGTTCGCTCCGAGCACCGCAGCGCGCAGCCAGCCGCTGCGGGTGACATAATGGGGCTCTCCCGGGTGTGCAGATACCGTTGGCATTCCGTTTCCTTCGATTGGTTGAAGACCTGTCCGTTCCTTCTGGTCAAAAAATGCCCCGCCTTTTGGGGGCGGGGCAAGGTGGAGTGCCTGTCCTTTGACAGGAGGCCCCGAGAGGCCGCAGGCACCGGCGGTGTTCGGTTGAATTCAGGTCTGCATCTCCGCGCGGATCTGCTGGCGGAGCACGTCGATCGGGACAGTCTTGCCCTCGCGCTTGAAGCACCAGTAGGTCCAGCCGTTGCACGAGGGCGCGCCTTCCAGCGCGGCGCCCACCTGGTGGATAGACCCGCGCACGTCGCCCCCGACGAGCGTGCCGTCGGCCCGCACCTTGGCCTTGTGGCGGTTGTTCATCGAAAACAGCTCCTCGCCCGGACGCAGCATTCCACGCTCCACGAGCTGGCCGAAGGGGACCCGCGGCTCGGCCCGTTTGGACGTGCTGACGGCGAGCGCCTCACGGTCGAACTTGCGCACCTTGGCGATGCGCGCCTCGGCTACCTTGCGATACTTCGCCTCGCGTTCGATCCCGATGAACTCGCGGCCCAGCATCTTGGCCACGGCACCGGTGGTGCCGGTGCCGAAGAACGGGTCCAGCACCACGTCCCCTGCGTTCGTCGTGCCGACCAGCACGCGGTGCAGCAGCGATTCGGGCTTTTGCGTCGGGTGCGCCTTGTCGCCGTTTCCGTCCTTCAGGCGTTCATGTCCGGTGCAGATCGGCAGAACCCAGTCCGACCGCATCTGGATCCCTTCGTTGAGCGCCTTGAGCGCCTCGTAGTTGAAGGTGTACTTCGCCGCCTCGTCGCGCGAGGCCCAGATCATCGTCTCGTGCGCGTTGGTCAGCCGTTTGCCCCGACAATTCGGCCTGGGGTTCGACTTGCGCCAGACCACGTCGTT
>CBDUPF010000283.1:0-5075 GCA_965369035.1 uncultured Aliishimia sp.
CAGATCGCCGTGAGCAATATCCGCAACGGCGAAATCAGGCCGCATGGCCAGCGGGAGCTTTCGGACGCCGATCTGGCCGAGATCAAGGACTGGATGGCACGGCGCAACGAGGTTCTGGCCCGTCGCGATATCGATGACATCCACCGCACCATCGACCACCTGAATCTGACCACGCAATGGGCACAGTCAAAGGCGACGCCCGAGCAGCTCGAGGCCGTGACCGACGACCTGCTCATGGCGATGCACGATCTGCGCACCGTGCTGGTCCGCAAGAAGGCTGACCGGCTGACCGGCGACTGACGCGCGCCCGCGGGCTCAGGCGTCTCGTCCGACCTGTCGAAGCACCGGACCCCAGAACCGCGCCATCAGCAGGACGGCCGCGCAGCCGAGCCCCACGACCAGCCCCAGCCACACGCCCGGCCCGTCCCAGCCAAGCACGAAGCCCATCGCGTAGGAGCAGGGCATTCCCACGATCCAATAGCTGAAGGCCGCCATCAACATCGGCACGCGCGTGTCCTGCACCCCGCGCAGCAGACCCAGCGCGATGACCTGCGCGCCGTCGACGAGCTGGAACAGCGCGGCCACCGCGATCAGCGTCACGCCGATGGCGAGGATACTCGGACGTTTCGGGTCGTCCGGATCCATGAAGATCGAGATCAGCTCCTCGGGCACCATCAGGAAGATCGCGATCGTCACCATGGCAAAGGCAAGCGACAGGACCATTGCCGCCTGCGCCCCCCGCACAAGATGATCTCGATCCTGCCGGCCGAAGGCGTTGCCCGCCCGGATCGTGGCGGCGTTGGAGATACCGAGATGGAACATGAAGGTGATGGAGGCGAGCTGCACCGCGATCCCGTGCGCTGCGAGCGGGACGGTACCCAGCCAGCCCATCATCAGCGCCGTGGCGGAAAAGAGCCCCACCTCGCTCAACGTGGTGAGCCCGATGGGCCAGCCGAGGTGGAACACGCGCAGCAGCACCGGGCGATCCGCAACCCACAGGCGCCGGAACAGATCGTGCTGCGGCAGCGCGGCGCGCGCATAGATCACGACCCCGACGAGCATGACCGTCTGCGTGACGATGGAGGCCCAGGCCGCCCCGGCCAGCCCCAGTTCGGGCGCGCCCCAGTTGCCGAAGATCAGCAGCCAGTTGCAGAACCCGTTCACCACGGCCGATGCCAGCACGATCCAGAGTACCGCCTGGGTCCGTTCCAGCGCGGAAAGATAGGACTTGATGACCATGACGCCCAGCGCCGGGATGATGCCCCACGCGGCAATCCGCAGGTAGGTGGCGGCATCGGCCGACACCTCCGCGCTCTGGCCCAGTGCGCGAAGGATGGGTTCGGCCTGGATCATCACCGGCAACGCAAGTGCTGCATAGATGGCCGACAGCCAGAGCCCCATGCGGGTGACGCGGCGGATCCCCGTCTGGTCGTCCTGCGCGGCGAAGGTCGCCACCAGCGGCATGACCGCCCAGGCGAACCCGGAGCCGAACAGGAACAGCACGAAGAAGAAGGTGCCGCCCAGAGTGATTGCCGCAAGCGCGTCGATTCCGTACCAGCCCAGCATGACCGTGTCGGTGAGCCCGATGGCAAGCTGGCCCAGGTGGCTGCCGACAAGCGGCAACCCCAGAGTCAGGAGCTGGCGCATGTGCCCGGCCCGGGACAGCGTTGCGGAAGTGGCATCGAAAGCGGTCATGGGTCTTCCTCTATTCCCGTGCCGCGCAAAGGGGAAGTGGGGACCGTGAACTGCCTGCATCCTGGGCGGGAATACCGCCGGAGCGCATGCCCCGGCCCCACCCAGCCTTGCAACCTCGACCGAAAACCGCAATGTGTCTCCAATCCAACCGGGAGAACTCATGGCCTTGCCCGTCCGGGATCAGATGAAATACTGGGGCGCTGCAGCCGTTGCGTTCTTCGTGCTGCTCTGGTTGCTCGGCGACGTGCTGCTGCCTTTCGTGCTGGGCGGTGCGATCGCGTATTTCCTCGACCCGCTGGCCGACCGGCTCGAAGATCTCGGCACGTCTCGCGTGCTGGCGACGGCGATCATCACCATCGCCGGCATTCTGATCTTTGTCGTCCTGGCGCTTCTGGTGATCCCGACGCTGGTGGAACAGTCGGTGCAACTGTTCAACACCGCACCCAACCTGGTGCGGAACCTGGTCAGCTTCCTGTCGGAACGTTTCCCGTCCCTGCTGGAAGAAGGCTCCACCCTTCGGACCTCGCTGCAGGGCGTGGGCGAGGCCATCCAGAATCGCGGCGGCGAGCTTCTGAACTCGGTCGTCACGTCGGCGATGTCGCTCATCAACCTGGTGGTACTTTTCGTGATCGTGCCGGTCGTGGCGGTCTACCTGCTGCTCGACTGGGACCGGATGGTGGCGCGGGTCGACGATCTCCTTCCGCTCGATCACGCGCCGACCATTCGCAGCCTGGCGGCCGAAATCGACGAAACGCTGGCCTCTTTCATCCGGGGGATGGGCACGGTCTGCATCATCCTGGGCACATATTACGCCGTGGCATTGATGATCGTGGGGTTGCAGTTCGGACTTGTCGTCGGGTTCGTCGCGGGGCTTGTCACCTTCATCCCGTATCTGGGCGCGCTGGTCGGCGGCGCGCTGGCCATCGGGCTGGCGCTGTTCCAGTTCTGGGGCGAATGGACCATGATCGGGGTCGTCGCCGGCATCTTCGTCTTTGGCCAGGTGATCGAGGGCAACGTCCTCACGCCCAAGCTGGTGGGCGATTCCGTCGGGCTGCACCCGGTCTGGCTGCTGCTCGCGCTGTCGGCCTTCGGGACGATGTTCGGCTTTATCGGCATGCTGGTCGCGGTACCACTGGCCGCGGCTCTGGGCGTCATCGCCCGGTTCCTCGTGCGTCAGTACAAGGACAGCCGCCTCTACCGCGGCGTGATGGAACCGGACGACGAATGATGGCAGAGCAGCTCGGCCTGAACCTTCCCGGCATTCCTGCGCTGGGACGGGAAGACTTCCTGGTGGCGCCGTCGAACGCGCTGGCGGTGGCCCTGATCGACGCTTGGCCGGACTGGCAGGCCGGCAAGCTCGTGCTGACCGGGCCGCAGGGGTCAGGCAAGACGCATCTCGCCCATGTCTGGGCGGCGCGGTCCGCGGCGACGCTTCTGTCGGCGCGGGAGGTCGCCGCGGCGGACATACCCACCCTGGCAGCCGGGCCCGTCGCGGTAGAGGACGTCCCGGAAATCGCGGGCGACGAGAGCGCGGAGACGGCATTGTTCCACCTTCACAACCTGGCTCTGGCGGGCCGGCAGACATTGCTGTTCACGGGTGCGCCGCCGCTCGCGGCCTGGCCACTGATCCTGCCCGACCTGAAGAGCCGGTTGCAGGGTGCGGCCTCCGCCGAACTGGCGCCGCCCGACGACACACTTCTGGCCGCCGTGCTTGCCAAGCTCTTTGCCGACCGCCAGATCTCGCCCCCGGCCAGCGTGATCGCCTACCTCGTTCCCCGCATGCATCGGTCTTTCGCCGCCGCCCACAGCATCGTAGAAGAGCTGGACCGGGCCTCTCTGGGCCGGCGAAAACCCATCACCCGGCACCTTGCACGCACGGTGCTCGACGCAAACGATTGAATGGCGGGAGTTCCGTAACAGAACCGTCACAACCTCAGCCTAGAGCTTTCACATGACCATCGCCGATTTTCTGAATGCAGACTTCCCCCCCGCGGCAGAGCCCGGAGACCTGGACATCACCGGACCGGGACGCTTCTGGAACCGCGAGCTGAGCTGGCTGGGTTTCAACTGGCGCGTGCTCGAGGAGGCTGAGAACCCGCGCGTGCCGCTGCTGGAGCGGTTGCGGTTCCTGTCGATCTCGGCCGCCAACCTCGACGAATTCTACACGGTGCGTGTGGCGGGTCTGCGCGAGCTGGCCCATGCGGGCAACACCACGCCGGCCGCGGACGGGCTGACCCCGGCCGAACAGCTTGCCCTGATCAACGAGGATGCGCGCCAGTTGCTGCAACACCAGCAACAGGTGCTGCGCACGCTGCTGGCGGAGATGGAGCAGGCGGGTATCTCTCTGCTCGCCACCAATCAGATTTCCAAGGACGAGGAAGACTTTCTGGACGATGTCTTCCTCAACCGCGTCTTCCCGGTTCTGTCGCCGCTGGCCATCGACCCGGCGCACCCGTTCCCCTTCATCCCGAACACCGGGTTCAGCCTCGCACTTCAGCTGGAACGGAAGAAGGACAAGCGCACGTTGCAGGCGCTGTTGCCGATCCCGGCGCAGATCGACCGGTTCGTGGCGCTGCCCGCGCCCGCGGGGCAGTATCGTTTCATCGCGCTGGAAGAGTTGTTGCTGCTCAAGATCGGCACGCTGTTTCCGGGCTATGTGCTGAAATCGCACTTCTCTTTCCGCGTGTTGCGGGACAGTGACCTCGAAGTCGAGGAAGAGGCCGAAGACCTTGTGCGCGAGTTCGAGGTGGCCCTGAAACGCCGCCGCCGCGGCGAAGTCGTGCGCATGACGCATTCCGCGGGCGCCCCCGAAGCGCTGCGTTCGGTGGTGATGCGCGAGCTTCACGTTGGGCCGGAGGAGCTTTTCGAGATGGACGGCATGATCGGGCTCGCCGATCTGTCGGGGCTGGTGCTCGACAGCCGCCCGGACCTCCTGTGGCCCAGCTTCACCCCCCGCGTACCGGAGCGCGTGACGGATTTCGAAGGCGACATGTTCGCCGCGATCCGGCAAAAGGACATGCTGCTGCACCACCCCTACGAAACCTTCGACATGGTGATCCGCTTCCTGCAGCAGGCCGCCCGCGATCCCAACGTGGTGGCGATCAAGCAGACGCTCTACAGGACCTCCAAGAACTCCCCCATCGTGGAGGCGCTCTGCGAGGCGGCGGAAGACGGCAAGTCGGTGACAGCGCTCGTCGAGCTCAAGGCCCGCTTCGACGAGGCCGCCAACATCCGCCAGTCCCGGCGGCTGGAACGTGCCGGCGCGCATGTGGTCTACGGCTTTCTCGACCTCAAGACTCACGCCAAGATCTCGACCGTCGTGCGGCGGGAGGGAGACCGGCTGGTGACCTATACCCACTACGGCACCGGCAACTACCATC
>CBDUPF010000284.1:0-5040 GCA_965369035.1 uncultured Aliishimia sp.
CATCCCTGTCCCTGCGGCATGACATGCCGTCGCTGTGCGAACACTTGCGGCAGGCGATGGCCGCGCAGGGCTGTTTTCCGATTGGCGGCATCCGCGTCCGTGCCTGGCCCACGCCAGCAGAGGCGATCGCCGACGGGCATCCCGACAACGCCTATGCCGACATGATCCTGCGCATGGGTGCGGGACGTTCGGCGGACGTGAAGCGCGTGGCGGGCGATGCACTGATGAAGGTCGCCGTCGATTTCTTTGCCGGGGAACTGGCGCGCCCGCACTTTGCACTGGCCCTGGAGATCGTCGAGATCGACTCCGATTTTTCATGGAAGACCAATTCCATTCACCCGCGCATGAACAGGGAACAACCATGAACTGGGACGATTATGCCCGCTGGTCCGCAATCATCGCCGATTGGGGGGCGGAGTATCACAAGTCGATCCGTGACCGTCCCGTACGCGCCCAGACGCGGCCCGGCGAGATCGCGGCGCAGCTTCCGGACGCACCGCCCGAAGACCCGGAGGAGATGGAGGAGATCTTCGCCGATATCGACAGGATCGTGATGCCGGGCATGACCCATTGGCAGCATCCCCGATTCTTTGCCTATTTCCCGTCGAATGCGGCGCCGCCCTCGATCCTCGCCGACCAGATAACGTCGATCCTGTCCGCGCAATGCATGCTGTGGCAGACATCGCCCGCCGCGACGGAGGTGGAGACCCGCGTGCTCGACTGGCTGCGGCAGGGGCTGGGCCTGCCCGGTAACTTCGCCGGGGTGATCCAGGACAGCGCATCCTCCGCCACGCTCGCCGCCGTGCTGACCATGCGCGAACGGGCGCTGGAGTTTCGCGGCAACCAGACCGGACTGGCCGGTGGACCCACCTTGCGGATCTACTGCTCGGCAGAGGTGCATTCCTCCATCGACAAGGCGATCTGGATCGCCGGGATCGGGCAGCAGAACCTGGTGAAGGTGCCGGTGACGTCGGGCGACCCGCAACGGGGAATGGATATCGATGCGTTGCGCGCAGCAATCGCGGCCGATATCGAAGCCGGTTTCACACCTGCGGGGATCATCGTCTGTGTCGGCGGAACCGGGACCGGCGCGACCGACAACGTGGCCCGTGCGATGGATGTGGCCGAGGAATTCGACCTCTTTACCCATGTGGATGCCGCCTGGGCCGGTTCGGCAATGCTCTGCCCCGAGTTTCGTTATCTGTGGTCGGGGGTCGAACGGGCGAACTCCGTCGTGCTTAACCCGCACAAGTGGCTGGGCACGAATTTCGATCTCTCGGCGCATTTCCTGTCGACGCCCGACGACCTGGTGCGCACCCTGGCGATCCAGCCCGAGTACCTGAAGACGCACGGTGCGGACGGGATCATCAATTATTCCGAATGGTCGGTCCCGCTGGGCCGCCGATTCCGCGCGTTGAAACTGTGGTTCCTGATCCGGGCCTACGGTCTGGAGGGGCTGCGCACGCGGCTGCGCAACCATGTGGCTTGGGTGCAATCGGTTTGCGAGAGGCTGCGCGACGAGCCGGGTGTGGAGATCGTGTCGGAGCCGGTGCTGGCGCTCTTCACGTTCCGCTACCTGGCCGAAGATCCGGACCGTTTCAACCTGGACCTCGTCAATGCCATCAACGACGACGGTCGCATTTACGTGACCCAGACCAGAGTTGACGGCAACACCGCAATCCGTTTCACCGGCTGCCAGTTCGACGCGACCCAGGCCGACGTGGACCAGGGCTTTGCCGTGATCAAGGAGATGGCCGCGCGCATGAAAGGGTTGAGCCGATGACCCCGGACGAGATCGAAGCGGCCGCGATGGCGCTGTTCTCCGCCGAAATCACCGGGCGACAGATGGGCTTGTTGTCCAAGGCGTTTCCCGACATGAGCCTCGATGACGCCTATGCCGTCCAGCGTGCGCTGGTGGCCAAGCGGGAGGAGACCGGGCGCAAGATCACGGGCTGGAAGATCGGCCTGACGTCTCGGGCGATGCAGGACGCCTTGAAGATCGACACGCCGGACAGTGGCGTGCTCTTTGACGACATGCATTTCGACAGCGGTGCCAGTATCCCGCAGGGTCGTTTCATTCAGCCGCGGGTCGAGGCGGAGATCGCCTTTGTCATGAAATCGGACCTTGGTGGCGCGGCCGGGCGGGACGAGGTGTTGGCGGCGACCGACTACATCTGCCCCAGTCTGGAGATCCTGGACACCCGCATCGTGCGCACCGATCCGGAGACGGGAGTCGCGCGCAAGATCGTCGACACGATCAGCGACAACGCTGCAAATGCGGGCCTCGTGCTGGGTTCGGAGCGGCATGATCCGGCGGCGGTCGACATGCGCTGGGTGGGCGCCATCGTGACGCGCAACGGCGTGGTGGAGGAAACCGGTCTTGGCGCCGGTGTGCTCAACGATCCGGTCACGTCCGTCGTATGGCTGGCGGAACGTCTGGGCGCCCACGGCATGGCGATCCGCGCAGGCGACGTCGTGCTGTCCGGCAGCTTCATCCGACCGGTGGAGACCGCGAGCGGCGATGTCCTGCATGCGGATTTCGGCGATTTCGGCGAGGTGCGGATCGCCTTCGCCTGAACCGTTGGCAAAGCTGGGGAGGGCGCGCCGGGAGGCCCTAATTTAGGCGGCCGCGCCAATCCCGAAATCCGAAAACCCGACGATGGAGACGGAGGGCATCCAGCTTGTCGGCGGCAATGACTGCGGTTCGCGCGGAACCTCGTCACCGGGCTTGGATCCGGTCGGATCGGTGCAGGAGGACCGGCAACACCGGACTACCCGTTTTGTCGCCCCTTTCGTCCTGCAGGCTGTCGGTCGAACCCCGATAGTGCTTGACCAGCGGCATTGAGTCGGGGAAATCGACGCGGATGTGGATGATCTACGGCATCAACCTCTGCCAGGGCGGGCCGAACAGGGTCGCGTGGACGGAGATCCTGGCCGCTGCTGCGCACGAGGTTCTGGCGCTGCGGCGCGGCACGTCTCGCTACGTCTCGCGGGTCCGGCGCGTGGTGCTGCGGGGGACGACGCTGGACGCTGCAGCCGAGCCTCTGTGGGCGCTGGGCACCGATCCGGTGGAGGCGCGGGATCTGGCACGGCCGCGAGATCATCACGACGTCGATCCGGCGTACCGGGAAACGGTGCGGGGTCCCGTCACGGAGACCAGAGCGCGGGTCGCAGTTGTACGCATCTTCCGCGACTCCGCCGTGTGCGGACGCATCGCTGACCGGGGCATGGCTGTGTCCCGCTTCGTGCCGGGGCGTGCGGCATGAGCGGGCGGTTGATCGCGGTTGTCGGGCCGTCGGGCGTGGGCAAGGACACCGTCATGCGCGCACTGTCCGAAGCGATCCCGCACCTGAGCCTCGTCCGCCGGGTCATCACGCGGGGACCAGAGCCGGAGGGTGAGGACCATGTAAATGTCTCCGAGACCGGCTTTCGCGAGATGGTGGAGCGTGGCGCGTTCCTGCTGCACTGGCAGGCGCATGGCCTGCATTACGGCATCCCTGTGACGGTGGCGGACGAACTGGCGCAGGGCCATGACCTGCTGGTCAACCTGTCCCGGTCCATGCTTGCGCGGGCCGCGGAGACCGTCGAGCGGTTCGAGGTCATTGCGCTAGATGCCGACCGCGACGTGCTGGCGGCGCGACTGGCGGCGCGTGGCCGGGAAACGGCCGAAGAGATCGCCGGGCGCTTGTCCCAGGTCGCGGACCCTTTCCCGGAAGGGGTGAGGATCGCCTGCATCGACAATTCCGGGGCGCTGGAGGCCACGGTCGCCGCCATCTGCGCCCGCCTGTTTCCGGAGCACGCGCGCGGATGAATACCGAGGATCTGAATCGCGACGTGCGCACACTGCACCTCGCCAATGCCCGGCTGGTGCTGGAAGACGAGGTCGTCCGGGGCGCGCTGACCGTCGTGGACGGGCATATCGCCGCGATCGACACCGGAAGCGGCGTTCCGCCGGGCGCCCTGGATGTGGGTGGCGACTACCTGAGCCCTGGCCTGATCGAGCTTCATACCGACAACCTCGAACGTCACATCAAGCCGCGTCCGCAGGCGAACTGGCCACACGGGCCGGCGATCCTCGCGCATGATGCAGAGATGGCCGGCTGCGGGATCACCACGGTTTTCGACGCACTCCGCGTGGGCTCGGTCCTGCGCGGTCACAGCGGCGATTACGCGAAGTACGCGCGCACTCTCGCATCGGAAATCCTCGAGATGCATGGCGCGGGCGTGTTGAAGATTTCCCACCGGCTGCATCTGCGAGCGGAGACCTGCTCGGAGACGCTGATCGAGGAGCTGGACGAATTTGCGCCGGAAGATCGCGTCGGCATCGTGTCTTTGATGGATCACACGCCGGGGCAGCGCCAGTTCACCGACCGCTCGAAGTTCGAGACCTATGTGCGCGGCAAGTACGGGCTTTCCAGCAAGGAATTCGAAGAGCATTGCACCTTCCTCACCGGGCTTCAGCGGCGGCTGGGCGCGGTGCACGAAGCAGCGGCGGTCGCGGCGGCCAAGCGTCTGGGCGCGGTGCTGGCGAGCCATGACGACACGACCGAGAGCCAGGTGGCGCGCAGCCGCGATCACGGCGTCGCCATGGCAGAGTTTCCCACATCGGCCGAGGCCGCGCGCGCCTGCCATCGCAGAGGGATCGCCACGATCATGGGTGCCCCGAACCTGGTGCGCGGCGGGTCGCATTCGGGCAATGTGAGCGCGGAGGATCTGGCCCGGCAGGGGCTGCTCGACATTCTGAGCTCGGATTACGTGCCGGCCGCTCTTCTGATGGGCGCCGTGATTCTGGCCGATCTCTGGGACGACATGGCGAAGGGCCTTGCAACCGTGACGCGGAACCCTGCGTGGGCGACCGGACTGCGGGACCGCGGGGTGATCGAGATCGGTGCGCGAGCCGATCTTGTCCGGTTCCGCCGCGTGGGCCGAATGCCGCAAGTGTGCGAGACGTGGGTGCTCGGGCACCGGGTGGCGTGAACCGGGTGGCGTGATCCGAGTGGCGTGACATGACCGGAGCAGCCTGCGGCTGCATGCCGATGC
>CBDUPF010000285.1:0-5038 GCA_965369035.1 uncultured Aliishimia sp.
AGTTGCCGGCCGTACGGCGTACCTCCGCACCATAGGCTTCGATGGCGGACTTGCGCGCCTCGGAGACGGTGGCATGGATGAATATGACACAGTTGCATCCGAAGGACCGCGCGCCCCAGGCGACGGAGCGCCCGTGGTTGCCGTCCGTGGCACAGCAAACGGTGACTTGCGCGGCGAGGTCAGGAAAGTCCTTGCCGGTCACCTCGTCCATCGTCACCGGACGTCCCAGCCGTGCGGTCAGCTGCGACCGCAGCAGCCGCGCCACCGCATAGGCCCCGCCCAGCGCCTTGAAGCTGCCCAGCCCGAACCGCCCGCTCTCGTCCTTGTAGTGCAGCGCGGCGATGCCCAGGTCGCCTGCAAGCGAAGGCAGCGAATGAAGCGGCGTCGGCGCATAGCCCGGCCAGCCGGAAATGGCCGCGCGCGCCGTCTTCAGGCCTGCGTCGCTGAGGATCGCATCCTGTTCGGGTCGCCAGGGCGCGCTGCGCGATGCGCAGGAGTTGAGGCGCAGTGTGAATGCATTCGGCGTGCCCGTGGCACGCGATATCTCGGTCGTCATGTGCGGTCTCGAGTTCAAGGTAGCCCCCCGGGCGACCGTGATGCCGCCCGGGGTCGGTTTCGTGAATGGTCAGAAGTCGTTCTTTTCCTCTTCGATGGAGGCCAGCATGGCGTCGAGCATCGCGGTGCCCTCTTCCCCGTAGGTGTCCTCGATCAATGCGCGCACCGCGGGCTGGGCTGCGGCGGCGAACTTGGCCTGCTCATCCGGCGTCACAACGTTCACCTCCATCTTGGCCGCCAGCGCGGGCAGACCCTTTTCGGAAGCTTCGATGACACGGCTCATGGCACGTCCCGCATCCGTGGCGACATCGGCGGCCCAGTTGACCAGGTATTGATCCTCCTCGCTCAGCCCCTCCAGGAACTCGGCGTTCATGGTCCAGATATAGGGCGTGATCAGGTGGTTGGTAACAGACAGGTATTTCTGGACTTCGTCGAACTTGGCGAAGGCGATGATCGGAACCGGGTTCATCTGACCGTCCGCCACCCCGGTCTGGAGTGCGGTGTAGACCTCGGCCCAGGGCAGCGCGGTCGGCTGACCCCCGAGCGAGCCGATGATCGCCTCGTGGGTCGGCAGGGTCATGGTCCGGATCCGCTGGCCGTCCATGTCCGCGACGGTGGCGATTGGAGCCTTGGACGAAGTGAACGCAAAGAACCCGCCCGAATCCAGCAGGCCCAGCACTTCCAGCCCGGTCTTTTCCTCAAGGTCAGCCACGAATGCCTGGCCGAAGGAGCTGTCCTCGTCGATCACCTTGGAGGCGACGCCGATGTTCGGGAAGGCAAACGGAATGTCGAACACACCCACCAGCGGGTAATGCTGCGCCATGCCGCCGGAGGAGGAGATGGTCGATTCCACCAGACCGGAGCGCACCTGTTCGATCACCTCGTTGTCCTTGCCGAGCTGCCCGTTGGGGAAGAGCTGCACCTCGATCCGCCCGTTCGAATTCGACTCCACCAGCGACTTGAAGACCGCCGACATGGCGCCTGAATGCGAGGCAAACGGGTCTTCGGGGTTCAGATGCGCAAGCCGGATCGTGATGTCGGCGGCCTGCGCAGACGCCGCGAGGCAGAGGCCGGCCAGTGCGGCTGAGGCGGTCTTGAAGATGGACATGTGTTGTCTTCCTTTCCTGTTGGATGGTTTCTTCGGGGTCAGAGCCCCAGCAGTCTCGGGACGAAAAGCGTGAGATCGGACCAGAAGGCGATCAGCAGGAGGATCGCGACTTCGGCGAGGATGAACGGCCAGAGCTCGCGGGTGATGCTCTCCACCTTCTCCCCCGTCACAGAGGCGAGCACGAAAAGGCAGGCCCCCACCGGTGGCGTCATCAGCGAGATGTTGAGCGCCAGAATGATCATGATGCCCGCGTGCACCGGGTCCATCCCGATCTGCAGCGTGAGCGGGGCCAGCACCGGGGCGAGGATGATCAGCGTGGCGTTGATGTCCATCACCAGCCCGATCAGCAGCAAAAGCAGCAGGATCAGCGCGATGATGACCTGGGGATTGTCCGACACCGCCAGCATCGCCGCCGCGATGGCCTGCGGGATGCGGTTGAAGGTCATCCACCACCCCAGGATCGACGCCGAGGCGATGATGAGAAAGATCACGCCGGTGATCCGCGTGGTCCGCACGCCGATATCATAAAGGTCCCGCCAGCTCAGCGCGCGGTAGATCACGCCGCCGACAAACAGCGCATAGGCGACCGCGATTGCCGCGGCCTCGGTCGGGGTCGCAAAGCCACCGAGGATCGAGCCGAGGATGAAAACCGGAAGCAGCGCGGCCAGAAACCCTTCGCGGAAGGCGGAGATCACGGCGGAGAAGCTGGGCCGCCCCGCGCCCTTGGGCAGGTTCTTGCGCCGGGCTGTTACCGCGATCACGATCATGCAGATCGCACAGATCAGCAGCCCCGGAAGGATGCCCGCCGCGAAGAGCCCCGCGATGGAGACGCCCATGATCGACCCGTAGATGATCGCCAGCGTCGACGGCGGAATGGTCGGCCCGATGATCGACCCCGCAGCAGTGACGGCGGCGGCGTAGGCGCGTGAATACCCCGCCTTCTGCATCGCCGGGACCAGCGTGTTGCCGAAGGCCGCCGCATCCGCCGTAGCCGACCCGGTGATGCCTGCGAACATCACGCTGGCCACCATGTTCGAATGCGCCATGCCGCCCCGCATCCAGCCGACCAGCGCATCCGCCAGCCGCACCAGCCCTTGCGTGATGCCGGACCGGTTCATGATCTCGCCCGCCAGGATGAAGAACGGCATGGCGAGGAAGGGAAAGAGGTCGAGCCCCGCCCAGATGTTCCAGCGCGCGATGGTCTACATCCGGTCGGGCGCCATCTGCATGAAGCGCGGGCCCATGTCGAGGATGCCGATCATGCCCGCGACCCCGATGGAGAAGCCGACCGGCATGCCCAGCGCCATCAGGCCGAAGAAGGCAATCGCGACAAGGAGCGTGCCCATCAATCCTCTCCCGTCGTCAGAAGCGTGGCGCCCGTCGACGCCGGCGCGCGTTCGGCGAAGAGATCATGGATGGCGACCAGAAAAAGCTGGACACAGGCCAGCAGGGCGGCGAGCGGAACGCCCATGAAGGGATACCCCTTGGGCATGGCATAGATCATGGTGATCCTGGAAAAACCCTTCGCCGCAAAGCCGATCCCGTAGAAGAAGAGTGCTGCAAAGAACGCCAGCGCGATCACGTCGAAGACCAGCGCCAGCCAGCGGCGCACCGGCGCGGGCAGCCGGCCGAAGATGAACTCCACCCCGATATGCTCGCGATGCGCGATCCCCGAGGACACGGCCAGCAGCGCCATCCAGATCATGAGGTACCGCGCCAGCTCCTCGGTGAAGGTCAGCGGCAGCGGGATGACATAGCGGACCAGAACCCCGAGCCAGACGTCGAGCACCAGCACCACCAGCAGCAGAACGCAGAACCGCTCGACGAGCCAGTTGATGCGCAGGCTCCACATCCTTGCCTTGGTCGAGAGCTGGGACACGGGGTTCACTCGTTTGGTTCGGATCGCTTGACGACCC
The DNA here is from genome assembly GCA_965369035.1 of uncultured Aliishimia sp. GTDB lineage: Bacteria > Pseudomonadota > Alphaproteobacteria > Rhodobacterales > Rhodobacteraceae > Aliishimia. Next base: position 3,580 of record CBDUPF010000285.1, read on the forward strand.
TAGTGAAAATGTTTTTTCATTCAATCATCAACAATGAAATCATCGTTTCGCCAGAAAGAGCCGGATTCTGCCCGAAAAAGCATCAGAAAGCCCCGCGAAACCGATTTCGCAGCGTATCCACGAGGCATTTTCCGGTTTGCCCGACGGAGAACGCCGTATCGCCGATTCCCTTTTGACCAACCCGGCGGAGCTTGCGGTCCTGACCGCGACCGAGTTGGCAGCGGCGGTGGGGGTGTCGAACGCGACGGTCAGCCGGTTCTTCCGGCGGCTCGGTTACGACAGTTTCGAACAGGTGCGCCAGCAGGCCCGCCAGATGCGCGCGGCCGGCTCACCGCTCTACACCGGGAGGAATGCGCCGGGCAGCGAACGCATCTCGGACATCCTCCACAGCGAGGTCGCCGTGCTGGAGGCCACGCTGACGCGGCTCAACCCGGTGACGCTGGGCGAGATCGCGCAGGCGCTGGCGACGGCGCCGCGGATCCGGACGCTGGGCTACCGCAACAGCCACTTTCTGGCGGAATACGTCACCGCTCAGCTGGGCCAGATGCGGCGCGCGGTCTCGCCGCTGCTCCTGCCGGGCCAGACGCAGGCCGAGGGCATCGCCCTTCTGGCCGAAGGCGACCTGGCCATCGTGATCGGGCTGCGCCGCCGTCCAGCGGGGTTCAACCGCGTGGTGGAGGAGATCGCGGCAAAAGGCGCGCGAATCCTGCTGATCACCGACCAGACCATTCGCGAAGCGCCGGCCCTGGCGACATGGACGATCGAATGCCACGTCGACACACCGCAATTCGCCGACGCCTATTCCGGAGCCCTCGCCGTGCTGCGGCTGATCGCGGTGGAGACACGGCGCGCGCTCGGGCGTTCGGGTCAGACCTACCTCGAAGAGGTCGAAGCGTTGCGCGACAGGTTGCAGGAACTGGAGTAGACCGATCCCGCGCACGACCGCCTGTGCGCGCGGGCAAGGAAGATTCCCGTTGGGGCAACCCTGCCGTGTGGCGTATGCTGGACCGTGACAAAGAAGCGGGGCGGCCGATCTTGGAGACGCGCAATCATCCGACCTGTCGACTGGCGGTCGTCAAGATCGCAAGCCGCTGCAACCTGAACTGCTCCTATTGCTACATGTACAATCTCGGCGACCGCACTGCGCTGGAGCAGCCGAAGGTGATGCCGGACCCCATCATCGACGCGACGGTCAGGCGGTGCATGGAGCACGCGGCGGCGCGCGGGCTGGACCGGTTCCGGTTCGTGTTTCACGGTGGCGAGCCCCTCATGGCCGGTCCGGACAAGTTCCGGCGGTTGATCGAGACCGCGAGGCGCATGGGGCGCGAGTTGGGCGTGGCGCCGGATTTCGCCCTGCAGACCAATGGGATACTGCTGACGGACGCATGGTGCCGCCATCTTGCGGAGTGGGACGTGAGCGTCGGGGTGAGCCTCGACGGACCACGGGTCGTCAACGACC
>CBDUPF010000286.1:0-5002 GCA_965369035.1 uncultured Aliishimia sp.
ATGGACGGCTCCAAAGGGTTTGAAGACGCCCTGACAGGCGAACAGAAGATCCGCAACTTCAACATCAACTTCGGCCCGCAACACCCCGCGGCGCATGGGGTTCTGCGGCTGGTTCTGGAGCTTGACGGTGAAATCGTCGAACGCTGCGATCCGCATATCGGCCTGCTGCACCGCGGGACCGAGAAGCTGATGGAGAGCCGGACGTACCTGCAGAACCTGCCCTATCTCGACCGGCTGGACTACGTGGCGCCGATGAACCAGGAACACGCTTGGTGCCTTGCCATCGAGAAGCTGTGCCAGGTCGAGGTGCCGCGCCGTGCGTCGCTGATCCGGGTGCTCTATTCCGAGATCGGGCGCGTGCTGAACCACCTTCTGAACGTGACGACTCAGGCGATGGACGTGGGCGCACTGACCCCGCCGCTCTGGGGGTTCGAGGAGCGCGAGAAGCTGATGGTGTTCTACGAGCGGGCCTGCGGGGCACGGCTGCATGCGGCCTACTTCCGCCCCGGCGGCGTGCATCAGGATCTGCCCGACCAATTGCTCGACGATATCGAGGAATGGACGCACACATTCCCCAGCGTGCTTGACGACATCGACGGTCTGCTGACCGAGAACCGTGTCTTCAAGCAGCGAAATTGCGACATCGGCGTCGTGACGGAGCAGGAAATCCTCGATTGGGGCTTCTCCGGCGTCATGGTCCGGGGATCCGGCCTCGCCTGGGACCTTCGCCGTGCGCAGCCATATGAATGCTACGACGAGTTCGATTTCCAGATTCCGGTAGGCAAGAACGGCGACTGCTTTGACCGCTACCTCTGCCGCATGGCCGAAATGCGGGAAAGCGTGAAGATCATCCGGCAGGCGATCGGCAAGATCCGGGAGTCGACGGGCGATATCATGACGCGTGGCAAGCTGTCCCCGCCCAAGCGGTCCGAGATGAAGACCTCGATGGAAGCTTTGATCCACCACTTCAAGCTCTACACCGAGGGCTTTCACGTGCCCGAGGGTGAGGTCTATGCCGCGGTGGAGGCGCCGAAGGGTGAGTTCGGTGTGTACTTGAAGGCCGACGGCACCAACAAGCCCTACCGCGCCAAGCTGCGCGCCCCCGGCTTCCTGCACCTGCAGGCGATGGACCACGTCGCAAGGGGACACCAACTCGCCGACGTGGCCGCGATCATCGGAACCATGGACGTGGTCTTTGGGGAGATCGACCGGTGAGGGGACCGAACAAGCCGGTTCTGCCCTGCCGTACAAGCAACAGCCGCTCACGCATAACGACGATCTGAAGGCCAGAAAGAAACATGCTCCGCCGTCTCTATCACGACCAGCCCGCGACATTCGCCTTCACGCCCGAGAACCGCAAATGGGCCGAAGCGCAGATAACGAAGTATCCTGCCGGTCGGGAGGCGAGTGCCGTGATCCCGCTGCTGTGGCGGGCTCAGGAGCAGGAGGGCTGGCTTACGCGCGCCGCGATCGAGCATGTCGCGGACATGTTGGGCATGGCCTACATCCGGGCGCTTGAAGTGGCCAGCTTCTACTTCATGTTCCAGCTTCAGCCGGTTGGTTCCGTTGCACATTTCCAGATTTGCGGCACCACGTCCTGCATGATCTGCGGGGCCGAGGACCTGATGGAGGTCTGCAAGCAGAAGATCGCGCCCAAGGCACACCAGGTGTCGGATGACGGAAAGTTCTCGTGGGAGGAAGTCGAATGCCTCGGGGCCTGTGCGAACGCGCCCATGGCGCAGATCGGCAAGGATTACTACGAGGATCTGACGGCGGAGCGTTTCGCGGAAATCATAGATGAAATCGCGGCGGGCAAGGTGCCGGTTCCCGGGCCGCAGAACGGGCGCTACGCGTCCGAACCGTTGCACGGGCTGACATCGCTGAAGGATTTCGACAGCGGGCATACGAAATACAACGCCTCGGTCCAGCTTGCCACCGACCTGGGCGAAACGATCAAGCGCATCGACGGGACCGAGGGTCCGATCGTGGCCCCTTGGGGCGACCAGGGCGGGCGGGTCCGGAGCGTGGACGAGCCGCGCCCCGCAGAGCCGGCCCCGCCATCGGCAGCCGGGCCCGCGACCAGCGAAAAGGCGCCCGCGAAGGCACCGGCAAAGGCACCCGCGAAGTCGGAGGCATCGGTCGGCAGACCCGAAACGTCGGACGGCGATCTGGTGAAGCCCTCCAAACCGCTCGCGGGCCAGGCCGACCTCTCGTCTCGCAAGGGCAGTTGGCGGTACGAAGCGCCGCAGGCGACCGGCAAGACGTCCGAAACCGCGCCTGCGCATGCGGAGACGCAAGGTCAGAAGAAACCGGAAACGCTCGACGCCGCTCGCGGTGGCCAGCCCGACGACCTCAAGATGATCAAGGGCATCGGACCGAAGCTCGAGGAACTGCTGCATTCGATGGGCTTCTTCCACTTCGATCAGGTCGCGGCCTGGACAGCCGATGAAATCGCCTGGGTCGACGACAACCTGGAGGGGTTCAAGGGCCGCGTGAGCCGCGACGATTGGGTCGGCCAGGCCAGGAAACTCGCCAGCGGCGGCGAAACGGAATTTTCCCAACGTGCCAAGAAAGAGGGCAAATACGAAGACTAGCGCCAGCAGACCGGGCAGGAGAGGTATGACGCGATGAGCAATGACGGAGGCGGCTGGAGCTGCACGCAAAGATGCTGGGGCCTGGCCCTGGTGTCGGGAGTCATTGCCGCGTTCTTGCTGATGGTCGGCGGCGACTGGCGCCTGCTCCCGGCGGTCTTTGCCTGTATCGTCATCGCGATCATCGTCGGGGCATTGCTGCAATGGTTCGCCTGCAAGCCGGCGCCGGTGTCCACGGCTGCGCCGCATGTCGCCAGAACGGCCGCCCCGATCGCTCCGCAGCCTGCGCCCGCCGCGACTGTCGAGGCCGATCCGGTCAAGCCAGCCCCGCAGCAAGCGCCGGCGCCCCGTGAGCCGGAAACGGTCGAGCCGGAAACGATGGAGCCGGTGGTGCCCGCTGCCGCCGATGCGAGCGAGGCGGCTTCAATCGTCAAACCGTCCAAAGCCCTGGCGGGAGAGGCGGAACTGGCCGCTCGCAAGGGGACATGGAAATTCGACGGAGGGACCAGCCGCGCCAGACCCGATCCCGCGCCTGTCGTGGCCGCCGAACCTGCATCGGCCCCGGGCAAGGCGGCGGCTCCCGACCGGCTGAACGCGGCGCGAGCGGGGGGACCGGACGATCTGACGATGATCAAGGGCGTGGGACCGAAGCTCGAACGACTTCTGCATTCGATGGGCTTCTTCCACTTTGACCAGATCGCGTCGTGGACAGAAAAGGAAGTGGCCTGGGTCGACACGAATCTCGAGGGTTTCAAGGGGCGGGTCAGCCGCGACAACTGGGTCGAACAGGCCAGGGCGCTGGCCGGCGGCGGCACCACGGAAGTCTCGAACAAGGTAAGCAAGGGCGACGTCCACGAAGGGCGGCGTGACGGATGAATGGCGAAGATATCTGACGATGCGGGCAGGACAGGACGGCGGTTGGCGTTGCTGATTGCCGGTACGGGTCTGGTCTGGCTGCTCGCCAATCTCATCGGGTCGGAGTACGGCTGGTCCAACCGGGCGCGGGCGTTTTTCGATCTGGCGGCGCTGGCCGGTTTCGGCGTGGCGCTGGTGATGGCAATCGGGCTCTGGCGCGCGCGCAAGGACTGACGCGGGCCGGGGCGACAAGAAGGATGAGGCACGAATGCTGAAGGATCAGGACCGGATCTTCACGAACCTCTACGGGATGCACGACCGGACGCTCGCGGGCGCCAAGGCGCGCGGCCATTGGGACGGGACGGCGGAGATCATCAAGAAAGGCCGGGATTGGATCGTCGGAGAGATGAAGAACTCCGGCCTGCGGGGACGCGGTGGCGCTGGGTTCCCGACGGGTTTGAAATGGTCCTTCATGCCCAAGGAAAGCGACGGTCGCCCGTCCTATCTCGTGGTGAACGCGGACGAATCCGAACCCGGAACCTGCAAGGACCGCGAGATCATGCGGCACGATCCGCATACGCTGATCGAAGGCTGCCTGATCGCCTCCTTCGCGATGGGTGCGCATGCCTGCTACATCTATATCCGCGGCGAATACATCCGCGAGAAGGAAGCGCTGCAGATGGCCATCGACGAGGCCTACGAGTCGGGCCTGATCGGCAAGAACGCCGCGAAATCGGGCTGGGATTTCGATCTCTACCTGCATCACGGCGCAGGGGCCTACATCTGCGGCGAAGAAACGGCACTTCTGGAAAGCCTCGAAGGCAAGAAGGGCATGCCGCGAATGAAGCCGCCCTTTCCGGCGGGCGTGGGTCTTTACGGCTGTCCGACGACCGTCAACAACGTGGAATCCATCGCCGTGGTGCCGACGATCCTGCGGCGCGGAGCGGACTGGTTCGCGGATTTCGGCCGGCCGAACAACGCGGGCACCAAGCTTTTCGCCATATCGGGCCACGTCAACAATCCCTGCGTGGTCGAGGAGGCGATGTCGATCTCCTTCGAGGAACTGATCGAGACCCATTGCGGCGGTATCAGGGGCGGTTGGGACAACCTGCAGGCGGTGATCCCCGGCGGCTCCTCGGTTCCCTGCGTCCGCGGGGAGAAGATGAAGGACGCGATCATGGACTTCGACTACCTGCGGGGGGAGCTCGGCTCCGGCCTCGGCACGGCGGCGGTGATCGTGATCGACAAGCAGACCGATATCATCAAGGCGATCTGGCGGCTCAGCAAGTTCTACAAACACGAAAGCTGCGGCCAGTGTACGCCCTGCCGCGAAGGCACGGGCTGGATGATGCGGGTCATGGAACGGCTGATGAACGGTCAGGCGGAGCCGGAAGAGATCGACATGCTCTGGGACGTGACCAAGCAGGTCGAGGGGCATACCATCTGTGCTCTGGGCGACGCCGCGGCCTGGCCGATCCAGGGCCTGATCCGCAACTTCCGCGAGGAGATCGAGGACCGCATCCGGCACAAGCGCAGCCCCGTGGCGGCGGAATAGA
>CBDUPF010000287.1:0-5001 GCA_965369035.1 uncultured Aliishimia sp.
CGCGCGATTCGCAATGTGATTCCAGCCTGTTTCGCGCTACTGGAGAGTGGTGAGACAGAGACATAGTGCAGCAAGTGGCGGCAATCGCCGCACGCGCCGGGCGCGGTGAGACCATGACGCGGAGCCTCGGGATCGCAGCCTGGGTTTCCGATGCGTGGTGTTCGGCCGCCCGCAGCTTCCCGATCTGCCTTGCTCTCGTCTGGGCCGCGACGTGCAGTGCCGCCGGTCCGGAGATATCCCGGGATCTGCAGAACTGCGAGGCGTTCGAAAGGTCATTGCTGCTCTATGACCGGCGGAGCGCGCTGGTCGAACAGGTCAGGGAGGCCGCCCGGCAACACGACGCGGCGCGATCCTTTCAACCCGGCGCGGTGGCGGAGACGGGCCCCGATGCGCCGTCTTGCGCGGGGCTGGCCGACCTGATGGCATCGACCGACACTCCGGATGCCGCCGACCTGTCCCGTCTTCTCGACCGCTTTCCCGCACTGATCGTCGTGCGCAGCGGCGATGCGGCGCGCGTGGATATCCTGGCCAACGCGCCGGACCTGTCGCTCTGGGCCAGCGCCCCTCTGGTCCGCATCGCCGGTTTCGCCTGGCGCGACGGGATCGGGTCGACCTTCGCGGACGACATCTCGGCCAGACTTGACGATGCGACACGGTTCGCATCCTCGATCGGGCATTTCCACCAGGGCGACCTCGAACGCGCCACGGCGGACCGACCTGCGTCGGAGGGGCTGGACCCCCTGGCCCGGGCGTGGCTCTCCGGTATTCCGGTCGCATTGTCGGGCAGCACGTTTTCGCTCGAAGGGGATGGTACCGTCTGGGACGAGATGCCCTCCAAGGGGGCGAAACGACCGTTCGAACTGATCGTGGACATCGCGCAAGGCCGGATCGCGCCCGCGACAGCCATGAAGCTCAGTATTCCGGCCAATGACGTGGTCTGCGATGCTGGCAACGCGGAGGATCCCGAAGACGTCCGCTGGGCGGGGTTCGTGTCGGGGTTCTGGCGCGCTCTGGAACGCGGCGACCAATTGCAGCCCGACGACCGGCTCTCCTCCCTTCCGCCTCTCATCGCCGCCGGCCGCACCTGTTTCGACGCGACGCTTCACCCATTGCTCGCGTCCATGCCGGACGCAGTGAAGACCGACCGGCTGCTGGCCGACCTTGACCGGCTGGTGTCCTACAGCTTTGCCGCGCCATCGCGGACCGAAAGACGGCAGCGGCTGGCGGCCGAGATGGTAGCGGCGTTGATTGCCTCCGCGCTGTTGCAGGCCGATGAGGAGAGCGACGACAATGACACCTCTCCTGGTCCCGGCAAGAACGCGGCCATCCTGCAATGCCACGGCCGCGAAGTCCTTGGCGCCGACCCCGTGACTGCGCTGATCTCCGGGACCGATCCGGACATCGCCTCGCCGCTCGGCGCGATGCTGGCGGCCTCGCGCGCGATCTTCGCAGCACATGCCGGTGCCGAGGAAGATACCGCCCGTGTCGCGCGGTTCCTGCGCCCCGGCACGTTCGAGTGGATCCGGAGCTATGACGATCTCGTGCCCGACATGATCGAGAAGGCTTCGGCGCGGAACCCGGACCTGGGCGACCTGCTTCTCGACCGGTTGTCCGTGCAGCACCTGAGCGGGCGCATTTCGAAAATCGCCGAGGTCTTTTTCTTCAGCGACGACACCTCCTTTGCCGAAAAGGCCCCCGGTCTCAGGGCCGAACTTCTGAGCTTCGAGCGGCAGAGCCAGCTGGCGAACCACATCCTGGCTGCCGCTTTCGGACGGGCGTTCCGGTCCGCGTTCGGCGGCGCGCTGGAAAGCGCCGTGCGGAGCCCGGTCCAGCGGCGCGCCTACGAACGGTTCATCGCCATGTTTCCGCGTCTGGCCGAGGACGAGAACCTGCAGTTCCTGTGGCGCTCGTCGGACGAGAACAAGATCAGGGTCGCGGGGATCGACCTGCTGCATCTCTACTTCGCGGTGACCAGCGGCAACAGCGCCGACAGCTTTCCCGTCGGACGCCGGAATCCCTGGACCCTGTTTGCGCCCGACACGCGCAGCCTGCCGGAGATACCGATCCCCGCGATCGAAGGCTTCATGCCGGTGCCGGCAGTTCTGGTCGCCGCCTCCGCCATTGCCCATGCCACGCTCGATGCCGATCCCGACAGCGACGCATTGCTGCTGGAGATGGAGAGGATCGATATTGCGTCCCTCAACGGCCCCGCGGTGGTCTGGCTTGACGTCCTGCTCAGCAGCTATCTCGAGGACGACGCACCGGAAGGGGACGCCTACAGCCCCAGCCCGGCGGCGCGCCGCATCTTCGCCAACCTGCCCACCGATTTGGCCGAGGCGCTGCAGGATGACGAAACCGTGGCCACCGCGCTTGACGGGCTTTGGGAGGGGCGGATTTCGTCCTGGACGGCGGCGCTGGCGCTGCTCTGGGACACGGTGATCCGCACCTATGCCGAAGAGCGTCTGTCGGAGGCGGTGGGGGCTGTCCCCGCTGCGGCGGCGCTTGCCGATTTCGAACTCGGCGTACGCGTGGCCGGGGCATATCTTTTCCCGGCGGAGATCGATGCCCGTGCGGCCGTGGCGGACCTCCACGACCGGCTTCTGGAAGGACCGGGCTGGCCGGACGCGCTGACGCGGCTTGCCGCGCGCGCCGCTCTGGACCTGATGCCCGCGCCGGAGACGGCGGACAATGCCGCGCGCGACGCGAACCGGGCGGCGCTCCTTGCCGAGTTCGACGCGCTGGTCCGTCCGGAGGCCCGCCAAAGGCTGATCGACGCGGGATTTCTGCCCGCGGCCATCGCCGGTCTGCCGCTGCGCATCGCCTTCGTGGCGCGCGACAACGACGGGCTGGTGACCGTGCCGGAGGTGGAGATCGCAAGGGCCGTTCTTCGGGAAGTCCGCGCTTTCGACTATACGGCCGCCGCAACCGAAGGTCCGCTCAGAGACCTGGCCGAGGTGCTGCTGGTCTATCACTCCGACCGGATGCCGGAAGCCGCAACGGATCGCGCCTCGGAGGGGCCGGACTGGGCTCTGCTGGGACAGGAGGCGCTGGATCTTCTGGGCAGCGTGCGAAAACTCGCCGACCGGATCGACCCCTCCGCCGAGGCGCAGGCCGTCGGACAGGGCATCCTGCTGGACGAGGGGATATTCGGATCGGATCGTCTCGCGGGCGGGGGCGACCGGCAATCCGCCGGAGACTCGCTCGAGACGCTGCGACGACTGGTGGAAACCTGCCCCAACCTCGCGCCGACCCTCGCACCCGTCGAGATCATGCTGAAGAACCGGGCCGGCGAGACGGTGGACGTCCCCTCGGAACTCGAACGTCTCGAAGAGATCGTCCGGGAGGGCGGGACCTTCCTGACCGGGGCGATCGAGTCGCAGGTGACGATGATGGGAGTGAAGCTGAACATCGAGTATGCCCCGGGCCTGCCCAGGCAGATCGCCGATGTTCCGACCGGCGTGTTCAGCCTTGGCCTCGGCGCATCTGTCGCGGGTCTTGGCACCCCCTGGACGGTGGCGTCGAGCCTTGGTCTGGTCAGTCGTCCGGAGATCGGCTCCCTGCCCTTCGCCCACGCGCTGACACTCGCCGAAGCCGCCGCGGATCAGGACGACCGGGAAAACTTCGCCCGGCTCCTCGTTCTGACGGAAACACTCGCTGTCGGCGGCGACCCGTTTGCGGACGCTCCACAGGCACCTCCCGCGCGTATCGCCCCGCAGGTGATGAGCGACGATCTCTATCTCGGGATCGCTGTGCCGGGCTTGCGTCCGCTCCAGCCGCTGATCGGCTATGCGACCGCGGTCGAGACGCGGCTTCTCCACCTCGCGGCGCGCGCCGAACAGCGCGGGATGCCCGCGCTGGCGCGCCGCATCGCGGGGCTGGCGGTAGCGATTGCCGTCGAACTGCCCACGGAGCCGATCGATCCGCCCGAAGGCAACCCCTCCAGCCCCGAAGATGCGGAGGAATTCCAGGCGGCGTCGGACCTTCGCGCGCAGCGGCGCGAGTTGGTGCAGACCATCGAAACCGGGTTCCACGACAGCGGACTGCACCTTGCGCGCCTGGTGGCCGCTGGCGTCGTGGCCGTGCCCGAAGGCTATGCGCGGTCGGTTCTCTGCGAGAGCGCATCCGCCGATGGCACCCGGTTCGGATGCCCGGACCTGCCGGCCTTCACCCGAGCCGTTCCGCAGGCAACTGCGGAAAACGGCGGGCCGGGCGATGCGCGTCTGTCCCTCCTGCCCTCCGCACAAGGCGAAGTCATACCGGACTGTGAGCGATTTGCCCGGCAGGCGTTCCTCGGCCGGAGGGAGGACGACGTCCCGCCGACGGGTTCCGGCTGCCTGAACGGGCCGTTGCGGCTTGACCACGCCGCGATCGCCGATACGGACCGTCCTGCCCGGGACATGTCCGACGCGCTCCGGGACTACCTCGACCATGGGGTCGTGCCGTTGATCTACCTGTCCGACCCGGCGACCCTTGGCCGCAGGACGAAGGCAAGTGCCGCAAGGATCAGGATGTCGGATGCGGCGCAGCTTTTTCGCGACGCGGCGCAGGTCTCCATCGGTCTGCTCGATCCGGCGGAGACCGTGTTCCATTACGCCAATCTCTATGTATTCGCCGCGATCGCCGATCCCGACACGCAGACGCTGAACGAAGATCTCCGCAAGGCCGCCGCCGACCTCGCCCCATTCATCGCCAACGAGACGGCGCGGGACATGCTGCTACGCCTGTCGCAAGACGGTGCGCCCATCGACGACGCGGACCGAAGCTTTGCCGGGCAGGTGGCAGGCGCGTTCTACAACAACCTCTAGTCCCGCGCGCGCCGGAACGCAGAGAGATCGCAGGACAAGGCAATTGCCTGCAATGCGATCCGCTGCCTGACGGTTTCATCCACCGCCCCGCCGAGGCGGTCGATCACCGCCATGCCATCCGCCGCCCCCTGCGCCTTTGCACAGGTGTCGACCGTCTTCGGCACGGCCACATGGTCGCGCAGCGATGCCGCCAGCC
>CBDUPF010000288.1:0-4998 GCA_965369035.1 uncultured Aliishimia sp.
TGATCACCTCGTGCATATCTTGTCGGAAGACCTGAAATCCAACCTGGGTCAGTTGGGTGCGAAATCCCTGCGCAGTCTGCCGGCACCACGGCGCCGCGAATGACCGCACGGTCCGTTCTCTGCACCCGCATCGCACAATTGCGCTGCAGTGCCGCATTTCAACGCAGGTAACGGAGCGCTTTGCCCGGATAATCATCGGTATCGGTTGCGCCGCCTCGAGCAATCGTCATAGTCCGCGACACACGGCCACAGGGGGAAACGATGCCCGAATTCAAGAAAATCCTCGTCGCCAACCGCGGCGAGATCGCCATTCGAGTGATGCGCGCCGCCAACGAGATCGGAAAGCGCACGGTCGCGATCTTCGCCGAAGAGGACAAGCTGTCGCTCCACCGGTTCAAGGCGGACGAGGCCTACCGGGTCGGCAAGGGGATGGGACCGGTGGCGGCCTATCTCTCCATCGACGAGATCATCCGCGTGGCCAAGGAATGCGGCGCCGATGCGATCCACCCAGGGTACGGGCTGCTGTCGGAGAACCCCGAATTCGTCGAAGCCTGCGCCAATAACGGCATCACCTTCATCGGGCCGCGTGCCAGGACGATGCGCGCGCTTGGCGACAAGGCCAGCGCGCGACGCGTCGCGGTCGAGGCCGGCGTGCCGGTGATCCCGGCGACGGACGTGCTGGGCGACGACATGGACCAGATCCTGAAGGACGCCGAGAAGATCGGGTTCCCGATGATGCTCAAGGCGTCCTGGGGCGGCGGCGGTCGGGGCATGCGCCCGATCATGAACGCCAAGGAACTGCCCGAGAAGGTCCGCGAAGGCCGCCGCGAGGCCATCGCGGCCTTCGGCAACGGCGAGGGATATCTGGAGAAGATGATCCAGAAGGCCCGCCACGTGGAGGTCCAGATCCTCGGCGACACCCATGGCAACATGTACCACCTCTTCGAGCGGGACTGTTCCGTCCAGCGTCGCAACCAGAAGGTGGTGGAACGCGCGCCTGCGCCCTATCTGACCGAAGCACAGCGCGCCGAGGTCTGCGAGCTCGGCTACAAGATCTGCAAGCACGTGGATTACACCTGCGCCGGCACCGTCGAGTTCCTGATGGATATGGAGACGGACCAGTTCTACTTCATAGAGGTGAACCCGCGGGTGCAGGTCGAACACACGGTGACCGAGGAAGTGACCGGCATCGACATCGTCCGCGCGCAGATCCTGATTGCCGAGGGCAAGACCATCGAGGAGGCGACCGGCAAGGCTTCGCAATCCGAGATCACGCTCAACGGCCACGCACTGCAGACCCGGATAACCACCGAGGATCCGCAGAACAACTTCATCCCCGACTATGGCCGCATCACCGCCTATCGCGGGGCGACCGGAATGGGCATCCGGCTTGATGGCGGGACGGCCTATTCCGGGGCGGTCATCACGCGGTACTATGACAGCCTGCTGGAGAAGGTCACTGCCTGGGCCCCCACGCCGGAGGCCGCAATCGCGCGGATGGACCGGGCGCTGCGCGAGTTCCGGATCCGGGGTGTGTCGACCAACATCGCCTTTGTCGAGAACCTGCTGAAACACCCCACGTTCCTGTCGAACGAATACACCACCAAGTTCATCGACACGACGCCGGAGCTCTTCACCTTCAAACGCCGCCGGGACCGCGGCACCAAGGTGCTGACCTATATCGCCGACATCACGGTGAACGGGCATCCGGAGGTCAAGGACCGCCCGCGCCCGCGCGCCGACCTGAGGGACCCGGAGCCGCCCGCCTCGCGCGGGGAGCCGATGATGGGGACCCGCAACATGCTGGAGCAGAAGGGGCCCAAGGCGGTCGCCGACTGGATGAAGGCGCAGCAGCAATTGCTGATCACCGATACGACCATGCGGGACAGCCATCAGTCGCTGCTGGCCACGCGAATGCGGTCGCTCGACATGATCAAGGTCGCGCCCGCCTATGCCGCGAACCTGCCGCAGCTTTTTTCGGTCGAATGCTGGGGGGGAGCCACCTTCGACGTGGCCTACCGCTTTTTGCAGGAATGCCCCTGGCAGCGGCTGCGGGACCTGCGCGCGCGGATGCCCAACCTGATGACGCAGATGCTGCTGCGCGCCTCGAACGGGGTGGGCTACACCAACTATCCCGACAACGTGGTGCAGGAGTTCGTGCGGGTGGCGGCCGTGACGGGCATCGACGTGTTCCGCGTGTTCGACAGCCTGAATTGGGTGGAGAACATGCGGGTGGCCATGGACGCGGTGATCGCCCAGGACAAGATCTGCGAGGGCACGATCTGCTATACCGGCGACATCCTGAACCCCGACCGCGCGAAATACGACCTGAAGTATTACGTCGGCATGGCCAAGGACCTCGAAGCCGCCGGCGCGCATGTGCTGGGGCTGAAGGACATGGCCGGGCTGCTGAAACCCGCGGCCGCCAAACAGCTGATCCGCGCGCTGAAGCAGGAGATCAGCCTGCCGGTGCATTTCCACACCCATGACACGGCCGGCGTGGCGATCGCGACGATCCTCGCGGCGGCGGAGGCCGGCGTGGACGCGGTCGACTGCGCGATGGATGCGCTCTCGGGCAATACCAGCCAGGCGACGCTCGGCTCCGTGGTCGAGGCACTGCAACATACCGACCGCGACACCGGGCTCGACATCGGAGCGATCCGGGAGATCTCGGATTACTGGGAGAACGTGCGCGAACATTATGCCGCCTTCGAAAGCGGGATGCAGTCGCCCTCCTCCGAGGTCTACCTGCACGAGATGCCGGGCGGCCAGTTCACCAACCTCAAGGCGCAGGCCCGCTCGCTGGGGCTGGAGGACCGCTGGCACGAGGTCGCGCAGACCTATGCCGATGTGAACCGGATGTTCGGGGACATCGTGAAGGTCACGCCCTCCTCGAAGGTCGTGGGCGACATGGCGCTGATGATGGTGAGCCAGGGGCTGACCCGCGCGGATGTCGAAAACCCCGAAAAGGACGTGGCCTTTCCCGACAGCGTCGTCGACATGATGCGCGGCAACCTGGGCCAGCCGCCGGGCGGTTTCCCCGAAGCGCTGATGAAGAAGGTGCTGAAGGGCGAGACGGCCAATACGGAGCGACCGGGCAAGCACCTGGAGCCGGTCGACCTGGAAAAAGCCCGCGCGGAGGTCTCCAAGGAACTGGACGGCAAGATCGTCGATGACGAGGACCTGTCGGGATATCTCATGTATCCCAAGGTGTTCCTCGATTACATGGGCCGCCACCGCACCTATGGCCCCGTCCGCACCCTGCCGACCAAGACCTTTTTCTACGGCATGGAACCGGGCGACGAGATCACCGCCGAGATCGACCCGGGCAAGACGCTGGAAATCCGGATGCAGGCGCTTGGCGAGACGGATGACAACGGCGAGATTCGCGTGTTCTTCGAACTCAACGGCCAGCCGCGCACCATCCGCGTGCCCAACCGCAAGGTAAAGGCGGCCTCCGGCGCGCGACCCAAGGCCGAAGTCGGCAATCCCGACCACGTGGCAGCACCCATGCCCGGCGTCGTCGCATCGGTCGCGGTCCAGCCGGGCCAGAAGGTCAAGGAAGGCGATCCGCTGCTGACCATCGAGGCGATGAAGATGGAGACGGGAATCTACGCCGAACGCGACGCGACCGTGAAGGCGGTGCACGTCCAGCCCGCCTCCCAGATCGACGCCAAGGATCTGCTTGTGGAGCTGGAGTAACGAAGCAAGGATCGCGCCATGCCCGCATCGTTGGGACGGTCGAGCCTCCGGACCATCGCCTGCGCGCTCATGGCGCTTGCGGGATGCGACATCGGGTGGGAGAGCCGCCCCCTGCCCGATGACCCTTACGGCTGGCACGGCAGGGGAAAGACGGTCGTTCTGGCAGACATCGGGGATAGTGCGGACCTGCGACGCGGCTTTGCCGAGGCGACGCGGGGCGACGTCTACTTCGGCGCGATCCACGTCGACCGGGCCAGCGCCCGTTATGCCTATGCCCGGAACTGGAATTCCATCGACGCGGCGATATCGGTCAGCGCAGCCGTCTGCGCCGGATCCGCCGGCCGCCGATGCGTTCTGGCCGCCGTGGTCCTGCCAGAGTCGATGGCTCCCGGAACCCGGACTGCCAGGGCGTTCAGCGTGCAGACGCTGCATCAGTTCCGATTGCGTTATGGTGACGTTCAGCAGTTGGGGCTTTGGGGCGCCTACGCGATCTCGCCAATGGCGTCGCAGGGATTTTCGGCCAGGGAGCCTTCGCAGGAGGCCGCCCGGCGCGCGGCCCTGCAGAATTGCCGCGCACGTATCGGCGACGAACTTGCGCGGCTTGGCCCGGTGGGCGCTTCCGCTGCGCGACGTGGCGGTTTCGACCGGTGCGACGTGGTCCACATCACCCAGCCCTGAAAGCGTCTCAGGATCTCGCGCAGAAATTCACGGGGCAGTCCGGGCAGGTACGAAAGCTTTGCGCGGAACGACCAGCACCGGGCTCAATCCGCTCTCCCCGAAGTCCAGCGTCAGCGTGAACAACGGTGGAACGCCACCGTCGAAAACCAGCACGGTACCGACCGTTCGCGGCTTGCCCGCCTCGAAGACGGACGTGTCCGGCCAGGCGACGACAACGGCCTCGGCCGCCCACACCCCCTGCAAGGAGACCGTTCCCTCCAGCGCCTCGATGCGGAGTTCGACCGAAACCGTGCGGTCCTCCGTCTCCGCCGACAGCACATCGCCGATGACACGCGCCATGTGCGGCCCGTCATGGGCCGACCCGGTCCCGGCCATGACCCATCCGATGGCCGCTGCGAGGGCAATTCCACGTGTCGTGACGTTCATGCGTCAAGAGAACGCCGCGCCGCCACGCCGCACAACCAGAATTTCGCGGATGCCCCGCATTTTCTACTTGCAGCCCGAGCCCGCTGACAGTATCTCCCCACCACCCAATGGATGCGGGCGTAGCTCAGGGGTAGAGCATTACCTTGCCAAGGTAAGGGTCGTGAGTTCGAATCTCATCGCCCGCTCCAACAA
>CBDUPF010000289.1:0-4982 GCA_965369035.1 uncultured Aliishimia sp.
TCGGGTTCGGGAGAAGGCTGGATCCGCGCCGGACCGGACGCAAGCCCTGCGACATCCCGGGCGGGGGTTTCGTCGGTGGTTGCCGTCTCCGGCTCGGGCGGGGTGTCTCGCTCGGCCTCGGGCGCTGCGGTCTCCTCCTCGCCACCCTCGCTGACGATCGCCTCCAATCCCTCGTCGAGCTTGGAGGAGGATTTGAAGAGCCGTTCCTTGAGTTTGCTGAAGAATGCCATGCGCGCCGCGGTTCCGTGAAAATCCCCACCCACCTAATACGCGGGCGGGCCGATGAAAAGACGCGACGGCGGCTGCCGGCTTCTTGTGCCGTCAGTGCGTGCGGAATCACACCTCGTCGGGGAAGTGCCTCATCGTCAGGCGGATCGGATTCGGCGCCGCCTGCCCCAACCCGCAGATCGACGCGTCCGCCATGGCCTGGCACAGTTCTTCCAGCAAAGGCTGGTTCCAGTGTTCCGCCTGCATCAGCTTCACCGCCTTCTCGCAGCCGACCCGGCATGGCGTGCATTGCCCGCAGCTTTCATCCTCGAAAAACCGCAGCATGTTGAGCGCCGCGTCCCGCACGCTGTCCTGATCCGACAGCACCACGATGGCTGCCGACCCGATGAAGGTGTCGTGTTTCTGCAGCACGTCGAAATCCATCGGATGGTCGCTCATCGACGCGGGCAGCAGCCCCGCGGACGGGCCGCCTGGCTGATAGGCCTTGAACGTGTGACCGTCCAGCATGCCTCCGCACGCGTCGATGATGTCCTGCATCGTCGACCCCGCGGGCAACAGCTGGACGCCCGGGTTCTTCACCCGTCCCGATACGGAAAAGGACCGCAGCCCCGTGCGCCCGTTCTTCTCCACCGCGTTCAGGATCTCCGGTCCCTCCCGGCAAACCCGGGCGACCCAGTAGAGTGTCTCCACGTTGTGGACGAGCGTCGGGCGGTCGAAGATGCCGACCTGCGCGACATAGGGCGGCCGGTGACGCGGGATGCCGCGCTTGCCCTCGATCGATTCGATCATGGCGCTTTCCTCGCCGCAGATATAGGCCCCGGCCCCGCGCCGCAGGTCCACATAGCCCTCGCTTACGAGACCTTCATCCTCCAACGCCTTGATTTCACGTCGCAAGATCTCGAGCACGGCGGGGTATTCGTCCCGCATGTAGATGTAGCAGCGATCCGCCTCCACGGCCCATGCGGCGATGAGCATCCCTTCTAGGAAGACATGCGGCGTGCGCTCAAGGTAATAGCGGTCCTTGAAGGTGCCGGGTTCGCCTTCATCCCCGTTGACTGCGAGGTAGCGCGGCCCGGTTTCGCCACGGACAAAGCCCCATTTCTTGCCCGACGGGAAGCCCGCACCGCCAAGCCCGCGCAAGCCGCTCTCGTGGATGGTTTCCTGCACCTTCTCCCAATCGCCGCTGTCACGCAACTTGAGGAGAGTCTTGTAACCACCTGATTTCACGTAATCCTGAAGATTTTCATATTCGGGAATACGTGGGTGCGTGTCGTCCGCGGCAATGGCGGCCTCGACCTTCTCCACGGTGGCCGCGTCGATATGGTTGTGCCCGATCTCCAGAACCGGCGCCGTGTCGCACCGGCCCATGCAGGGCGCGCGCAGAACGCGGACCTCCTCCGGGTTCAGACCCTCCTGCAATGCGGTCATCAGCTGCTGCGCGCCGGCCAGTTCGCACGAGAGAGAGTCGCAGACACGGATGGTCAGCGCGGGAGGCGGCGTGTCGCCCTCCTTCACAACGTCGAAATGGGCATAGAAGGTCGCGACCTCGTAGACCTCGGCCATCGAAAGGCGCATCTCTTCGGCCAAAGCGCGCAGATGCTCGGCGGAAAGGTGGCCGTATTCATCCTGGATCAGGTGCAGGTACTCGATCAGAAGGTCGCGCCGGCGCGGGCCATCGCCCAGCAGCGCACGGACCTCTTCCCAGGCCCGCTCGTCCAGTTGCCGCCCCTTGGGCGTGCGCCGTCCCTTGCCCTTGCCGGACTTCCAAACGCCCTTCCGTTCATCCAGTGCCATGGGTGATCACTCCTTGCCGCTGGCGGAGGTTATCAATCCGTCCGGACGCCGCGCAGACGAAAAACGACAGTTTCCGGCGGTTTGCGCGGCCACGGACGACAGGACCGTTTCCGATACGAAATGCCATTCCCCGCGTTCTCCATCGGAAACGGGCGCCGAAATGCGCAGGGGCTGGTGATTTCATTCAAATCACGGCAGAGTCCGCCGCATGCGGTATCTGGCAATCCTTTTCGCGACGATTTTCGCACCGGCGCTTCATGCGGCCGAACCGATGAGTGCGGCCGAATTCGACACGTATACGACCGGGAAGACTCTCTTCTACGGGCAAAGCGGTTCGCCCTATGGTGCCGAAATCTATATGGAAAACCGGCGGGTGAAATGGTCGTTCCTCGATGGCGAGTGCAAGGACGGTCAATGGTATGCCGATGGTCCGGAGATCTGTTTCGTCTACGAGGATCGGCCGGAGCCGCAATGCTGGCTGTTCTACCTCGAATCCGGCGGTCTGGTCGCGGAGTTCCGGGGCGATCAGAGCCAGCCGGAGCTCTACGAGGCACGCGATATCGGCGAGGAGATGCTCTGCCTTGGCCCTCGTACCGGGGTCTGACCGCGCGGGGGGGTCAGAACAGGCTGCCCTGCTCCGGCGTGTCCTCGGGTTTGGCGGTCTTGCGCGCCGCTCCCGAAGCCGGGCCGACCGAGAGCCGCCCATCCGCGAACTGGATTTCCAGTGCCTTCGCCGTGGCCGCGGCCTTGCGGGTCGTCACGACGTGGCCGTCACCGCGCACCACGGCATAGCCGCGCTTCAGCGTCGCCTCGTAGCCCAGCGTCGCGCGCAGACGCTCCAGCGCGTCCAGCCGGTCGGAGAGGCGACGCAGGCGCGTGCGCCCGTCCTCGGCCAGCCGTGCGGACTTCTCCGCCAGCCGCTCGCGCCGCTGGGCGATGTCGCGGGCCAGCACTTCAGGGCGGAACCTTCGTAACCGCAACTCGAGCCGTTCGCGCCGCCGGCCGACCTCGGCGCACAAGGCAGGGGACAGCCGCGCGGCGACCTTGTCGAGATCGGCGCGCCGCTGTCGCAGCGACGAGATCAGCAGCCGCGGCCTGAGCCCCGCGGATCTTTCGGCCAGCGCGCCGCGCCGCAGGTGGATCAGCGTCTGCAAAGCGGGCCCCAGCCGGTCGGCCCGGTCCAGCCGCTGGCGCGGCCCCTCCAGCAAGCGGTCGGGCGCCGGCAGCGCGCGTGACAGATCGCGCAGCCGCTGCGAGCGGCGCTCCATCACATATGCCATGCCCCTGCGCAGCCGCGCCTCCGCCTCCCGCACCCAAGCCAGCAGCTCCAGCCGCACGGGCACGGCGATCTCGGCCGCCGCCGTAGGTGTGGGCGCCCGCCGGTCGGAGACGTAGTCGATCAGTGTCGTATCGGTCTCGTGCCCCACGGCGGAGATCAGCGGAATAGCCGATTCAGCGGCGGCGCGCGCCACGACCTCTTCGTTGAAGCCCCAGAGATCCTCCAGCGACCCGCCGCCCCGCGCCACGATCAGAAGGTCCGGCCGTGGCACCGGCCCTCCCGGGGCCAGCGCGTTGAACCCCGCGATCGCGCGGGCGACTTCCGACGCGCACCCGGCCCCCTGCACCGCCACCGGCCAGACCAGGACCTTGCGCGGGAACCGTTCGCGCAGCCGGTGCAGGATATCGCGGATCACCGCGCCCTGGGGGGACGTGATGACGCCGATCACCTCGGGCAGGTACGGCAGCGGGCGCTTGCGGGCGGCGTCGAACAGCCCCTCGGCCTCCAGCGCCTTCTTGCGTTTTTCCAGCAGTGCCATCAGGGCGCCCTGCCCCGCGACGGCGACCTCGTCCACGTTGAGGTTGTACTTCGATTGCGCGCCAAAGGCCGACAGCCGGCCGGTGACGACCACCTCCAGCCCCTCTTCAGGCACCACGCTCAGCCCGGCGACCTGCCCCTTCCACGTGGTGCAGGCCAGCACGTTCCGGTCGTCCTTGACGTCGTAGTAGAGATGCCCCGACCGCGCCTTGAACACGCGGCCCACTTCGCCCCGCACGCGGATGCGCCCGAACTCGTCCTCCAGCGTCCGCTTCACCGCGCCGGAGATTTCGCTCACCGTGTATTCTGGCGTGTTCTGGCCCGGTGCCGGGTCGTCGATCAGATCCATCTGGTCCATGCCTTGTGCTGCCGTGATCGCCAGCCTAGAACGCGCCCGACGAAAGACCAAGGGGGCGGTCCATGAACATCCTGATCCTCGGCGGCGGCGGGCGTGAACATGCGCTTGCCTGGGCGGTGGCACAGAACCCGAAATGCGACCGGTTGGTGGTGGCGCCCGGAAACGCCGGTATTGCGCAGATCGCCGAATGCGCCACGCTTGACATCCTGGACGGCGCCGCCGTGGCCGAATTCGCGCAGTTCGAAAGCATCGATTTCGTGATCGTCGGGCCGGAGGCGCCGCTGGCCTCAGGCGTGGCCGACCGGCTGCGCGAGGCGGGCGTGCTGGTCTTCGGCCCCTCGGCGGAGGCAGCCCGGCTCGAGGCCTCGAAGGCTTTCACCAAGGAAATCTGCGACGCAGCGGGCGCGCCGACCGCCCGCTATGCCCACTTCAGCGACGCGGAGGCGGCCAAGGCGTATGTCCGCGACCAGGGCGCCCCGATCGTGGTCAAGGCCGACGGTCTCGCCGCGGGCAAGGGCGTGATCGTGGCGACGGACGAGCAGACCGCTCTGGCCGCCATCGACGACATGTTCGGCGGGGAGTTCGGCGCGGCTGGTGCAGAGGTCGTGATCGAGGAGTTCATGGAAGGCGAGGAGGCATCCTTTTTCGTTCTCGTCGATGGCGAGCACGTCCTGCCCATCGGCACCGCGCAGGATCACAAGCGCGTGGGCGAAGGCGACACCGGCCTGAACACCGGCGGCATGGGCGCCTATTCGCCCGCCCCCGTGCTGACCGAGGCCATCGCCG
>CBDUPF010000290.1:0-4981 GCA_965369035.1 uncultured Aliishimia sp.
CAACCACGTTCTCCGACCTTCGTGCTCGGCGCAGCATTCGAGGCGATAAGGTGGTTGCCGTGATTTGCGACAACCGCGATTTTGTCATGCTGCGACCGTGAAAGCGGTCATTTAACTCCATGTCACGAGAAACGGGTGACCTCCGATCGACAAGGCCCAAGACGCTTGGGTCTGCGGCCGACCAGGTCACGGCGTCGCCGCTATCCTTCCCCACGAAACGCCGCTACTGTTTCGGTCATGTCGGATAGGACTCACAGAAGACTGGCTGCGATCGTTGCGGCAGACGTTGCCGGGTTCTCCCGTCTGGTGGACGAGAACGAGGAGGCTACGCTTGCCAGTCTTCGCGCGCACCGCGTCGAGTTCATCGATCCGCTCGTGGAAGCGCATGGCGGCCGCGTTGCAAACACGGCAGGGGACAGCCTGTTGCTCGAGTTTCCGAGTGCGGTCGATGCGCTCCGCTTCGCGATCGCGTTCCAGGAGGGCATGGCCAAGCGCGAAGCCGGCGTGGAGCCGTCTCGGCAGATCCGCTTCCGGGCCGGCGTCAATGTGGGCGACGTGATCACCGAAGGGCGCGATCTGCTCGGCAGCGGGGTCAACGTGGCGGCACGGCTGGAAGCGCTGGCAGAGCCCGGTGGAATCATACTGAGCCGGTCGGCCCGCGACCAGGTCCGTGATCAACTGAAACTTGCGCTCGAGGATCTCGGCGAGGTCGAGGTGAAGAATATTGCCCGACCGGTCCGGGCGTTTCGCTATGCGCCGGAACGCGTGCAGGGCATGCAACCGGCACGCAAGCGTCGCGGGCTGGCCGGTTGGCGTCCGACGGTGGCGGGCCTGTCGGTCGTCGCCGCCGGCTTGGCAGGTCTTGCATGGTTTGCGGATTGGCAGCTCCCTTCAAGGTCCCCTCTACCCGGGGCCAGCGCGCTGATCGAGACGCAAGCCCCACGCCTCTCGATCGCCGTCTTGCCGTTCGAGAACTTGAGCGGCGACCCGGGCCAGGCCTATTTCGCAGACGCGCTGACGGAAGATTTGACGGTCGATCTGTCCCGGATCTCGGGCAGCTTCGTCATCTCCCGCAATACAGCGGCCAGTTTCGCCGACACGGACATCGACGCGCGCGAGATCGCCCGAGAACTTGGCGTGCGGTTCCTGCTGGAGGGCACGGTGCGGCGCGGCCAGAACGACGTGCGCGTGAGCGTGCAACTCACCGACGGCGAGACTGGGCAGCAGGTCTGGTCGGAGCGCTACGAGAAGACCGCCCGCGACATGTACACGTTCCAGAACGAGGTGACCGGGCGTGTCGCCCGAGCGCTCAATCTGGAGCTGAAGGACGCCATGAGCCGGCAGGCAGCGCGGGGCGGAATGGGCGACCTGGCCGCGAACGATCTGGCCCTGCGCGCCTGGGCCGAGATCTGGACCAAGCCGCAGAAGCCGGAAACGAACGCCGCAGGCCTCAACTACGCGCGCCAGGCGCTGGAACTCGATCCCGACAATGTCGAGGCGCTGGGGGTTGCTGCCTACGCCTATGCGCGGGCTGCGACCTACGGCTGGGGCATGGCGCTGGAAGAGGCCGTGAGCAAAGGCTTGGAGGTCGGTCAGCGCGCGGTCGAGCTCGATCCCAACAACCCGGACGCGCTCTATGCGCTGGGATTCCTGCATTACCGCATGGGGGACACGCGGCGTTCGCTCGAACTGATGCGCCAATGCATTGAACTCAACCGCAACCACGCGCCGGCCTATTTCTTCTCCGGCGTCAACCTGCTTCGCCTGGGCGATCCGCAGGAGGCGATCGAGTGGATCGAGCGAGCCTTTGCACTGAGCCCGCGCGACCCGCTGCGATCGGTCTGGTATGGCATCATCGGACGCGCCGAAATCCTTCTCGGGGAAGACGAACGCGCGTTGGCGACGGCGCGCAAGGGGATCGTCGCCAATCCGAGGCATCCGCACAACTACGCGGTGCTGGCGAGCGGCAATGCTCATCTGGGACGCATGGAGGAAGCCGCTTCGGCATTGCACGATCTTCTGGACCGCCAGCCGGAGTTGAACCTGACGACATATCGCGACCAGGTCGCCGGCACAGAGCCCCTCGCCATCCGGAGCTACGAGAGGCTGCTCGCGGGACTGCGCGCCGCGGGACTGCCGGAGAGCTGACAGCTTCGCCCTCGGTGCGAACCGGCGAAAAACTGTTTGCGTTCTAATGGTTGGAACCCCCTCGCCCCGCGATGTCACAGACCTTTTCGAACGGTACCTTCTACGGGCCGCACCGCAGCAAAGCGAGTGGCCGGCGAGTGTTCCTTTTGGACCGGCCCGGACGGTGGCGTTGCCCGTCTTTCGGGTTCGGCGCTACACCGTCGCAGGGACGTTCGGAGTCCTTCTTCGAGATTGGTGTTGGCGGGCCATCGGAAATGCTGTGTTTCCTTGACACGGTCGCTTCTTGACCAGATAGTTTGCGAATGGGGTCTGCGACCGCCCCACGAGGCGCCAGCTGAAGATCGCGTTCCGATAACCCGCAAGACGGAGGAACGCACATGCCTGCGCCCAATGCCATTTCGTTCGACAAGCTCACCCGAATCATCGGAACCCCCCGCGCACCGCTCCTGCTCGACGTGCGGTCCGAGGAAGATTTCGCCGCCGATCCACGGCTGCTCCCAGGTGCTGTCCGGATCGACGACCAGGCGCTCGCCGCCCTCGCGCCACAACTCGGAGGTCAGGCGTCGATCACCGTCTGCCAGGCCGGCCATCGGCGCAGTCAGGGCACGGCGGCCTGGCTGCGCGCCGAGGGCTGCTCCTCGGACTATCTCGAGGGGGGGTTTGATGTCTGGCGCTCGGCCGGCCTGCCGCTGATCGATCCGGCGAAGTTGCCCCCGCGCGATGCGCAGGGCCGCACCATATGGGTCACCCGGTCACGCCCCAAGATCGACCGCATCGCCTGTCCGTGGCTGATCCGGCGCTTTCTGGATCCCCGTGCGATCATCCTGTTCGTCGCGCCTGCCGAGGTGGTGGGCGTCGCCGAACGCTACAGCGCCGCGCCTTTCGACATCGAAGGCGTGTTCTGGAGCCACCGGGACGACCTCTGCACCTTCGACGTGATGCTGGCCGAGTTCGGCCTGAACATTCCCGCGCTCGACCGGCTCGCGAAAATCGTGCGTGGCGCCGATACCGCGCGGCTTGATCTTGCGCCTGAGGCGGCCGGTCTGCTTGCGGCCTCGCTCGGCCTGTCGCGGATGTATTCCGACGATCTGGAGCAGCTCGATGCCGGAATGCTGCTCTATGACGCCTTCTATCGCTGGGCGCGGGACGCGACCGACGAGACCCACAACTGGCCCACCAACAAGCCGAAGGCCGACTGATGCAGGGCCGCGCATACCCGACGCTGGCTGCCGCCACCCGCATCTGGGCCCGCATCGGCCTGTTGAGCTTCGGCGGCCCCGCCGGACAGATCGCCCTCATGCACCGGATCCTCGTCGAGGAGCAGCGCTGGCTGGGCGAGAAGCGGTTCCTGCATGCGCTCAACTACTGCATGCTGCTGCCGGGGCCGGAAGCGATGCAGCTCGCCGTCTATGTGGGCTGGCTGATGCACCGCACGCGCGGCGGCATCATCGCAGGCGTCCTGTTCGTGCTGCCCGGCGTCGTGGCGATCATGGTGCTCAGCTGGGTCTACGCGCTCTACGGCAATGTCGGGCCGGTCGCGGCGCTGTTCTTCGGGCTCAAGGCCGCGGTGCTGGCCATCGTGGTGCAGGCGGTGATCCGGATCGGCGCGCGGGCGCTGAAGAACGGGGCGATGGCCGCCATCGCCGCCGCCTCCTTCGTGGCGATCTTCGGTTTCGCGGTGCCGTTTCCGCTCATCATCCTGATCGCTGGCCTGATCGGGTTCTTCGGTGCGCGTGCGGGTCTGCCCGCGTTCCTTGGCGGTGGCGGGCATGGCAAGGTGGGCAAGGTCCAGGTCGACGATGCCGATACACTGCTCGGCGAGGAGTCGCCGGAGCATACGCGGGTCAACCGGGCTTGGGCGTTCCGCATTTCCGGCGTCTTGCTGGTACTGTGGCTTGCCCCGGTGGCGCTCTTGTTCGCGGCACTCGGGCCCGAGAACGTCTTTTCACAGATCGCGGCCTTCTTCAGCGTCATGGCGGTGGTGACCTTCGGCGGTGCCTACGCGGTGCTGGCCTATGTCGCGCAGGAGGCGGTGCAGAATTTCGGCTGGCTCGCCCCCGGCGAGATGCTCGACGGCCTCGGCATGGCGGAGACGACGCCGGGGCCGTTGATCATGGTGACGCAGTTCGTCGGCTTCATGGGCGCCTTCCGCGAGGCAAGCGGCCTGTCACCCGTGGTGGCGGCAACTCTGGGCGGGCTGCTGACCACGTGGGTCACGTTCACGCCATGCTTCCTGTGGATCTTCCTCGGCGCCCCCTTCATCGAGCGTCTGCGCGACAACGCGGTGCTGACCGCGGCGCTGACAGCGATCACCGCGGCCGTGGTCGGCGTCATCCTGAACCTCGCGGTCTGGTTCGGGATGCACGTGATCTTCGACGAGGTCAGCGTCGTGACCGCCATGGGTCTCGACATCGAGGTTCCCGTTCCGGCGTCCATCGACATCGCGGCCTTGGGTCTGGTCCTGGCGGCGGGCCTGGCCGTGTTCCGCTTCGGCTTCGGAACGGTCACGATTCTTGCCGGATGCGCCCTTGCCGGCGCAGCGTTGCGAGCCATGGGTATGGCGTAGCTTTTCGCTCGCCAGTATTCTTCTTCGCGAGCATCGCGATTGAAAGCGATGTTGCAACATCTCCGCATGTCGATAGTTCGCTCGCTCGAATGCTGCGCCGAGCACGAATGACCGGTTCGATGACGCCGCATTGCTGCATGGATTATGCCAGCCAGTGACCACAATGGGCCGGGAGGGAACAGAGACTCTCGAAGCAACGTTTGGGTTGCGCGGTGGTGCCGCGGGAAAGGTAAGAACGCGTTCAAACAAGCCACAACTTTAACGGAC
>CBDUPF010000291.1:0-4970 GCA_965369035.1 uncultured Aliishimia sp.
CCTTTGCCGGGATCAGGGACGTCGTCAAAGGGCGCATCGCGGCAGGGCAGCCGGCGGTGGGCGATGTGGACCTCGCGGCACAGGACCTCT
The DNA here is from genome assembly GCA_965369035.1 of uncultured Aliishimia sp. Lineage (GTDB taxonomy): Bacteria > Pseudomonadota > Alphaproteobacteria > Rhodobacterales > Rhodobacteraceae > Aliishimia. The sequence continues at coordinate 91 of CBDUPF010000291.1, forward strand.
GGTCGCTGATCCTGCCGGGCCCGCGCGATCACCACGTGCACTACGTGGGCGGTCGGCCGGGCCCGGAGGCTCTGCTGCGGTCCATCGGACACGGGCTGGCGGTGTTCATCCAGATCTGTTCCACGCAGGCAACGGCGGACCTGCGGGAATTGCAGCAGAAGATCGACCGGCACCGGGCAGGGGACCGACCGGCGGGGTGGCCGGGCGATACGGGCGCCGCGCACTGGTGAACCGCGAGGTGCGGGGTCAGCCCGCGATCACGCGAACATCGCGCGGCAGGTCAGACAGGATCTCCGGCCCGTCCGCGCGCAGGATCACGATGTCCTCCAGCCGCAGCCCGAACCGGCCGGGAAGGTAGATCCCCGGCTCGATGGAAAACACCATTCCCTCCTCCAGCACGGTCTGCGAGGTGGCGGTGATCCAGGGCGGCTCGTGGATCTCCACCCCCATGCCGTGGCCAGTTCGGTGCACGAAGTTGTCGCCGTACCCCGCGGCGGTGATCACACGGCGGGCGGCGTCATCGACCTCGTGGGCCTTCGCGCCGGGACGCGCCGCAGCAAGGGCCGCCTGAACCGCCGCTTCCACCACGACGTGGATGCCGGCATAGCCATCGGGCGGCGTGTCGATCACCGCCATGCGGGTCATGTCGCTGGAATAGCCGCCCATGCCGCCGCCGATATCCATGACCACCGCATCCCCGGGTTGCAGCACCGTGCCGCCGGTGTGGTGGTGCGGGAACGCGCCATTGCGTCCCGTGCCGACGATGGAAAAGAGCGGCGTCGCCCCCTGTTCGGCAAAGCTCTCGCGGATGATCGCGGCGACCTCGGTCTCGGTCATGCCCGGCTTCATGGCGTTCCAGGCGGATTGCATCGCCTTGTCGGCCACCCGCGCGTTCTGCTTCAAAAGCCGGTACTCTCGGTCGTCCTTGCGCATGCGCAGCGCGCCGACGGTGGTGCCCGCAAAGATCCGCTCGGCCTCTGGCAGCGCATCCTGCACCAGCGCCGCGTGGTCCGCGCGCATGCATTCGTCGAGCACGATCCGCCGGGCGGACGCGCCACCGGTCTCCTGCAGAAGCCTTTCCAGGGCGCGGTCCGGCCCCTCGGCGTCGGTCCAATTGTAGAAGGGCAGATCGGTCTGGGTCCGGGCACTTTCGGCCTCCAGCGCCGGCATCAGGAACACGGCATGTTCGGTGGTGATACAGGCCAGCACGGCGCGTTCGTCGGCATGGGGATGCACGTCCAGCAGCCAGCCCATATGCGCGCCCGGAGCGAGCGCGACGAGGTCGACGCCTTCCGCCTTCATCCTCTCGCGAAGTTTCTCGATACGATCCGCCACGGCGTCACCCCCTGTTTGCCCGTTGTCTGGTCCGGTTTCGATCCTTGGGCGCTTCCGAATCGAACCCCGGTACGACAGAGACTAGCGTGGATACGCCCGTGCGACACAGACGGCATCCCGGACGCGCGCTTATGGCCATGTCGCCTTTCCGCGCCAGCAGAAAACAGGCAATCCGCGCCGCGCTGCCCTGCGGCAATGCTCAAAAAACCGGCGAAATCGGATAGAGAGGTTCCACGCGGAGACCTTTCCCGAGCCGGCGCGCAAGCCGGGCGCTGGGCAGCGGCGGCGAAAGCTGTCATATCGGATGCGATTGCCGCAGCACATTCAGGCCTCCATGTCGATATATGCCAGCCTATACCACCTGACCGAGTACCGTTATGACCGACCGGTCACCATGGCGCCGCAGATCGTTCGGTTGCGTCCGGCGCCGCACAGCCGCACGCGGGTTATCTCGCACAGTCTCAAGGTCTCTCCGGGCGGTCACTTCGTGAATCACCAGCAGGATCCGTATGGCAACTGGATGGCGCGCTACGTCTTTCCGGAGCCGGTCCGCGAGTTCCGGATCGAGGTCGATCTGGTGGCCGACATGACCGTCTACAACCCATTCGACTTCTTCGTCGAGGATACCGCCGAGCACTGGCCTTTCGACTATCCCGCCGACCTCAAGGAAGACCTGGTCATCTACCGCACGCCCGAGGCCGAAGGGCCCTTGCTTGCGCAGTTCATCGGCGCGATCCGTTTCGACGAGGAGCGGACGGTCGATTTCCTCGTCGGCCTCAATGCCCGTGTCGCGCAGGAGATCGACTACACGATCCGGATGGAAGCCGGGGTGCAGACGCCCGAGGAAACGCTGTCGCGGAAATCGGGAAGCTGCCGCGATTCGAGCTGGCTGCTGGTCCAGGTGCTGCGGCACCTCGGGTTCGCCGCGCGGTTTGTCTCCGGCTACCTGATCCAGCTCAAGCCGGACCTGAAGTCGCTCGACGGTCCCTCCGGCACGGATCACGACTTCACCGACCTGCACGCCTGGGTCGAGGTCTATGTGCCGGGCGCGGGCTGGATCGGGCTCGACCCCACGTCCGGGCTGTTGACCGGCGAAAGCCACATCCCGCTGGCCGCCACGCCACATTACCGCAACGCCGCGCCGATCTCCGGAGGCTATTCCAGCGACGGCGCACCGGAGGTCGAGTTCGATTTCGACATGCAGGTGGCGCGGATAGCCGAACATCCGCGGATAACAAAACCCTTCACCGATGACGCCTGGGAGCGGCTGAACGAAACCGGCCGCAAGGTCGATGCCGCGTTGGAGGCGGGCGACGTGCGGCTGACCATGGGCGGTGAGCCGACCTTCGTCTCCATCGACGATTTCGAGAGCGAGGAATGGAACACCGAAGCCGTCGGCCCGATGAAGCGCGGGCTGGCCGACAAGCTGATCCGACGGCTGCGCGACCGCTTCGCGCCGGGTGGGTTCCTGCATTACGGGCAGGGAAAGTGGTATCCCGGCGAAACCCTGCCGCGCTGGACCTTCTCGCTTTACTGGCGGACGGACGGCAAGCCGGTCTGGAAGGACCCCGATCTCGTCGCCAAGGAGAATGTGGAGACCAGCGCCACGGCTGCGGACGCGGGCAGGCTGCTCGAGGTCATGTCCGAGCGTCTCGGGATCGAACCGGATCACGTGGTGCCCGCCTTCGAGGATCCCGCCGAATGGATCCTCAAGGAATCGAACCTGCCGGAGAACGTGTCGCCGTCGAATTCGAAGCTGAAGGACCCGGAGGAACGGGCGCGGATCGCCCGTGTCTTCGAACGCGGCCTGACCGAGCCTGCGGGCTATGTCCTGCCGGTGCAGGTCTGGCAGTCGAAGGCCGCGGGGCGTCGCTGGAAGTCGGAGCACTGGAAGCTGCGGCGCGGCCATGTGTTTCTCGTGCCCGGCGACAGCCCGGTGGGCTACCGTCTGCCGCTCGGCACGTTGCCGCATGTGCCGCCATCGCAGTACCCCTACATCCACATCACCGATCCCACCGCCCCGCGCGGACCGCTGCCGGATTTCCACGATCGGGCCGGAGCGGAGGGGCCGAAGGTGCCCGAGGTGACGGCGGAACGCTCGCAGCCCGTCTCCGCGCCGCAGGCGGCGGGGGAGACCCAGGACGTGGTCGAACAGCAGTTGGGCGACAAGCTCGGCGCGGTGCGGACAGCACTGGCGGTGGAGCCGCGGGACGGACGGCTCTGCGTCTTCATGCCGCCGGTGGAGGATGCGGAGGATTACCTCGAACTGCTCGCGGCGGCGGAGGAGGCGGCGAAGGAACTGGGCCTGCCCATCCATGTCGAGGGCTACACCCCGCCGCACGACCCAAGGCTCAACGTGATCCGCGTGGCCCCGGACCCGGGTGTGCTGGAGGTGAACATCCACCCCGCCCACAGCTGGGACGACTGTGTGGCCACCACGGAGGCGATCTACGAGGAAGCGCGCAACTGCCGGCTTGGGGCGGACAAGTTCATGATCGACGGGCGCCACACCGGCACCGGCGGCGGCAACCATGTGGTGGTTGGCGGGGCCACCACGAACGACAGCCCGTTCCTGCGCCGTCCCGACCTGCTGAAATCGCTGATCCTCTACTGGCAGCGGCACCCCTCGCTCAGCTACCTGTTCTCCGGTCTTTTCGTCGGCCCCACCAGCCAGGCGTCGCGGATCGACGAGGCGCGGCACGACACGCTCTACGAGCTTGAAATCGCGCTGGCGCAGATCCCCAGGCCGGGCGAGGGTGATGCGCCGCCGCCGTGGCTCGTGGACCGGCTGCTGCGCAACATGCTCACCGACGTGACCGGCAACACCCACCGGGCGGAGATCTGCATCGACAAGCTCTTCTCGCCCGACGGCCCCACCGGCCGCCTCGGCCTTGTCGAGTTCCGCGGGTTCGAGATGCCGCCGCATCCGCGCATGAACCTGGCCCAGCAACTGCTGCTGCGCGCGATCATCGTGCGGAGCTGGACCAACCCGGTTGGCGGGCGTCCGGTTCGCTGGGGCACGGTGCTGCACGACCGCTACATGCTGCCGCACTTTCTGTGGGAGGATTTCCTGACCGTACTGAGAGACCTTGCCGATCACGGGTTCGAACTGGATCCGGTGTGGTACGAGGCACAGGCCGAGTTCCGTTTCCCGTTCTGCGGCGAAGTCGAGATCGAGGGCGTGCACCTGGAATTGCGCCAGGCGCTGGAGCCCTGGCATGTTCTTGGAGAAACCGGCGCGATCGGGGGAACCGTCCGCTACACCGACAGTTCGGTAGAACGTCTGCAGGTGAAGATGACGACGGCATTCAAGGAGCGCTACCAGGTGATGTGCAATCAGCGACCGGTCCCGCTGACCGATACGGGCACGGTCGGAACCGCCGTTGGCGCCGTCCGTTTCAAGGCCTGGCAACCGTCCGAGGCGTTGCACCCGGTATTGCCGGTGAACGCGCCGCTGACCTTCGACATCTATGACCGGTGGTCCGGTCGCGCCGTGGGCGGCTGCGTCTATCACGTGGCCCATCCCGGCGGGCGGAATTACGAAA
>CBDUPF010000292.1:0-4927 GCA_965369035.1 uncultured Aliishimia sp.
GCCCGCAGGGAGGTTCTGGAAACCTTCGAGCATGTGGGTTTTCCGGAGCCTGAGCGCGTGTTCCGCTCCTATCCTTTCGAGATGTCGGGCGGGATGCGCCAGCGGGCGATGATCGCGATGGCGATGATCGCCCGGCCCGACCTGCTGATCGCGGACGAACCGACCACCGCGCTCGACGTGACCACGCAGGCGCAGGTGCTGGGCCTGATCAAGGACCTGCAGCGCGAAACCCACATGGGGCTGATCCTGGTCACTCACGACCTGGGCGTCGTGGCCAACATGGCCGAACAGGTCGTCGTGATGAACAAGGGCCGCGTAATGGAGGCGGGACCGGCCGCGCCGATCCTCTCCGAACCTGCGCATGGCTATACCCGCAAGCTGCTGGCCGCGGCACCGCTGATCCCCGAGGTCGCCGAACCCGCGCCACCGCTGCCCGAGAAGGACCTGATCCTGCAGATGCGCGACGTTTCCAAGACCTTCGCGCTCAAGGCCTCGGGATTGCGCGCGCCGATCCTCGTGAACGCCTGCCAGCAGGTGACGCTGTCCCTGCCACGCGGCAAGACGCTGGCCATCGTCGGCGAAAGCGGGTCGGGCAAGACCACCGCCGCCCGCATCGCGCTGGCCGCCGACCCGCCCGATCCCGGCGGGGAGGTCTGGTTCCGGCCCACCCGCGACGCCGACCCGGTGCCGGTCCACGCCATGACGCCCACGCAGCGCACCGCGTTCCAGCGGCAGGCGCAGATGGTGTTCCAGGACCCCTACTCCTCGCTCTCGCCGCGGATGCGCATTCGCGAGGCGCTGACCGAACCGATGGAGATCCACGGCATCGGCACATCCGCCGAGCGGCGCGAGAAGGCGGCGGAGATGTTGCGGCTCGTGGGCCTCGACCCCGCGATGCTGGGCCGCTACCCGCATGCCTTTTCCGGCGGGCAACGCCAGCGGCTGTCGATTGCCCGAGCATTGACGCTCGACCCGGTCTTGATGGTCTGCGACGAACCCACCTCGGCGCTCGACGTCTCCGTACAGGACCAGGTGCTGACCCTGCTCGAACAGATCCGCGACCACGCCGGGCTGAGCTATCTCTTCATCAGCCACGATCTGGCCGTTGTGGCGCGTCTCGCCGACGAGGTCGCGGTGATGCGCCAGGGCTTCATCGTCGAGCAGGCGCCGCCCGACACGCTCTTCCACAACCCCAAGCACCCCTATACCCGCGCGCTGATCGCCGCGCAGCCGGAACCGGACATCCACCGCCCCATCGACCTGGCCGTGGTGTCGCGCGGCGCAGGCGACCCGAGCGGCTGGCCGGACAAATACCGGTTCGATGGCGCGATACCACCTGCATTGATGGAATTGGAACCGGGGCATAAGGTACGGTGCCATGCATGATCGAAGTTTCACGATGCCTCTGATCCGCCCCGCGGCCGCCGTTGTCGCGGTCTTGTCCGCGCTCCTGTGGCTCGCACCGACCCCGGCCGTCGCGGAAGAGTACAAGGAATCCACCTTCTGGTCGCAGGAGGTCGAAGCCGGCGACCTGCCACCCGTGGCGGAGCGCCTGCCGGCGGAGCCGCTGGTCGTCGACCTCGCCGCAAAGGGGCGCGAACCCGGAACCGAAGGCGGCACGCTGCGCACCATGGTCACCCGCAGCAAGGACGTGCGCCAGATGGTCGTCTACGGCTACGCGCGGCTCATGGGCTATGACAGCGACTACGAACTTTACCCCGACATCCTGCGCGACGTAACGGTCGAGGACGGCCGGATCTTTACCCTGCATCTGCGCAAGGGGCACAAGTGGTCGGACGGCACGCCCTTCACGTCCGAAGACTTTCGCTACTGGTGGGAGGACGTGGCGAAGAACGAGCAGCTCTCGCCCGCCGGTCCGCCGGAATTCCTGCGGATGGGCGACCAATGGCCCACCGTGACCTGCCCCGACGAGTCCACGGTTCGGTACGAATGGCCGGTACAACACCCGTCCTTCCTGCGGACACTGGCGCAGGCCAGCCCGCCGTTCATCTACCGTCCCGCGCATTACCTCAAGCAGTTCCACGCAACCTATGGCGGGGAGGAGCGGCTGAACGACCTGGTGGTGAAGGAGCGCGTGAACAGCTGGGCCGCGCTGCACAACAAGTACGACAACATGTACAAGAACGACAATCCGGACCTGCCGACGCTGCAGCCCTGGATGAGCGCGACGGCGCAGAACAAGTCATCGCGTTACCTGTTCGTGCGCAACCCGTACTATCACCGCGTGGACAGCCGGGGGGCGCAACTGCCCTATATCGACGTGGTGGAGATGACGGTCGTCGGGGCCGGGCTCGTGGCGGCGAAATCGAACGCCGGCGAGTCCGACCTGCAGGCCCGCGGGCTCGATTTCCGCGACGTGTCGATCCTGAAGAAGGGCGAGGCCGACGGCGCGAACTACCAGACCTATCTCTGGGCGAATGGTACGGCCAGCCAGATCGCGATCTACCCCAACCTCAATTTCAACGACCCGGTCTGGCGCGAGGTGATCCGCGACGTGCGCTTCCGCCGCGCCTTGTCGATGGGCATCGACCGGCACATCATCAACCGCGCGCTCTATTTCGGCATGGCGCGCGAGGGCGGCATGACCGCGCTCAGCACGTCGCCGCTGCACGATCCCGCAAACCTGCGAAAATGGTCCGACTACGATCCGGACCGCGCCAACGCGCTTCTGGACGAGATGGGGCTGACAGAACGCGACAGCCGCGGACTGAGGTTGCTTCCCGATGGTCGGCCGATGGAGTTCGTGATCGAGACCGCCGGCGAACGGCAGGAGGTGGAGAACGCGCTGGCGATCATCACCGACACCTGGCGCGACCTGGGCATCCGGCTGGTGATGCGGCCGCTCGACCGGGACATCCTGCGCAACAGGGCCTTTGCCGGAACCACCATGGCCTCCGTCTGGTACGGCTGGGACAACGGGCTGCCCACGCCCGCCACGCCACCGGACTACGTGGCGCCGGTGGAGCAGGAATTCCTCTCCTGGCCGAAATGGGGCCAGTACTACCAGTCGCGGGGCAATCTGGGCGAGGCGCCCGACATGCCCGAAGCGCAGCGCCTGATGGACCTCTACCACGCCTGGAACCGCACCAGTGTTCCCGCGGAGCAGCGGGCCATCTGGCAGGAAATGCTGGCCATCCACGCCGATCAGCAATACGCCATCGGCATTCTCGCCGAAGCGCCGCAGCCCGTGGTCGTCTCCAACCGCCTGCGCAATGTGCCGCGCGAAGGCACCTGGGCCTGGGATCCCGGTGCGCATTTCGGCATCCATCGTATCGACGAATTCTGGTTTGCCGATGCGGGGAGCAATTCGTGATCTTTCTGCGCTACGCCGTCTATCGGGCGATCACCATGTTGCTGACGTTGCTCGTCGTGTCGGTGCTGGTCTTCGTCATCATCAACCTGCCGCCGGGCGACTACCTGTCCAACCAGATCGCGGAGCTGCGCGCGACAGGTCAGGAAGAAGGCGTGGCCAAGGCCGAATTCCTGCGCCGTGAATACGCACTCGACCGCCCGGTCTGGCAGCAATACCTGATCTGGATGGGTTTCATCCCCGGTCCGCAGGGCTTTTCGGGGATGCTGCAGGGCAATTTCGGCTGGTCCTTCGAGTTCGGCGCGCCGGTGTCGGAAATCGTGGGCGACGCGCTCTGGCTCACCGTGCTGGTCAACCTCGCCGCGGTCCTCTTCGTCTACATGGTGGCGCTGCCCCTCGGCGTGATCGCCGCCGCCAAGTCGGAGACATGGGTGGATTATTCCGCGGCCTTCGTGGGCTACCTCGGCCTTGCCACGCCCAACTTCCTGCTGGCGCTGATCCTGTTCTACTACGGGCACAAGTATTTCGACCTGCCGATCGGCGGGCTCATGGACCCGGTGTTCGAGGGCGAACCGATGAGCTGGGCCAAGGTGGAATCCATCCTCATCCACCTGATCGTGCCGACCTTCGTGATCGGCACCTCCGGGGCGGCGGCGATGATGCAGCGGCTGCGCGCCAACATGCTCGACGAGCTTGGCAAACCCTACGTGGAGACCGCCATCGCCAAGGGCCTCTCCCCCACCCGGATGCTGACCAAGTACCCGCTGCGCATGGCCTTCAACCCCTTTGTCGCCGACATCGGCAACCTGCTGCCGGCGATGGTCTCCGGCTCGGTCCTCGTCTCCGTCGTGCTGGGGCTGCAGACCATCGGGCCCGCGCTGCTCTCCGCGCTGAAGACACAGGATCAGTTCCTCGCCGGCTTCATCCTGATGTTCGTGGCCTTGCTCACGCTGATCGGCACGATGATCTCCGACCTGCTGCTGATGCTCCTTGACCCGCGCATCAAGTACGGGGCGCGCAAATCATGAGCATCCTGCCTGACGGCCGCTACGTCGACGACGAACCGTACGAGGACACCGACAACCTGTCGGCGATCGAACGGGCCGACATGGACGCGCCGGGCTGGGTCCTGATCTGGCGCAAGTTCCGCCGCCACAGGCTGGGGCTGATCTCCGGCATCTTCCTGCTGCTGTGCTACCTGATCCTGCCCATCGCCGGCTTCATCTCGCCCTATGGCGCCAACGAGCGCAATGCCGACCACCTCTATGCCCCGCCGCAATCCATCAACCTCTGGCACGAGGGGCGCTTCATCGGCCCCTATATCTACCCACTGGAGGGTAAGGCCGACCTCGAGAAGTTCCAGTGGGTCTACGAGGAGGATACCGCGAACCCGGCGCGCCTGGACTGGTTCTGCGAGGGGGCGGAGTACCGGCTCTTCGGCCTGATCCGGTCGGACACGCATCTCTTCTGCGCGCCAGAGGGCGCCACGGTCTTTCTCTGGGGCTCCGACCGGCTGGGGCGCGACGTCTTCTCGCGCATTCTCTTCGGCGCGCAGCTGTCGCTCACCGTCGGGCTGATCGGGATCACGGTCAGCTT
>CBDUPF010000293.1:0-4925 GCA_965369035.1 uncultured Aliishimia sp.
CCACGGCGTGCCTCCCGGGGTGGAGAGCAGCGAGGTCCAGGCTATCTTCGCCAGGCTGACCCATTTCGGGCTTTACGCGCTGATAATCCTGATGCCGATCAGCGGGTCGCTTGCATGGTTCGGCGGGATCGAAGCGGCGGCGCAAGGGCACAACGCGATGAAGATCGTGCTTCTGGCTCTGGTTGCTCTCCATGTAGCGGGCGTGCTCCATCATCAGTTCGTGTTGGGCGACGGGACGCTGGCGCGGATGCGCCCGGCGCAGGGCTGACCCAATGCGGCTGGCGCCCCTCCTCGCCCTACCGCCCATCGCACTCGGGCTTGCCGCGGCGGCCTGGATGATCGCCACGGCCCCCGGACCTGCGCAAGTCGAGAACGAAGCCCCTTCCCTGCCCGTCCGGGTGATCACAGTCGCCGCGCGGGATATCCGCCCGACCGCCACCTGGGGCAACCTGCGGTCGGCGAATACCTGGGTCGCCGTGGCAGAGCTGCAGGGCGAGGTGATCTGGCGCCACCCCGATCTGGAACCGGGCCGCCTGATCCCCGCGGGCACGGACGTGCTGCGCATAGACCCGGCGGACTACGAACTGGCGCTGGCACAGTCACAAGCCGACCTCGCCGCCCTGGACGCAGAGCAAGCGCAGCTCGCAGCGGAGGCGGACAACTCGCGACGCATCCTTGCACTGGAGCAGGACCGCCTGCGACTGGCCGAGACGGACCTGCAGCGCACACGCACGCTCGTCGCGCAAGGGAACTTGCCGCAATCACGCGCCGACGAGGCAGAACGAGCGACGCTTCTGGCCCGCCGCACGGTGGCCGAACTGGAAAACGCCCTGGCCCTGATCCCGTCGCGCGAGGCACGGATCACGGCGCAGGTCGCACGTAGCGAGGCCGCCATTGCGCGAGCACGGCGGGCGCTCGCGCGCACCACGCTCACAACACCGTTCGATCTGCGCGTGACGGAGGTGAGTGCCGAACGGTTCCAGTCCGTCGCACAAGGACAGGTCCTTGTCCGCGGCGACGACATCGCCTCCGCCGAAGTCGTGGCGCATCTGCCGATCGACAGCTTTCGGAGACTTGTCGGCAATATCCCTCCCGGAATCACGCTTGCCGACATGATGCGCGACGTGCCCGCGACGCAGATCGACGTGACGCTCAGCCCGTTGTCGGACCCCTCACAGGAATGGTCCGCCCGCGTCAGCCGGATCGAGGGTGCGCTTGACGCGCGCGCCCGCACGGTGCCGGTCGTGGTCACGGTCGATGACCCCTACAAAGGCGCAGACCCGCCCCGCCGCCTGCCGCTGGTTCCAAACATGCAAGTGCAGTTGTCCTTTGCCGGTGCGCCCCTGAAAGGAGCCATCGCGATTCCCGAAGCAGCCCTTCATGCCGGGATGGTCCGCGTCGTGAGTGCGGACGATCTGCTGGAACTGCGCCCCGTGACGGCTGCCTTCGGGCAGGATGGGCGCGTGATCATAGCCGAAGGGCTCGTCCCGGGTGACCGGGTGGTGATCGACGACATCGCGCCCGCCATCCCCGGTATGGAGCTGACCCCCGTCGAGGCCACGGAATGATCCGCTGGTTCACCGGCCACCCGACGGCAGGCAATCTCTTGTTGCTGCTGTTCCTGTTTGCCGGCGCTTTCGCCGCACCGGGCCTGTTGCGCGAGACATTCCCTGATTTCCGCGCCGTCGAGGCCGAGATCACGGTACCCTATCGCGGTGCCGCCGCGGAGGACGTGGAAAGCGCGATCTGCGCACCACTCTGGGACGAGGTGCAGGGCGTCGAAGGGCTGGAGACCTTCACCTGCACCGCTCAAACAGGTCGCGCCCATGCCGTGGCAACCATGGCCCCCGGCAATGACGCGCTGCGCTTCGTCAACTCGCTTCGCACCGAGGTCGCGGCAATCGACAGCTTTCCCGACCGCGCCGATCCGGCCATCGTGCGCGAGCTGCACCGCAGTGACCCGGTCACATCCGTCGCCGTGCGGGGTGATCTGCCGCCGGGCGAACTGGACCTCTACGCCGATGCGCTGTCCGACCGCCTGTCCGCGCTGCCGGGCGTGGCGCGCGTCACTCGCAGCGGTCTGGGCACGCGCACGCTCTCCATCACCGCCACGCGCGCCGTGCTGGACAGCCACGGCTTGACCCCAGCGGCATTGGCAACCGCCATCGCCGCCCAGAACATCGACCTGCCCGCCGGCACGCTCGAAGGACCGGGGGCCGACCTGACCCTCCGCTTCACCGCCGAACGCAAGACGGCGACCGCGCTCGCCACGATCCCCATGCTGGTCCTGCCCAATGGCGCGACGCTGACACTGGGCGACGTGGCCAGGATCGAGGAGCGGTTCGAACCGAGCTACGACCGCGTCTTTGTCGATGGCAGGCCCGCGATGCTGATCGACGTGGCCAAGGCGCTCGATGCCGACGCGCTGCGCGTGCTCGACGATGTCGCGGCACTGGTGGCCGAAGAGACCGCGCGCCTGCCCGGTACGGTAACGGTCGAGGTGGTGCAGGACGTGACATCCATCATCCGCGACCGGCTGGCGATGCTGGTACAGAACGGGATGATCGGCCTCGTGCTGGTGATGGCTGTGATGAGCCTCTTCTTCCGGCCCGGATTCGCAATCTGGGCCGCGATGGGCCTGCCCGTGGCCTTCGCGGGGGCGTTCGCCTGGATGGCGCTGATGGGCCTGAGCCTCAACATGATGACGCTGGTCGCGCTGTTGATGGCGATCGGGATCGTGATGGACGATTCCATCGTGATCGCGGATTCCATCGCGGTGCATGCCGCCAAGGGCGCCACCGTCGAAACCGTGGCCGCGGGCGTCGCCGCCGTGGCCCCCGGCGTCATCTCCTCGTTCCTGACCACGCTTGCCGTGTTCCTGCCGCTGGCCTTTCTGGCAGGTGAACTCGGCGCAGTGCTGGAGGTTCTGCCGGTCGTCCTGCTGGCCGCCCTTGCCGCCTCGCTGATCGAGGCCTTCCTGATCCTGCCGCATCACCTGAAAAGCGGAATGAAGGTGGCAGCCCCCTCGCGGTTTCGCATCCGCTTCGACGCAGGGTTCGAAGCGCTGCGGGAGCGTGGCGTCGGGCGCCTTGCCGATGCCGCGATCCGCTGGCGCTGGCTCGTGGCGGGGCTGGCCATCGGCGCGCTGATCCTGACCGTCGGCGCCCTGGGCGGCGGCGTGGTCAAACGCGAGGCGATGCCCGAGATCGACGGCGATGTGCTGGAGGCGCGGATCCTTCTGCCCGCGGGCACGCCGCTGGCCCGAACAGCCGAAGCGGTCGTGCAGGTCGAAGCCGCGCTCGACCGCGTGAACGCCCGCCTCTCGCCGGAGCAGCCCGGTGCGCAGCCGCTGGTGATCCGCCGCATCACGCGCATGGGCCGCAACCTGTCCGCCGGCGAGACCGGCGCCCATGTCGCCACCGTCGCCGTGGATCTGATGGGGGCAGAGACACGCAGCAGCACACTCGACGACATCGTTGCGCTCTGGCGCACCGAAATCGGACCGTTGCCCGGCGTCGCATCGCTGATCCTGACCGAACCGGGCATCGGCCCGCAGGGTATTGCCGTCGAACTGCGCCTGACGCATCCCGACCTCGCCACGCTGGAGAATGCGGGCCGGGCCACGCTGGCCGAACTGGAAACCTATGCTGGCGTCCGCAACGCGATCCTCGACCTGCGTCCCGGCGCACCGGAGTTGCGCCTGACCTTGTCGCCGGGGGCCGAAGCTCTGGGGCTGACCGCCGGGGATGTCGCGGGACAGGTGCGTGCGGCCTTCCTTGGAACACAACTCACCGAGATACGGCGCGGCGATCTGGCCTGGGATCTGGAGGTACGCCTGTCCGATTCCGACCGCGCCACCCGCGCCGATCTGACCGCCTTCGAAATCGCCCTGCCCGGCAACGTCACCGTGCCGCTGGCCAGTATCGCCAGCATCGCCGACGCGCGCGGCTGGGGCAGCATTTCCCGGCGCAACGGCCAGCGCACCCTGACCGTCTCGGCGGATGTGGACGGCCGGACAGGCAATGCCGACGCGATCACGGCCCGGCTTGCCGAACGGTTCCTGCCCGATCTGGCCGCCGCCAACCCCGGCCTTGGGTTCGAGATCGGCGGGCAGGCCGCGAACTCCGCCGAAACCGTCGCCTCGATCCTGCGCGGCTTCCTGATCGGACTGGTCGGCATCTACATCGTCCTCAGCTTCCAGTTCCGCAGCTATGTCGAACCGCTGATCGTGATGCTCTCCATCCCGCTGGCCTTCCTGGGCGTGATCTGGGGCCATGTTCTGATGGGATACAATATCTCGATGCCGTCGCTGGTTGGGGCGGCCTCTCTGGCAGGCATCGTGGTGAACAACGCGATCCTGCTCGTCGGCGTCATCAATGACCGCCGTGCCGAGGGCCGTTCGGCAACGGATGCCGCCGGGGAGGCCGTCCGCGCCCGTTTCCGCCCGATTTTCGTGTCGGTCTCGACCACGATCATGGGGATGGCGCCGTTGCTGCTGGAAACCTCGACTCAGGCCCAGACGCTCAAGCCGCTGGTGATCGCCGTCGTCTTTGGCCTGCTTGCCGCCACGGTGTTGATTCTCGTCGTGCTGCCCGCTTTCTACGCGGCGCTGGAGGATATCCGGGGAACGCAGCGCAGAAGGGAAACGAGCGCTCCTGCAGTGCAACCACGGGCGCCAACCTCACCTCACTGAAGCCGCAAAAGCTGCCGAGGCGCCCGGAAGCCCCACCGACGCGTCCGAAACAGTTAGGGCCGTCCCAACGAACCCCATTGAACCAACTGAACGGGAAGATGAGGCCCCTTGGCGTAGAACTGGAAATGCTAGGGATGAGATCGGCAATGCCAGAAGAACAACTTTTTCGGGAACGCAACAGCGTGGACGATCTGCGACGCCTAGATAAGGCCGTTGAAACGGTCTACGCTCT
>CBDUPF010000294.1:0-4924 GCA_965369035.1 uncultured Aliishimia sp.
GCCCGCGGGCGTGGCGGGCCAGTTCGGCGGCGACCGACGCGCCCGCCATTCCGGCGCCGATCACGATGAAGTCGGCCTTTTCGACGCCCGGCGTCACGCTCACGTCCCCGCTGATCCACAATCCCGGCGAGCGTAGCATCCATTTTCCAATCGGAAAACAGCTTTTTTCCAATACGAAAATTCTCTTGGAGGCTACCGGCTGCCGGCCTAGACTTCGCGCATGACAGGTGACACCGACACCACCAATCCGCGTGCCGATTTCGGCCGCCGCCTGCGCCAGTTGCGAAGCGACCGGGGCTGGACCCTGGCCGAGGTGGCAGAGCGGTCGGGCCTTGCGATCTCGACCATCTCCAAGGCCGAGCGGGGCGTGATCTCGCTCACCTATGACCGGCTGTCGCAACTGGCGCGCAGTCTCGACGTGGACCTTGCGGCCTTCTTCAACGCGGAAGGCCAGAGTTTCGAGCCCGGCAGTTTCGCCGTGGCGCGCAAGGGGGAGTTCGAGCGTCAGGAAACCAGCAACTACGTCTACGAGATGCTGTTTCCCGACGTCTGGAACAAGGCGATGACGCCGATGATGGGGTCGCTCAAGGCGCGCGAATTCGCCGATTTCGAGGATTTCGTGCGCCACCCGGGGCAGGAATTCCTGGTCGTCATGGAAGGCCGGGTGACGGTCTTTGTCGAGGGGCGCGAGCCGGTCCATCTGTCTGCGGGCGACAGCATCTATTTCGATAGCGCGGTCGGACACCTCTATGCGTCGGACGGGGATCGCGACGCGCGGATCCTCGTGGTCTGCGTGCCCGGACCGGGGTTGTAGGTCGCGGGCATCGCCAGACCTATTCGCGCGGGGCACGCTCCATGCGTTCGCGCAAAAGCTCGCCCAGTTGCGGGGTGTCCAGCACGCCCGGGCCGCGTTCGATGATCAGTTCGTTTTTCGCGATGGCCTCCCTGATCGCGGGTCGCAGGGTGGGTATCGGGGCATCCAGCGTCTCGATGGACCGTTCCAGCCGGCGCAGACGCTCCAGGCTCGTTTCGGTGCCGACCCGTGCCATGCCGTCGATGCTCAGCTTCGTGAGCAATGCCCTCTTGTCCGGGGCCTCCAGCGCCGGAAAGGTCCAGGCCACCGGGCGTTCCGACCACGCCTCCGGACGCAGCCCACGGTCCAGCCAGGCTTCGGCCCGCGTGTCGCCCCGGCTGGCAATGGCGCCAAGCGCCCGCGGCACCTGGGTCAACGCCTGAAAGGTCTCCAGCGTGACCGTGCCGTCGAACCGGTTCTCGAAAAAGTCGGTCAGCGCCGGCGTGGCGCGTTCGTCGCCCACGATCGACAGCATGTCGACCACCTGGTCCCAGCTTTCGCGCTCCGACGGATCCTCGAGGATCGCCAGAAGCTCCGGCACGGCGTCGGAGCCGTAGGCTGCGGCCTGCTCCCGCGGTATCCCGTGGTAGTATTCGGCTGTCACGAAGTCCCTGAGCGGTTCGCGGTCCTGCGCCTGCGGCAGGTTCGGCAGGACGGCAAGGCTCGCCGCAAGTACGGTTATGGCCAGATGTCTCATCGCGATGCCGGTCCCTGGAATGTCGTGCACTGGTTCGAGGTGAAACGGTCCTGAACCGGCGTGGTGCAGATCCGGTAGTACATGATGTTGTTGGCGCTGCCATCGCCGCAGCCGGAGCAGGTCCCGGCCTGTCCGCAGGTCGGGTTGCACGACGTGCCCACGTGGCAAAGGCCGGTGTTGTGACCGATCTCGTGCGCGACGGTGGTGGCCGCGAAATTGGCAGTCAGGATCAACTCGTTGCCCCGGGCGCACCCGGCATAGGTGCCGGACTGGCCACAAAAGCCGATGGAGGCCACGATCTTGATATCGTTCGGCAGGTCGAAGATGTCGTCGAGATCGCCGGAGGATGCGATGACCCCGCCGGGCGTGCTGGCAGGCGCATTGACGAAATTGATGGCACCCGACCGCAGGATCGCCGTGCAGCAACTGGAATCGCCTGAGCCGCTGTCCTGTTGCAGCAGGTCGGAGGCCGCATTGAAGGTGGTGTCCACCTGCGCCGCTGTCACCCCCAGCCCGTTGATGGCGGTGATGGTCCGGAAGTGCCGGCGCGGCCGGACCGTCAGCGCGCGTTCGCGGCGCACAGACGGAAGTATCACGCTCGAAACGGTGAACCCGCAGTCCGCGCGCGACCCGCTCCTGTCCTCCACCCGCATATCTTCGTTGTTGGTGACCTGTGCGGCAGCGCTCGCACACCAGAAGGCGGCGCCGGCCGCGACCGATAGGATGCGCGGTCTCATTGGTCGTCGCTCTGCGGCTCGGCCTCCTCGCGGCGCGTCAGCGGATCCGGCCGCGACGGCACGGTCAGGCCGGGCTGGATCCGTCCGGGATTGAGGAGGTTGGGTTTGCGAATACGGCCGGGATCGACGAGGATTCCCTCGGCCACGTCGGGCTTCAGCAGGATTTCGGCGTTGACCGCCTCGCCCTGCCGGATCGTCCGGGACCGGGTGGGGTTGAGCAGCACCGGGCGGTCGGACTTCGGTTCGATGATCGGCATCGTGCCCAGCGGCATGGAAGGCAGGTCCAGCGCGCCAGTGCCCAGGATGAAGCTGTCGAGCTTGAGCGAGAACGGCCCGCGGAGCACCTGGATCGGTTCGATGTCACCGCGTTCGGCCATCACCAGCCAGTCGAAGGTGGCTTTTCCATGCTCGTCGCTCAGTTCTTCGACGACGAAGCCGCCGGTGTTTTTCTTGGTCACGACCAGACCGCGCGTATCGCGTGAGGTTGGCGTCACCTGTACGGTCACGGTATCCTCGCGCGCGACGGCCTCGAAATGCCCGGGCAGCTGGATTTCGGCCACGCCATCGCTGAGCCGGCCGCTGCCGCGGATGTACATGCCGGCCTCGGGCCCTTCGACGGAGGCATAGAATATCTGCTGCGAGGGGTTGGCCGGATGGTCGATCAGGAACCCGTTCACCCCGGATTTCGCGATCACGCCGGTCGAGCCGTCGAGTGTCACCGTGATGTTCCCGGCGTCGTCACGCAGGGTCAGAACGCCCCCGCCGAGGCTGTCGTCGATACCCATCGCGGCACGTTCGCCGCCGCCATCGCGCAGGATCAGGCTGCCCTGGTCATTGCCGTCGACGAACAGGCGCACGCGCTGACCGCCGCTGGACCCGTCGAGGACCAACCGTCCGCGCCCGTCGCCATCGACGCTCATCTCGGCCCGCGTACCGCCGCCGTTCCGCATCAGGCGCAGGACCCCGGCATCGGTGCTGTCGCCCACGAACATCACGCCGGCATCGGCCCCGCTGGTGCCGCGAATGCGCATGCCGCCCTGGTTCAGGCCGTCCACATACAGGTCGACCTTCTCCACGTTGTCCGACCCGTCGAGCGAAAGCTTGCCACGTCCGCTGTCCGTCACGCGGAGAAAGGCGCGCGTTTCGCCTGCGGAATTCTTCAGAACCAGCACGCCGGTGTCGCTGTCGTCGTCGACATAGATACTGGCCGCCACGTCTCCACTGTCGTCGAAGATCGAAAGCCCGCCCTGGTCCTCCGCGTCGACATAGAGGCTCACACGGTCGGAATTCGACTCGCCCTCCAGCCGCAACTGGCCCTGTCCCTGATCGTCCACGAAGAGCCGCACGCGGGATTCGCCCGTGCCGTCCCGCAAATGCAGCACGCCCGAGTTCGAGCTGTTGTCGATGAAGAGGTTGACCGCCTCCCCGGTCGGCGAGGAGAGCGTCAGCCCGCCTTCGCTGTCCTCGTCCACATAGGCGTGGAACCTGCGCACACCGTCGCGGTGCAATTCCAGGAACCCGCGCAGGTTTTCGCCACCATCCACCGAGAGTCGGGCGGCGCGGTTGTCGTTCCTGCCGTTGAGAATGAGGAAGGCGGCATCCTTGTCGCCGTTGTAGCTGAGCTGGCCCTTGGTCTGCGCGTCCGCGTCTCCGCCGGCCAGAACCGTCAGGACAAGACACACGAACGGACTGCAAAAGCGGGACCGGGAAATGGACGGTCGATTCCTCATCAGAGACCTCGCGAAATGAATTAAGCAATGCGTCAGCATAGCACGGTTCTTGCATTGGTAGAATAGAGTTGTGGGCGGCTCTTGATATTATGTAATAAAGTCAAAGATTTGCCTGGAATGAGTGCGGCGTTGCCATGTTGTTGAATGGAGTTTGCGTGCATCCGACTCATCGGGGCAACTTCCTCCCTGACTTCCGCCGCCCATCCGGCAAGCAACGAGGGCATTGGCAGCAACAAGACCGTCAGTTGCGGGGAAACGGATTGCGTGATCGCCCGTCTGACGGGTATGGCCGCTGGGCCGTCGGGGCCGTCAAGATGACCGCGCGCCAGGAGCCGGCAAGCGGTGCCCCTTGGCCCGGACCCGGGGACTGACGCGGCGTGACTGGCGGCCGGCGCCGGTTGCGACCCGGCGGCGGCTTGACCTGCGCAACTTTGCCCGCCAAGTAGGCACGACTGCGGGAAGGGAGCGGCATGGCAAGGATCGCGCACGACGAGGAACGCGAAAAGTCGAAGGAAATCGGCGCGCTTCGGGCGCTCTGGCCGTTCATGCGGCCATACCGGCTGCTGATGGCCGCTTCGCTGGCCGCGCTGATCTCGACCGCGGTGATCTCGCTGATCCTGCCGCTGGCGGTGCGTCGCGTGGTGGACAATTTCGGTGCGGAGAACGGGCAGATCCTTGACGCCTACTTCGCTGCCGCGCTCGGCATCACCGGGCTTCTCGCGGTGGGCACCGGGCTCCGCTACCTGCTGGTCACGCGGCTGGGCGAACGCGTCGTGGCCGACATCCGCAAGGCCGTCTTCGATCGCGTGATCGGGCTGAGCCCCGCGTTCTACGAACGGATCATGACCGGAGAGGTACTGAGCCGGATCACCACCGACACCACGCTGATCCAGTCGGTGATCGGGTC
>CBDUPF010000295.1:0-4878 GCA_965369035.1 uncultured Aliishimia sp.
GAAGGTGCGAGTCCCCGCGGTGCGGATATTCGCGATCAGTAGGGCATCGGGTGCTGACGATGTGCGGCATCGATCTCCTGCAGCACCTCGTCGGAAAGCGTGAGGTCGGCCACGCCCAGCGCCGTTTCCAGCTGCTCCAGGCCGGTCGCGCCGAAGATCACCGAACCCATGAACGGCCGGGTGAGGCACCAGGCCAGCGACATCTGCACCGGGTCCAGCCCGTGGCGCTGCGCGATATCCAGGTAGGCGTCGACCGCCTCGAATGCACGGGGGACCTTGCGGCCGCCTAGGTCGGGGCTCAAGGTCATGCGGCTGCCGTCCGGCACCGCTCCATCCTGGTACTTGCCCGTCAGCAGCCCCGCGGCCAGCGGCGAGAAAGCCAGAAGGCCGACGTCCTCGTTCGCGCTCATCTCCGCCATGTCGGTGTCATAGAGCCGGCAGAGCAGCGAGTATTCGTTCTGAACGCTCGCCGCACGCGGACCGCCGGTGCGCGCCGCGGCCTCGAGCCACTGAACGGTGCCCCAGGCGCTCTCGTTCGACAGGCCGAAGGCGCGGATGCGGCCCTTCTCCACCTCGCGCTGCAGGGCGCCGAGGCACTCCTCCATGTTGGCGATCGTGGATGCGCGGTCCTGCCCGCTGGGGTCGTAGGTCCAGTTCTTGCGGAACATGTAGCTGCCGCGGTTCGGCCAGTGGAACTGGTAGAGGTCGATGTAATCCGTCTTCAGCCGACGCAGCGAACCTTCCACCGCCTGTGGAATCGTCTCTGCCGTGATCGGGGCGCCGTCGCGCACATGCTGCATGCCCTCGCCGGAGTGCTTGGTTGCGATCACCACGCCGTCCCGGCGGCCGCGCGCCGCGATCCAGTCGCCGATGATGCTCTCCGTGCGTCCGATGGTCTCCGCACGGATGGGGTTGACCGGGTACATCTCGGCGGTGTCGATGAAGTTGATCCCGGCGCCCAGCGCCCGGTCGATTTGGTCGTGCCCTTCGGCGGCGGTGTTCTGCGTCCCCCAGGTCATCGACCCCAGGCAGAGCTCGCTGACCTTCAATCCCGTGCGTCCAAGCGGTGTCATCTTCATGCGTCGTCCCTCTCCGTGCTTGCGGCATTGCTGCATTGCGGCGCAGACTATCCAGCGCTCCGCGGGTTGACCAGACGTCCGCCCTACGGCAGAAAGGAATGAGAACATAATGTGAACATCTATCGCCATGCCACCCGATGTCTCCACCCTTATGGGGCGCCGCCCAGCCCGATCCGGGCCGGCAGTGCGGCTGTTTCCGAACCGGGACGACCCGAACCTGATCTGCGGGCGGCTGCACGAGGCCTGCGGAACGGGTCGGCGCACGCTGGCGCTCTGGCTCGCCGCGCGGATGGATGGACCGGTGCTCTGGATCGGCCCGGCCTGGAACACCGACCGCCTGAATGCGGAGGGCATGGCCGACTGGGCCGATCCCGGACGGTTCATCTTCGTCGATCCGATCCGGGCCGAGGACGTGCTCTGGTCGCTGGAAGAGGCGCTGCGGTCCGGCGCGGTGCCGCTGGTGGTGGGCGATCTTCCAGGGCTGCCCGGGCTCACGCAGGTGCGGCGCCTGCACCTGGCGGCAGAGACCGGCGGCAAGCAGGGGGCGCATGTGCCGCTGGGGCTGATCCTGACCCCCGGCGCGGGCGGGGCGCAGGGGGTGGAGAGCCGCTGGCAGATGACGCCCTACCACGCCCGGCATCCCGGGGGGTGGCAACTGACCCGGCTGCGCGCCCGCACGGCGCCGGAGGCCAGCTGGATCCTGCGCGGCACGGGGCGCGATCCGGACCTCCGGGTCCAGGCGGCCTGACACCGCCCCACCGCTGCCGTTCCTTCCGCGCTCTCCGCAACGTGACATCTCTGTCCTGTTCAGGACACGACGCCGGGCGTAGACCTTGGGAAGGAAGGAGGTCGCCATGTCCTCATTCACCCGTCGCCGGATACTGGCCGGGGCGCTTGCCGCGACCGCGCTGCCGCAGGATGCAGCAGCCGTGCCGCGGCGCTACCGGATCGACCCGGCGGACGCCGAGATACGCTTTATCTTCATCGCCAACGGGACAGCTCAGCCCGGAACCGCGCCGCTGTCCCGCGCCGATCTGAAAATCGACCCCGCCCGGCTCGAGGCATCGACCGCCGATGTCACCGCCGACCTGTCACGCGTGCGCGCCGGGCTGGTTCTCGTGACGCAGGCGCTGAAGGGGGCCGACATGCTGGATACCGCGCGCCATCCCACCGCCCGGTTCCGGTCGACCGGCGTGCGGCTTGGCGCGGCGGGGCGGCTTTCGGACGGGGCGATCATCACGGGGGACCTGACGCTCAGGGGGGTGACACGCCCCCTCCGCCTCGACGCCTCCGTCTATCGCCCGCCTGGCACCGCGCCGGACGACCTCGACCAACTCGACGTCCGTCTTGGCGGCCGGATCAGCCGCGGGGCCTACGGCATTTCCGGCTTCGCCGACCTCGTTGACGATACCGTGCGGCTCGACATCCGCGTCCGTATCCGCGCCGCCGGCTGACCGGAGTGTCCGGGGCCGATCCCGGGCCGCGGAGTCCGAAAACGACCCCGCCCCGTCGAAACTGCGCAAGCAGCATCCGGACGTGCCTGCCATCCACGCCCCATGCGCCTCCTGATTTCCTTCGCCGCCCTCCTGCTGTCCGTCCTGCTGCTCCAGCTCTCTTCGGGGGGCGTGGGCCCGCTCGACGCGCTGTCGGGCATTGCGCTCGATTTCAGCCGGCAGGAGATCGGCCTACTGGGCTCGGCACATTTCCTGGGCTTCTTCATCGGCTGCTGGTGGGCGCCGCGGCTGATGGGGTCGGTCGGCCACTCCCGCGCCTTTGCCGCCTTCACCGCCGCCGGCGCCATCGGGCTTCTGGCGCACATGCTGGTGATCGATCCCTATGCCTGGATGCTGATGCGCGTCGCCTCGGGCGTCTGCGTCGCCGGCTGCTACACGGTGATCGAAGCCTGGTTGCAGGCCAAGGTCACCAACGAGACGCGCGGCCGTGCGATGGGGATCTACCGGGTGGTCGACATGACCGGGTCGCTGGCCGCGCAGATGGTGATCGGCGTGCTGGAGCCGGCCTCCTATGTCTCCTACAACCTGCTGGCGATGGTATGCTGCGCCGCCCTGCTCCCGCTGACGCTGACCACGGTCGAGCAACCGTCCACGCCCGACGCCCCCCGCCTGCGCCCGTCGCTCGCCTATGCCCGGTCCCCGCTGGCCGCGGCAGGCGTCATTGTCGCGGCGCTCTCCTCGGCCTCTTTCCGGATGGTCGGCCCGCTTTATGGCCAGGAGGTGGGACTGACCCTGCAACAGATCGCCTGGTTCCTGTCGGCCTTCGTCGTGGGCGGCGCCGTGGCGCAGTATCCGGTGGGCTGGCTGGCGGACAAGTACGACCGGCGCTGGGTCCTGATCATGCTGTCGCTTGCCGCCGTCTTCAGCTGCGCGCTGACGGTCTATTCGACGAACTTCGGCACTGCGGGGATCTTTGCCGCCGCGGTGATCTTCGGGCTCACCACCTTTCCGATCTACTCGGTCTCGGCCGCCCATGCCCACGACTTCGCCAGTTCCGAAGAGCGCGTGGAGCTGTCCGCCGCACTCATGTTCTACTACGCGGTCGGGGCGATCGCGGCACCCTACATTGCCTCGGCCCTGATCGAGGCGTTCGGGCCGCGCGCGCTCTTCGTCATGATTTCCTTAGGACATGTCGCGCTAGTCATCTTCGGACTGACCCGCATGCGCGCGCGGCCGGCAAAGACCCGAACACCGTATGTCTATTCGCCGCGCACGACGTTCCTGATCGGCAGGCTGTTGCGAAGATCCAGGGAGGGCGGGTGACACTGGCCCTTGCCGCGGCCATCCGCTAAACGGACCCGGACAAGAGCATCTGGGAACTCACGCCATGGCCCGACACCTGATCACTTCGGCCCTGCCCTACATCAACGGGATCAAGCACCTGGGCACGCTCGTGGGCTCGCAATTGCCCGCCGATCTCTATGCCCGGTTCCAGCGCGCCCTGGGCAACGAGGTTCTGTTTCTCTGCGCCACGGACGAACACGGCACGCCCGCCGAACTGGCCGCCGCCAAGGCCGGCAAGCCGGTCGCCGAGTACTGCGCCGAAATGCACGAGGTCCAGGCGAAGCTCGCGCGCGGATTCCACCTCAGTTTCGACCATTTCGGCCGCTCCTCCTCGCCCCAGAACCATGCGCTGACGCAGCATTTCGCGGGCCGGCTGGCCGATGCCGGACTGATCGAGGAAGTGTCGGAAAAGCAGGTCTACTCCATCGCCGACGGCCGATTCCTGCCCGACCGATACATCGAGGGGACCTGCCCCAATTGCGGCTACGAGAAAGCCCGCGGCGACCAGTGCGAGAATTGCACCAAGCAGCTTGATCCCACCGATCTCATCAACCCGCGGTCGGCGATTTCCGGCTCCACCGATCTGGAAGTGCGCGAGACCAAGCACCTCAACCTGCGGCAATCGGCGATGCGCGACCAGCTCGACGCGTGGATCGACAGCAAGACCAACTGGCCCGTCCTGACCACCTCGATCGCCAAGAAATGGCTGCATGACGGCAACGGGCTGCAGGATCGTGGCATCACCCGCGACCTCGACTGGGGCATCCCCGTGCGCCGCGGACTGGATCCCTGGCCCGGAATGGAAGGGAAGGTCTTCTATGTCTGGTTCGATGCGCCCATCGAATACATTGCCTGCGCGCGCGAATGGGCGGAAGCGCACGGCGAGGATGACGACGCATGGGAACGCTGGTGGCGCGTCGGGCGTGGCGCGGACGACGTGCGCTACACCCAGTTCATGGGCAAGGACAACGTGCCGTTCCACACGCTGAGCTTCCCGGCCA
>CBDUPF010000296.1:0-4847 GCA_965369035.1 uncultured Aliishimia sp.
GATCTCCGCGCTGATCGGGCCGCAGATCGTGGCGTATCTCACCACCGGGAACGCGGATGCGACGGTGATGCGCTACTTCCCCATCTATGTCGCGGTCATGGTTGTGAACCTCGTCGGCATGAGCCTGTTTCTGGTGCTCGACATCCCCAAGCCCAAGCGCGCCGTGAATACCGGCGTGCCCGCACGAACACGGGGGCAATTGCTGCGCACGCCGCGTGTCGCCGTCGCGATCATCTGCGGGGCGGTGAGCTACGCGCTGATGAACCTGGTGATGACCTCCACGCCTCTGGCCGTCGTGGGCTGCGGTTTCGGCGAGCCGCAGGCGGCCAACGTGGTCATGGGCCATGTGCTCGCGATGTTCGCGCCGTCCTTCTTCACCGGCCACCTGATCGCGCGCTTCGGGGTGGAACGGATCACCGGGCTGGGCTTGCTGATCCTCGCCAGCGCCGGGGCGGTGGCGCTATCGGGGGTGGAGCTCACGCAGTTCTATATCGCTCTGATCCTGCTGGGGCTCGGCTGGAACTTCGGGTTCATCGGGGCGACGACGATGCTCTCCTCCGCTCACAAGCCGGAGGAGCAGGGCCGGATCCAGGGTCTCAACGATGCCATCGTCTTTGGCTCGGTCACCGTGGCCTCGCTGGCGTCGGGCGGGCTGATGAACTGCATCGGCAGCGATCCCGTCACCGGCTGGACGGCCGTGAACCTCGCCATGGCGCCCTTCCTGACGCTGGCGGGCGGCGCGCTCATCTGGTTCGTGTTGCGCGGCCGGTTCCTGCCGCAGACGTCCGAACCCCGCGCTGGCCGCGCCCCGCGCGACACGCCGGGCGTCTATTCCGAAGACTGAACGTCCCAGGGCGCCGGCATCAGGGCCGCGCCAGCAGAGCCTTGAGCGCGAACATCGCACGGCCCGGACGGGGAAGCGTCCCGTCCGCCACGCGTTTCGGCGATTTGCTCGCTGCCTTCAAAATCCGCTCTGCCCCGTTCGTCGGCCAGAAGGCGGGCAGCACCGGGCCGGAGCGCGGAATGGGGGCATTGCGCAGCGCGGTCAGCCCGGCGCGCGCCAGCTTGCGGATGCCGTTGGGCGTGCCGTCGACCAATGGCACGCGCTGGTGCGACTCAAGCTCCGGGCAGGCCAGGAGCCAGTTGGCGACGCCAAGCCCGTAGCCGGCGGCCATCCCCGGGGCTTTCGGATCGCCCAGCAGGTGACAGGCGACCTGCATCAGGTTGCCCGACGTCGCCTGCAGGTAACGGTCGAGATGCTCGGCATCGTCAAACGCATCCTTGTAACAATCCCAGCGCCTTGCGGCGATAAGCTCATCCAGAAGATCGACCGTTTCAGGAGTGAGGACCACGGCGAGCGGCGAGACGACCTCATGCCGCCGGACGTTTTCACCGTGGCGGATCTCTTCCAGCGCATCCCGCCACCATTGCAGGCGCATCTCCGCAATCATCGGTTCGCTGGTGATCCAGGGCGCGCGGCTGACTTCCACGTTGAAGGCATAGAGCGGGAAGAGCTTCGCGCGCGCATCAACCGGCGCGGCCATCACCGTGCGGAACCGCTCGGGATCGCCTTTCTCGACAATCGCGGCGCAGGCGTTCAGGTCGTCATCGAACTCCATTGACCATCCTCCTCCGGACTTGCAGGCGGATCACGCGGGCCGGGCCAGCATCAGCGCATACTGGATCTGGTCCGGGGCCTGCCGCCAGAGGGCGACCTCCCGTTCCGCGGCGTTCAGAACCTCGTCGAGACCGTCCTCGCCGGTGCCACGCAACTTGCCGACTCTCGTCTCCAGCGGGCCCATGTATGCGGCCCAGGGATCGCCGACGATCCTCCGCGATGCCAACGTGCGATACCCCGCTGCGGATACGCGCGCCTCGATCCCTTCCATGTCGGCAATCGCCGGATACTCCGCCCAGAACTCGGCCGCCACGTCGCGCGGTCCTTCCGGCCAGACCGGTTCGGAGAAGGCCACGGCACCCCCCGGCGCAAGTGCCTCGCGCCAGCCGCGGAGCCCTTCGGTCACGCCGAGGAAATAGAGCGCGCCGGCACACCAGATCAGGTCCACCGGACCGTCGATCCGGCTCATGTCGCCGGTCTCCACCGTGACGTTGGGGCGGCCCGCAAGGCGCTGCCGCGCCTCCTCGGCCAGGTGCGGGAATGCCTCGATGCCCCGGATCTGAGCCTCCGGCAGCAGGTCGGACAGCGTCTCCAGATCCGCGCCCGGACCGCAACCGGCATCGACCACGCGCATTGGGCCGGTCACACCCAGCTGATCCAGCGCCCAGCGCACATCGTCGGCCGAGCCCGGGCCCTGACGCGGCAGTTCGGCGTGGAGCCGCGCGATCGCGGCCATCTTGGTCATGCCGAAGTCCCGTCCCGGATCAGCTTCCACCGGATCGCGTCCAGCAGTGCCTCGAAACTCGCATCGACGATGTTGGCGCTGACGCCGACGGTGGACCAGCGGCGGCCCTTGCCGTCCTCGCTGTCGATGATGACGCGCGTCACGGCCTCGGTTCCCCCTTGCGTGATCCGCACCTTGAAATCGACCAGCCGCACGTCTTCGATGGTATCCTGGTAGCGGCCCAGGTCCTTGGCGAGCGCCTTGGCGAGCGCGTTCACCGGACCACGGTCCGACCCGGTCTCGTCCATGGATTCCGACACCGACAGCTTCTTCTCTCCGTCGACCTTCACGACCACCACGGCCTCCGACAGCGACACCATCTTGTTGTACTTGTTCTTGCGCCGCTCCACCGTCACGCGGTAGCGCTTGACCTCGAAGAAATCGGGCAGCAGCCCAAGCTCCGCCCGCGCCAAGAGCTCGAAGCTCGCCTGCGCGGTGTCATACGAGTACCCTTCCGCCTCGCGCGCCTTCACCTGGTCGAGGATGCGGGCCAGCGCCGGGTCGCCGGGGTCCACCTCCAGACCGGCCTCGGCCAGGCGGCGGCGCAGGTTGGACTGCCCGGCCTGGTTCGACATCGGGATGACGCGCGTGTTGCCCACCGCCGCGGGGTCGATATGTTCGTAGGTCGCGGGGTTCTTGAGGATCGCGCTGGCGTGGAGCCCGGCCTTGTGGGCAAAGGCGCCGGAGCCGACATAGGCCGATTGCTTCATCGGCACCCGGTTCAGGATGTCGTCGAGCATCCGCGCGGTGCGGGTCAGCCCCTCCAGCGCCGCGTCGCTCACCCCGGTCTCGAACCGGCTGGCATAGGGCTCCTTGAGCTTCAGCGTCGGGATCAGCGCGGTGAGGTTGGCGTTGCCGCAGCGTTCGCCCAGCCCGTTCAGCGTGCCCTGGATCTGGCGCGCGCCCGCGTCCACCGCCGCGAGCGATCCCGCCACGGCCTGTTCGGTGTCGTTGTGGGTGTGGATGCCCAGCCGGTCGCCCGGCACCCCGTCGGCGACAAGGCCGGCCACGACCTCCCCGATCCGGCGGGGCATGGTGCCGCCGTTCGTGTCGCAGAGCACGAGCCAGCGCGCGCCGGCGTCCAGTGCGGCATCGAGCGTGGCGCGGGCATAGGCTGCGTCGACCTCGCAGCCGTCAAAGAAGTGTTCGGCATCGAAGAGCGCCTCGCGCCCCTGTGCCACGATATGGGCGATGGAGGCGCGGATGTTGTCCAGGTTCTCGTCGGGCGTGATGCCCAAGGCCTCCTCGACATGGAAGATGTTGGACTTGCCGACGAGACAGACGGCCGGCGTGCCCGCATTCATCACGGCCGCCAGAACGTCGTCGTTCTCCGCCGACCGGCCCGCGCGCTTGGTCATGCCGAATGCGGTCATCGTCGCGCGGGTTTCGGGGGCGGCGTCGAAGAACGCGCTGTCGGTCGGGTTCGCCCCGGGCCAGCCGCCCTCGATGTAGTCGACGCCCAGCGTGTCCAGTGCCTTCGCGATCTGCTGCTTTTCATGGGTGGAGAATTGCACGCCCTGCGTCTGCTGCCCGTCGCGCAAAGTGGTGTCGTAGAGGTAGAGCCGTTCGCGGGTCATGACCTGTCTCCACACAGCACCAGAGTCCCCACGCAGACCCCGGCCGGGACGCCTGCGGCCCGGCCAGCGCCCGACCGCCCCCCCGGGCGGGCGCTTCGCACCCACCCGCGGTCGGGTGCCGGCCTGTAATGCGCGGAAGCGGTCATTTCAGGGCCTCACGTTGTGAAATGTCATACTTTTTCCTGAATCCCCAATTTGAACCGTCTGACGAGTAATCTACGGCAACGCCGGCTTCATTGAGAGCATCTCGCAGATGGTCTGCGTCTGCCCAGTCCTTGTTTTTTCGAGCCTGGCGCCAAAGAGCAAGCACACGTTCTACGATGAGTTCGTGCTCGCGCGGAACTTCCCTTGCCACGGTTTTTATTGGTTCAATTCCGAGCAGATTCAAGGAGGCTGAAAGTTCCGAAACCGCACCGGATTTCGCGAGTTTGTGCAGCCTGGAAACCGCCAGAGGAGTATTCAGGTCGTCCGCCAATGCGTTTCTAACCTCCTCATCGGGCGGACGATCATAAACTACGCCATCTTCGATAAGGTCACCCCATCTGATAAGCGTTTCCTCCGCCTCCTCCCGCTTCTTCTCCGTCCAGTCCATCGACTTGCGGTAGTGCGTGGACAGCATGACAAATCGGATCACCTCGCCCGGTACACCCTCGTCGAGCAGATCCCGCACCGTAAAGAAATTCCCCAGCGACTTCGACATCTTCTTGCCTTCGACCTGGAGCATCTCGTTGTGCATCCAGACCTTCGCAAATCCATGTCCCGCGCATTTCGACTGGGCGATCTCGTTCTCGTGGTGGGGGAATTGCAGGTCGTTGCCGCCGCCGTGGATGTCGAAGGTCTCGCCCAGCAGTTCCGCCGCCATGGCCGA
>CBDUPF010000297.1:0-4813 GCA_965369035.1 uncultured Aliishimia sp.
CGACGCCTTCGTCTATGTCGACTACTTCAACGCCGATGGCGAGGTGATCCACCTGGTTCCGAACGAGACGATCGAGCTGGAGCGTCACGGCGCCGAAACCGTCTTTGGCGTAGGGAAGGACCGGCCTGGCGCGCCCGGATTGCGGCTCACCATCGGCCCGCCCTTCGGACAGGAGATCGCCGTGGCCTTCGCGGCCTCTCATCCGCTTTACGAGGGGCTGCGGCCCATTGTCGAGCCCGCCGCACCCTATCTGGAGGCACTTCAGGCGATGGTCACCGAGGCGCGCGCGGAGCATGACGATTTCAAGGGCGAGTGGGTCTACTTCTTCATTACCACGTCCCCGGCGACGCAGTGATCCGATCCCGGCCTACTGACAGTCGGCGCGCGCCCAGGACCGCAGGTTGCGTTTGAAGGAACCGCCGAAGGGATGCTCTTTCTTCAGCGCCCGCGTGCCACTTTCCTTGAGGTAGGTCGACCCCTGTGCGCAAAGCGCGTCGCGCGTCCATTGGTGGCAGTTGGAACAGGTCTGCGATTTCCACATCGCTTCCGGCAATCCTTCGATCGGCGGAAAGAGCGGACTTTGCTCGGTGACCTGCATGATCGTGCGACCGACGATCTCCGGTACGCCATGCTGCAACGGCTGGTCGAAGAACACGACGAAATCTTCGGTCACGTCCTCCTCGGTCGTTTGCGGTGCGGCGGCGGGTTTGGCTTCCGGCGGCCCGATCGGATCGGTACTGGCCTTTGCGCGCAGGCTGGCGATCTCGATCTTCACGAGTTCGGCGAAGACGCCTTCGGGATAGGCGTCGAGATAGGCCTGGTAATCCTCGATCCGACCAGAGGACCGCGCGGCCTCCATCAGGTCGGTTTCGCTGGTGGCGGGCGCCTGAACCTGCGGAGCCGGTTCGGGTTCCGGGTCCGGAGCGGGTTCGGGAATGGGCGCGGCGGCGGTCTGCTCCGGTTCATTCTTCCTTGCGCCGCCCAGTTCGGTTTGCAGCACCTCGCCCAGAAGATCCCTGGCCTCGCCCCCGTAGCGGCCGTCCGGGTAGTTCCGCAGGAACAGCATGATCTGAACCGGATCTCGCGTCGCGCTGACCGACAGCCACAACTGCTCTTCGGCCACCTGCTCCGGCGTCAGCTTCTCGCCCTCGCGGAACATGAACTCCTGCGTCAGCGACGAGGTATCCCACGGCGTCTGTGCCCCGGCCGTCTCCGCGATCACCTTGACGCGCACCTGCTTGAAAAGCTGCTCGATCGGCTGGTTCTCGGTCTGGATGGTCTCCGCCAGCGCGGCGGTGAAGGGGCTGTTGGCGCCAAGTCCGTCCAGTGCAACCGCGCCCGGCGCGGTGGCATAAGCGAGGAAGGTGCCCGTGGGGGCGTTCATTTCCGCAAGTCCGTTGTCATCCATGTCGGGGATATCGACGAACGGGTTGTTCCGGCAGGCGTCGAGGATCACGATGTTTGTCCGGTTGCGGGCCGAGGCCATCTGACGGAGCACCGACGCGGCCTCCAGCCCGACAAGGTCCAGATCGGCAGCCACCGTCAGATCCGCATCCACCGGCAGCAGGTAGTTCGCGCCAAAGGACTGCACCCCGTGGCCGGCATAGTAGAACAGCCCGACCGCCTCGGGCCCGCCGGCCCTCAGGTCGCGCCCGAACTCCGCCACGGCGCGCTGCAACTCGCCCTGGGTCGCGTCCTGCACCAGGCGCACGTCGAACCCCAGCCCCCCCAGGGACTGCGCCATCAGTTCGGCATCGTTGATCGCATTGTCGAGCGAGGTGACCGCGCTGTAGTTGCCGTTCCCGATCACCAGGGCGATCCGCGCTTCGGCCAGAGCGGACGAGGCAAGCCCCACCAGGCACACCAGAACTGACGCGAGTCTGCGCATTCGTTTTCCTTTCCAGCCGTCCCCGCCCCAAGGTAACAAGAATACGCGCCATGACAATCGACACCGGACCTGACGCCCTGATCGGGGCGAATCAGTGTACTCTACGCGGGAACATTGCAGTTGCTTTTGAGCATCTGTGGGGCAATAGTTTGAATATTCATTGAGTTCGGGAGGGTTTTCATGACCCAGCTATCGCTTTCCGCCGCGGCCTTTCTTTTCGCAGCAACGGTCGGAACGATATCCCACGCGCAAGATTCGCCCTTCGGTGCAGGCTGGGAATTGCAGTCGGACGCCTCTTCGCTCCAGTTCCAGTCGATCAAGAACGAGTCCAAGATCGAGACCTCTTCCTTCGCGACGATGTCCGGGGCGATCGGCCCCGAGGGCGCGGCCAACCTGAAGATCCTGCTCGATTCCGTCGACACCAAGGTGGACCTGCGCAACGTCCGCATGCGCTTTCTGTTCTTCGAGACGTTCCAGCATCCGGAGGCCAATATCACGGCGCAGATCGACCCGGCGCAGATCGCCGATCTGCCGGAGGTGCGGCGCAAGACCATCACCATGCCCTTTACCATCGATCTGCACGGGGTGACGAAATCGCTGGAAGCGCAGCTTGCGCTCACACTGATCGGCGACGACCTGGTCGCGGTCTCGACCGCCGAACCGGTGGCGCTGGAGGTCGCGGATTTCAACCTGGCGGAAGGGCTGACCAAGCTGGAGGAAGCCGCCAACGTGTCCATCGTGCCCTCCACCACGGTCAATTTCGACCTGATCTTCCGCAAGCTTGCAGATGATGCCCAACCCGCCCAGCAAGTCGCGGCACGCGCCGCGGAGGCCGTGGAAAAGCCGGCGTCCGCAGCGCTGGAAACGGAGGGCGATTTCACGCTGGAGGCCTGTGTCGGCCGGTTCGAGATCCTGTCGCGCACCGACGACATCTATTTCAACCCGGGCTCGGCCCGGCTTCTCGACGACAGCTTCCCGCTGCTCGACGCGGTGGCCGACATCGTCAGCCGCTGTCCCGACCTCAATATCCAGATCGCGGGTCATACCGACAGCGTGGGTGACCGTGCCTACAATCAGCGGCTGTCAGAGCAACGTGCGGGCTCGGTCGTGGATTATCTGACCGGCAAGGGGATTGGCCTTGGCCGGATGACCGCCGTCGGCTTTGGCGAGGACCAGCCCATCGCCGACAACAACACCAAGCGCGGGCGCTGGCGCAACCGGCGCATCGAATTCTCGGTGGCCGACAGCTGACAGGGACCGCGCCTGCAGAAGGGAGAGACCATCCATGCCAATGGAGAGAGACGAACTCGACGAGCTCGAGAAACTGCTGAAGAAGGCGCGGCAGAAGCCACTGCCCTTCGGTGTCTGCATGGGCAAGACCCCGGAGAACACGGTGCTCTACCTCCACCTCAAGAAGCCGCCCGAGGTGCTGATGCGCAACGCCAAGAAGGCGGGCGAATCCTCCAAGACCAGCTTCGGGACCTGTTCCGTGAACGGCAAGATCGTGTCGCTCACCTGCCAGGGAGACATCCTGCCCGGCATGGCGCGGAACATGAAGCGGTTCCTGCTCAAGAGCGACATCAAGATGAAGGTCGAGATACTGGATCCGGAGGGAAACCTGCTTGAGTCGGATGGCGATGAGGACGAGGACGGCGAAGCGCCGACCGAGGCCACCGGCGATGATGTGGATCCTGCAGCAGAGACCTGGGCGAAAGTGAACGAGGAACTTTCGCCCGCGGTGACGAGATTCGCGAACAGCGGAAACGAGAAGGGACCAGCGGTCCAGAAGGCCTGGAATGGTGCCCAGAAAGCAGCCGAGGGGGGCGATTTCAAGTCCGCCATGGCCGTGGCCAACAAGATCCGGCCACTGCTTGGCGTCGATACCGAGCAAGCCTCGGAGACCTCCGAGAGCGCGCCCGAGGACCCCAATGCTCTGGCATGGGCCAAGATCGCGGGGCCGCTGGAACAGCTCTATCTCAAGGCCATGGGCAACAATCCCCCGAACCGTACCCAGCTCGAGGGTGCCTATATGTTGGCGGTCGACAAGGCGGAGGAGGCGAAGGATTTCAAAGCCGCGCTTACCATCGCCAAGAAGCTGCGGCCAGCGCTGGAGGAAGCCGCGAAGGGCCCGTCCGGAACCGAGGCCGAAGTGCCCAAGGACGTGGTGGCGTTCCAGAAGTCACGAGTGCTCTGGGTCGATACCCGCAACAAGATGAAGTCCGAGATGAAGAAGCTGGAAGCCGCCATCGCGCAGGTCTGCAAGGACGACCCCGAACTGGCGCCGATCGCCAACGAGGTGACCGAGCTGTCGAAACGGCTCGATGTGTTCGACGACCGGCTCGAGGACGTGCTGGACCAGATCACCAATACTCCGGACGGGGAAAAGCGCACCCAGCTGAAAAAGGAAGCCGTCGCGGCCATCAAGGCCTATCAGACCGCGCTGGGCGATCCGTTCTTCAACGATGTCGACAGCGACAACGGCTTCGTGAATGTGCAGGTGGCCTCCTCGGCGACGAAGTCGCTCGATTCCATCGCCAAGGTGCTTGCCGCCGCCTGACCCGAAGATAGGGGCTGGAATTGCCACCGCCCGGTGTCCTCGCGACGCCGGGCGGTTTTCGTTGAAGCGAGGGCGCCCTGTTCCTGAAGAGACTATCACCCTTTCCCGATCTTTCGCCGGAAGGAATTGCCGCTCCGCCACCGGGCGTTGCTGCATTGCGGCGTTCGGGTCCGACGGTCAGGCCCAGGGTCCTTCAAGGCGACGCGGAAGCCACAGGTTGTGAACTGCTGATGGATTTTTGTTGATCGGCAGGAGAAAATGAACATGCTTGAGGCGAGTGAAGTGGTTTTCTTCATTGGAAAAATGCCAGACACGGGTGGGTTGAATTTGGCTTCGGATACCGGATGGAGAGGCGCGCGCGGACCGCG
>CBDUPF010000298.1:0-4806 GCA_965369035.1 uncultured Aliishimia sp.
TACATCGCACCAATGGCGGTCACCTCGATCCGCCCGGTCAGATCCGGCGTAGCGAAGCCGCTGATCGTGGCGTTCGCGAACGCGCAAGTGAATCGGATCTCCGCCCCGCCGCTTTCCAGCTCGACTCTCTGGTGCGCGCAGGGCACGGCGGTCTCTTCCATCGTAGCGGCGGTGCCGGCAAGCCGTTGCTCGATCCATGCGAGGTCCGGGGCACTCAGAAGCGCCGAGACATGGCGCACCGCCGCGTCGTAGCTGTCCGCTCCGGGCTGCCAAACTGTCACGGGCGGGCGCGGCGTTTCCGGGTCCATCGCACCGGCCGGATCCAGGATCGCATCCGGCTCGAAGGTGGCAAGCAAAGCCACCGGATCGCGGTTCGGAAGGTCGGGCGATACGACCGAAAGCCCGCCGGGCCAGCGTGCCGCGGCATTTGTCCGGAATGTTTCCGCAGCCATTCCGGTCATCGGCGCACCGAGGCCGTGCCGGATGGCATCCGCGAAGAGCGCCGCTCGGCAGACCGGATCCGGACACCCCTCGGCCCAGAGCTGATTGGCGGCCGCGATCAGAGCCGCACGGTCGGTCGCAGCGTCGAAGGCGTCCAGCGCATCGACGCTCTCAGTTACCGACACACCATGGAACACGTCTCCCAGCGTCGAAAGCCGCTTCGCGACCTGGGCATTCGCGTTTGTCTCGCCCCAAAGCGGCCGGGCGAAGATGGGGCCGGCCGCTTGATGGCAGCGCAGGCAGATCTGCGGATCCGCGCGGTCAATCTCCGCAACCTCCGCCGCGCCGTAGTCGACAATTTCATGAAAGACGAACCCGCCGGATGTTTCGTCAAAGCTGATCGCCTCGACCATTTCGGCGGCGGGCTGGTAGCCGATATACAGCCTGTCGGCGAGGTACGGTGTGTCCGGCCCCCCTTCCCTGTCGCCGGTCACCGCCACGACCAGCCGGGGCGAGGCAAAATAGTCCGGCGCCGCCGAATAGCGCTGCAGCGACCGCCCCAGCGGGATCAGCGCGGTTTGAATGCCGTCCTTGCCAGCAATGCCGGCCAATTGCTCCAGCACCCGTTCGAAGGGGAACGGCAGGCCGTGCGGGAAGACCTCCTCCAGCAAGGGCGTGGCGTCAGCGGACGGACCCACCGCTACCAGCGCGCCCACGAGGAAGGCGCCGATGTCCGCCGGCCGGGTCATTGCTTCGCTGCGTGGCGCACCTGCTCACCGGGCCAGCAATCCTCCGAAATCGGCTCGCCGGCCTTGAACGCCTCCAGACCCGCATCCGCCACCTCCGCGTTGTAGAGCACGAAGTTCAGCAGGAAGATCTTCTTCGCATAGGCCCGGCCGAGATAGAATCCCGGCCTGATCATCCTGATCTCGTCGCGGATCTGCAGACCGTGGCGATTGACCAGATCGTCCGGCCGCGCCTGATACCCGGGCAGCCCGTCATTGTAGGCATAGTCGATGATCACCGCCTCGCGCCGTCCGTCGAGCAGGCTTTGCCCACAATGGAGCCTGGCGGGGAACAGGAGCCACACCTCGGTGGTCGGGATGATGTAGCTCAGCGGACCCTCGCGCGGGACCTCCGCCACAGGCAGGGCCGAGGGATCGTCGATCAACTCCCGCAAGGGGCGCAGATCCTCGATGAAGTTCCGCAGCAGCCGGTCGTCGCGGTAGAACATCTTGCCTTTCCAGAGCGCGCGCCCCGCCCCTTCCGCCCGTTCCAGCTTCTCCGCGGCAATGCGGCCCTTGATGCCACCCAGGATCTCCTCCAGCCGCGGCTTCATGTCGGCGCCGCGCGAAAAGACCAGGTCGCCCAGATACGCACCGTCCGGGATCGGACCCGCGGTCAGGCGCCCGTAAAGCTGGTCGAGCTGCTCCTGGGTCATCGAGTAGATGTGGCCGGGTTGCAGCGCCGCGAGGTCGGCCCGGCTCAGCGGGTACTCATGCTCGACACGGGCGAAATCGACGCGGAAGACCTTGGCCGGATTGTCCGGATCGGTGATCTCCGGATCGACCTCCGGTGCGAAGGGGAAGTTCTCCGGCAGCGCGATGGCTTCGGGCGCGTCGTGCGAGATCGACAGAAGGTAGCCATAGCCCGCCAACTTGATGCCCCAGAGCCCGACCACGGCGATGACGACCACGACGACCAGGCCGACGATGGTGCGGATGATGCCTTTCATGTCCCGCACCCCCTACAATGTCGCCACGAAGGCGATCAGCGCCTTCTTCTCGCGCTCGCTCAGGCTTTCACCAAAGCGGTGGCCGGCATTCTCGATCCGGCCCAGCACGTTCGAATAGTAGCTCTGGATGAAATCGTTGTTCACCTCCAGCGTGCGGTCCTGGATACGGCCGGCGACCTTTTCCTCCTGACCCAGGACGAGCTGGATTGTCGAGATCGCCGCATCGCCCAGCAGTGCGGAGCGGATCTCCTTCAGCCCCGCCTTCAGTTTGTCGCGCCGGTCCGCATCGAGGATCGCCGCGTATTTCGCATCCAGCACCGTCTCGTCCCGGCCCACAAGCACCAGATCCTGGATCAGATCCTTGTAGCGCAGCGAGTTGACGGCAACGGCCGGGAAGCCTGCGGGTATCTTCAGCGACAGCCCCAGGTCGCGGTCCAGCACCTCAACCCGAGGTGCCACGTCGATGACGATGTCGCGGTCGAGGATGAACATCTTGGGCACGCGCTGGTCCGGGTTCAGCAGCTCCTCCATCGAGGCCTTGTAGAGCTCGTAGCGCCCGTCGACGCTGGGATCGTAGGCCCAGCAGTCCGGCACGCCCTCGGTCAGAGGCCGTCCGTCCGCGTCGACATAGGGCGACGAGTAGAAGTCCACTTCGGCATCTTCGGGCTTGCCGCAGAGTTCCGGCCCGATGGCGTTGTTGTGCATGAACGGCGCATGTGCCCAGGCGCTGAGTAGCGAGACGTTGCGGTAATACCCCCGCCCGCCCCCTTTCATGATCTCGGGCAGGACAGGGTCGGCAGGCCGGGCCTTG
Source organism: uncultured Aliishimia sp. (assembly GCA_965369035.1). GTDB lineage: Bacteria > Pseudomonadota > Alphaproteobacteria > Rhodobacterales > Rhodobacteraceae > Aliishimia. The sequence goes on from CBDUPF010000298.1 coordinate 2,988, forward strand.
TGGGTCAGCGACGCGTACTCGTCCCAGACCCGGCTTTGCATGTGATTGGAATGGAGCGCGCGGGCGGTATAGGTGCCGATCTCAGAAGCGGGGAGGATCTCGTCATTGCCCAGCCAGTCGATGCGCAGGGTCGGGTCCGCCGGGTCCGTTGCATGGAAGTCCACGGTGTCGTGCGGTCCCTGCTGGCTGGAATGGCAGCGCGCGCAGGTGCTGGCAAAGACCTGGCGCCCCTCCTCGACCGCGCCCGCGCCGAACTCGGCGTCCAGCGCGATTTCCAGATCGCGCGGCGAGCCGAGCCCACGCGCCTGCCACAGATCGGTCGGCCGCGCCGTCAGGAAGAAATCCCTGATGTCGCCCAACCTGTCCTCGATCGCCCGAAAGGACGCGCAGTCGCGCCGGCACTGGCCAACGTCGAACGGCGTCTGGCCATGGTTGCGCTGCTCGGGATCGGCGGCGCGCAAATCCGGCACGTGGTTGATCCAGCACTGTTCGGCGCAGGAGCCGATGTTGAAGTAGACCCTCTGGATCGCCTCCACGAAGCCGATGGAATCCTCGCCGCCCTTCAGGACGTGCGGCACCATCTCGGTCTGGAGGCTCTTCTCCCAGCACTTGCCGTCGCGCCCGGGCTCGCACCAGCAGGTCCTGGGATCGGCATCCGCGGCACAGGCCGACGCCTTGCGCCATTTCAGCACCTCGTGCTCATGCAGCGGGCGCCTGGCGAAGTTGATGATGGCGTTCATGGTGCCCGGATTCGACACCAGGTCCATCGGCAGCGCCGACGTATCCACGATGCCCGGCCGCGACCGCGCGATCAGCTGCCATTCCAACCGATGCTCCGACAGGCCATTGCCCAGCAGGTTCGAGATGCGGCTGTACTGGTTGCCGACCAGCGCGTCGATGTTCTCCCACTCGGGGTCCGCCGGATCGGCCGGCGGGTTCAACGGGTCATAGGCGATATGGCAGGCACCACATGCCATGCCGATCCGGAACGGCGGCTCGATCGCACCATCCCAGAGCTTGTTGAGCCGGCTGTCCGCATCGCTCGCGTCGTCCGACAGGAACGCGGCGAAGCCTTCCCAACCGCCGGTCTCGTCCCAGATGGCCTGATCGAACCGCGGGTTCGGGAACTTGCGCAGGCCAAGCGCGCCGGTCGATGTGCCGAAACGCAGATCGCACGGATCCTGGCGCTGATCGGTGGCACCATGCGGCGTGGAGGTGTCGAAAGGCGCGTCCTCGAATTCGCAGGCCGGGTCGCGGTAGCCGTCCTTGCCCACGAACTTCAGCAATTCGTCGTCGCCGGGGCACCACAGGAACCCGTAGGTCTCGTCGACTGATTGCGCCGGGCAATTTTCCGAGCCGGGCACGCAACAATCGGGATTGGGGATCGCACCCCAGGCGCTGAACAACAGATCGCGACGGTCGGCAGCCAGGATCTCGTACCAATCGATGGCCGCGCCCAGGCGCTGCGGATAGGTGTATGTGAAGAACCGGTCGTTGAAGGCCGTCGCGAACATCCAGATCTCGCGGCCGGCACGCTCGGCTTCGCTGTAGCCCTCGTTCGAAGCTGCGAAATCGTCGCTCAAGACCGATTGCGCTTGCGCCGTATTCGTGTGCGCAGTCAAATCTACGAAACAAAGCAACGACATAGCAACAAAGAGGACGCGTAACATGGCATCTCCAATCAAACAATTGAGGCAAGCTGCCCAAAATCCTAAAGTCGGAGCGGACCAGACCCACCCCGCGAAAAATATATGCATCATAATGCCACTTTGGCGCGAAGCCGTCAATGCGAAGTGGATGCGATCATCAAAGATACGGA
>CBDUPF010000299.1:0-4794 GCA_965369035.1 uncultured Aliishimia sp.
CCCTAAACGCGCGCATCTTCGAGTGGCGATTGCGACTCGGAAATCTCTACGCCCTGTGCTGGACGACATCCCGGCCTGCGGCGGTTCAACTTGATACGGATCTGAAAGGAGACCCCGATGTCGATCACGGCCGAAGAAAAGTCGCGGGTGATGAAGGAATTCGCCACCAGGGAAAACGATACCGGTTCGCCGGAAGTCCAGGTGGCCATCCTGACCTCGCGCATCACCACACTCACGGAACACTTCAAGACCCACAAGAAGGACAACCACGGACGTCGTGGCCTTCTGAAGATGGTCGCGCAGCGCCGCAAGCTGCTGGATTACCTGAAAAACAAGGACGACGATCGCTATCGCGATCTGATTCGGCGCCTCGGTATCCGCCGCTAGGGTTTCGCCGCGCGGGAACAGCGAACGCGTCAGGGCCTCCCGCCCTGGCGCGTTTTCTTTTTTCTGGCACAGTTGCGAACGGCACTGTTACGACAAAATAGCGAGTTGCGGCAATTCAGGTAGGGCTGAACAACTGAAGACGTAGTGAAAGTCCTTTGTCTCAATTCAAACTGACGGGTCGACGCATGCAGTATGGCGTGGCAGACATCATCGAAAAGTATTCGATCGAGGGCCTGAAGGCCTACATTGTGGCGGGCGTCGTCACTGCTGCCAGCATTCCCCTTCGTCTCACTTTGAATGGCGTTCTGGATGATTCGTCACCTTACGCTCTCGCGGCAATCGCATTGATCATCGTTACGACCTTCTGCGGTCTTTGGCCCGGGCTATTCGGGGCGATTGTGGTCGTGGTCCTCGGGTGGTTCTTCCTCGTGCACCATCACCTGACGATCGTACAGCATTCCGCCAATTCGATACTGATACTTATCACCGCTTGTTCCATTGCCGGCATGACAGCGGCCATGCGATCCGCCGTGCTGGCCGCCGCCAAGGCGCGACGCGAGTCGGACTTCATGACCCGGGAAATGCACCACCGGGTCAAGAACCTGTTCGCCGTTGTGGCCTCCATGACGACCTTGTCCGCGCGCGAGCGTCCGGATGCCAGGGACGTGCTGATGGGCCTGAGAGAGAGGGTGCAGGCTCTTGCGGACGCGCACGAGGTGGCGATCAACCCGAACGACGTCGTGAACCTCAGGGACCTCGCGGAACGCCTGCTGGCCCCGCACGGGACGAGCGTATCCTCCCGGCCCCGCGTTCGGATCAATGGCGACTCGCTCGACCTGCCGGCGGAATACACGACGCCCCTGGGCCTGATATTCAACGAACTCGCAACGAATGCGGCCAAGCACGGCTCTCTCACGCGGACGAAGGGGACCGTCTGGCTGTCGTGGAACCGGCGGGCCAACGTACTGGACATTCGGTGGGAGGAGACCGGCGCGGATGTAACCCAGTCGGAACCGGGAGAGGACTCCTCCGGCTTCGGCTCTCTCCTCGTCGAGGCCTCCGTCGCGCAGCTGCGTGGCAGCATGGACCGCAACCTGACCGACAACGGTCTGATCGTCCGCCTTTCGGTCCCGCTGGAAGACCCGGCACAAAACCGGTTTCGTTCCGGCACCGCGAAGGCTACGCAGGAGACATGCAAGTCTCCGGCCTCTTTCTTGTCTGTCCTCCGGGGTTCGAACCGGTTCTTTCGCAGGAAGCCGCGGATACGGGATTCAAGGTCGTAGAGAGCGTTCCCGGCGGTGTCACCATCGACGGAGGGTGGCCCGAAGCATGGCGCGCGAACCTTGTCCTGCGCGGGGCCACGCGGGTTCTGATCCGGCTGGCGGAATTCCGGGCCATGCACCTTGCCCAACTCGACAAGAGGGCCAGCAAGCTGCCCTGGGCCGATTGGCTGCGCCCCGATGTCCCGTTCCGGGTGGAGGCGACCTGCCGCGCCTCGCGCATCTACCATAACCGGGCCGCGGCGCAGCGCGTGGAACGGGCGATTTCAGGTTCTCTCGGCGCACCGGTCGCCGCGGATGCCCCCGTCGTGGTGAAGGTTCGGATCGAGGACGATCTCTGCACCATCTCGGCCGACACGTCCGGGGACTCGCTGCACAAGCGCGGATTGAAGCAGCAGGTCGGCAAGGCGCCGATGCGCGAAACGCTCGCGGCGCTCTTTCTGCGCGCTTGCGGGTACGACGGGACGGAGCCGGTCTATGACCCGATGTGCGGCTCGGGCACCTTTCCGATCGAAGCCGCCGAGATTGCGGCTGGCCTGGCCCCCGGTCGTGCGCGGCGCTTTGCCTTCGAGCAGATGGCGACCTTTGATCCGGCCGCGCGGCCAGTCCTGCCGCAGCCGCGCGACACCAACCTGCGGTTTCACGGTTCCGACCGGGACAGCGGCGCAATCGCCATGTCGAAGGCCAATGCGGAGCGGGCCGGGGTTGCCGGGCTGACAGAGTTCACCTTGCGCCCGGTCAGCGACATCGTCGCGCCCGAAGGTCCCGCGGGGCTGGTGATCGTGAACCCGCCCTATGGCGGGCGCATCGGCAACAAGAAGCCGCTCTATGGGCTTTATGCCGCGCTTGGCAGCCGGTTGCTGTCGCAATTCACAGGCTGGCGGGTCGGGCTTGTCACGACCGAAGCGGGGCTGGCCCGCGCCACCGGCCTGCCCTTTGGCGAGCCGGGGCCGCCCATCGACCACGGCGGGTTGCGCGTGCGCCTGTGGCAGACCGGCCCGATTGACCGGACCTGACGGGCGCAGCCGGATTTGCCAGAAATTTTCCGAACTTTTACGGATAATTAGGCCCACCGGGTTTATGTCCGTTGCATCGGATCCGGCGGTCCACGCCCCCGGACCGCGGACGAGGCAACGAGCATTCGGTCATGAACACAGCATTGGCACAGAGTGAAATCGCGCAATTCCTGGAATCGTCGCCTCAGGAGGTCTGCGCCCTTTGGGAGCGGAGTGCGCTGAAACGGTCGATACAGGTCGACCAGCCATCCACGCCAAAGCTGTCGCAGTCCTCGGTCTTCGACGTGCTGGAGTACTATGTGCGCAACGAGGTCCTGCAGGGCCGGGACCCGGGCACCGAGGTCGAGGCTTGGCTCTGCGCGGTCGACGAACTGGCGGAAAGCCGGGATCGGGACGGCCAGTCCTTCGAAGAGATCGTTTCCGACCTGATCCGGATCTACTTCGATTTCTCGGGCCACCCCTGCACCGTCCGGGAGGCCGCGGTTCGCGCCAGTCAGGTGCTGCTGGCCTATTTCACCCTGCTTGGCCATGCCGGGCGGGGCGGCCACCAAGGCTGCCATCGCGGCGCGGCCTGCTGACCGGTACTCCCGGCGCGTACCGTTCCGCCTTCTCACGGCAACCGGGTCACCGCTCCGGACGCGGACACCAGCCGCTTGTCCAGCCGGCGGCGCAATTCACGCACACGTTGTTGAAAGGCCTGTTTCCCTTTGGTGCGAAATAGTATAAGCGCGCCCCATCTGAGACGTGACGCCTTTGGCCCCCGGGCGCGTGCAAGAGGATGAGGGGGCGGCGGCAATGGGGCCGCCATCGAAAAAGCCAGACCCGGGAAGGCCCGGGAGTGCTGGCCTACAGGAAACGATGATGTTCAAAACAACCAGGAAGACCATGCAGTGGGGCGAGGAAACGCTCACACTGGAAACCGGAAAAGTGGCCCGTCAGGCGGACGGGTCCGTGATCGCCACGCTCGGCGAAACCACTGTCATGGCGAACGTGACATTCGCCAAGGAACCGAAACCCGGGCAGGATTTCTTCCCGCTCACGGTTCACTACCAGGAAAAATACTATGCGGCCGGCAAGGTGCCCGGCGGCTTCTTCAAGCGCGAGGCGCGGCCCACCGAAAAGGAAACGCTGACCGCGCGCCTGATCGACCGTCCCATCCGTCCGCTGTTCGTGCCGGGCTTCAAGCATGAAGTGCTGGTGATGTGCACGGTGCTGTCGCACGATCTGGTCAACGACCCGGATATCGTGGCGATGATCGCGGCCTCCGCCGCGCTGACCATCTCCGGCGCGCCTTTCCGGGGCCCGATCGCCGGGTGCCGCGTGGGCTACGAGGACGGCGAATACGTCCTGAACCCGACCGTGGACGACATGCAGGATCTGCGGCTCAACCCCGACCAGCGCCTGGACCTTGTCGTCGCCGGCACCAAAGACGCCGTGATGATGGTCGAATCCGAAGCCTACGAACTGTCCGAGGCCGAGATGCTGGGCGCCGTCAACTTCGCCCACCAGCAGATCCAGCCGGTGATCGACCTGATCATCGACCTGGCCGAAGATTCTGCCAAGGAACCGTTCGATTTCACGCCGCCGGACTACTCCGCGCTTTATGACGCCGTGAAGGCGGCGGGCGAGGAGCAGATGCGCGCGGCCTATGCCATCACCGACAAGCAGGAGCGCGTCGCTGCCGTGTCCGCCGCGAAGGAGGCGATCATCGCCAGCCTGAGCGAGGAACAGCAGGAAGATGCGAATCTCGGGTCCGCACTCAAGAAGCTGGAATCGGTCGTCCTGCGCGGATCGGTCGTGAAGGACGGCAAGCGGATCGACGGACGTGCACTTGATCAGGTTCGGCCCATCGTCTGCGAAAACGGGCTTCTGCCGCGTACCCACGGTTCGGCGCTCTTTACCCGCGGCGAGACGCAGGCAATCGTCGTGACCACGCTGGGCACCGGCGACGACGAGCAGTTCATCGACGCGCTGCACGGGAACTTCAAATCGAACTTCCTGCTGCACTACAACTTCCCGCCGTATTCGGTCGGTGAAGCGGGGCGCGTCGGCCCTCCGGGACGGCGAGAGATCGGCCACGGCAAGCTCGCCTGGCGGGCGCTTCAGGCCGT
>CBDUPF010000300.1:0-4782 GCA_965369035.1 uncultured Aliishimia sp.
ACCATCGCCGCATCGGTAACGGGTCGTCACCGGAGCCGCGTTGTCTCCGCGTATCCGACGTCCTCCCCCAGCCACTGGCGTGAGCGTACCACTGTGCCGTTCCTCAGCTCGTAGGTATTGGTGACGCTTGCACCGTTCCCCCGGCAGGTTTCCGTGACCACGGCACCCGCGCGCGTGGCATCGCAGGTCATCGGATGATCCCGCAGATGCCCCTCTCCATCGAGAAATCGTTGCAACCTCTGGTATCCGCCGCCGCCGTGGGCAAGGGCCGCCAGCGTGCCCGACACGTCGGACGCCATCACGTCATGGCCCAACCCGCGGGTGGAGATCACCACACCACGCCGGGTGACGACCGACACGCCGGTCGCATCGCGCCACGTGACCACGTCACCATTCCGCGCGTCGACGATCAGGGAGGCGGCGACGTTTCCCTTGGGCAGGGCCACCATCAGGACCGGGCCGGAATGGCCGGAGCCTCGCACGATCCGGACGATTTCCGCCTGCTGGGCATCGAGGTCGGGCTGGGCACCGGATTGTCGTTTGGCTTCGAGCGCCGCACGGACCGCATTCAAGACCGGCGCATCGGACTCCGACCCGCAGGCCGCCAGAAGTACGAGTGCCGCCAGCGCCATGCCGACCCGCCTCATCGCCAGAACCTCCCCACACCGCGTTCCAGGCCGCCGGCATGGTAGTCCCGCACGATCCCGTAGAGCCGACCGTTCACGTTGAGCCGCGCGCCGCCGTCCCGCGTGAGAGGCTGGATGCGGATATTGTGTTGCCGACGCGTCGGCTTGCCGATCATCGGGGAGAGCGGAATGGTGAAGCGCAGCCCCTTGTCAAAGGAGCCTTCCCCGAAATCGTCGAAGGAAACATCGGTGAAGGTGGCATAGGCTCCGACCCGCCAGCCGTTGTCGAATTCGCGGTCGACGGAGAAGGTCGCACCCCAGTCGCCGGCCAGGTACCGGCCCGCATCGACCTGCAGGTGGAAATCGTTCTCCATCTCCCAGTAGCCCGAGACATGGCCGGTGACGACGTCGTAATCGCGCAGGCCGAAATCCTGGTCGAAGTCCCGCTGGCGGGCATAGTTGATCTCCGTGCCCAGCGCGAAGCGGCTCTGCACCGGCTTCCAGAGGAGTTCGGTCGAGAGACCGGCATATTGCGACTCCAGGTAACCCGCGCTGACCCGCCCATAGAGATCGCGTCCGGGGCGGAAGAAATAGTCGAGCGTCAGGTCGGTCAGGGCCGTCTCGCCCTCGCGTTCATAGATGTTGGTGTCGGACCGCACATGCGGCAGGACGGAATCGGATACCCGCGCATTGTCGCCGATGTTCCCGGCCAGCCGGTGCCGCACCGCTCCGCCCAGGTAGAGCCCGGGGGCGATATTCCACTCCGCATTGAACTGCAGACCGGCGCCGAACCGGATCGGCTCGTCCGGATCGAAGTAGCTGGTGCGCACATACGGGCCGATCCCCCAGCTGAACCGGGGATACAGAGCGGGGTCGAAGCGCGTCGGGCGGGGACCGTGGGCATCGCCCACCTGCGCGCGGGCCAGCATCTGCTCGGCGCCGTCGGGCGCATGTTCCAACTCCTCCGCGTCGCTGCGGCGGATGGTGATGGCGCTGGCCGGGATACCCTGCACCACCGGCACGATGACGAAGGTTTCCACCGAATCCGGCATCACGCGGGTCAGCACGCGCACGGTGCGCCCGACCGCTTCGGCGGTATTGTCGTAGCGCGGGTTGCGGATATGGATGCGTACGCGGTCGGCCTCCAGGTCCAGCGCCTCGACCTCCATCCCCTCGTTCGCCATCACCTGTTTCAGCAGGCCGCGCGTGCGCGTTCCGGCTTCGGGGTCGGTGACCCATCCCAGGTCGCGCCCTGCACCCGGCGCCCGTGCGCGCACCGGAACGGGGGCTGCGTGGATACCGCTCGGCGCCACGGATCGTTTCGGGTTGCTGATCAGATTTACAGCCGCGCCAAAGGTGGAGCCGTACATGTAGAATGCCTGCACGGAGACCCCTTCGCTCCAGCGGTAATCGAGGCCTAGGTTTACCTGCGAGTCGCGCTCGATCGCCCCGCGCGATTCCTCCTGCCGGTAGGCGTCGGACGAATATTCGAGCTTCAGCAGCAGCCGGTCGGACGCCTGCCAGGCCACGCCGCCGAACAGCGCCGCATCGCCCCGGAACCAGTTGGTGGATTCGAGTTGCCCGCCGAGTCGCGAGGTCGATTCGGGCCGGGTTTCGAATTTCGACGACAGAACGCCCAGTGGATTCGTGAACCCGCCTGACGTCGCCAGCCGCCCCCAGCCGATCCCGGCGGTCACGCTCACCCGCGGGCCAAGCGATTTCGTGGCCACGACGTATTCCGAGGAATAGACGCCCGTGCCGATGAAATCCCGCAAGCCCACCGCCATCGCGGGCTGGTAACGGCCCTCATCGAGAAACCGGTAGTGCAGGTCGAACGACCGGTCATAAAGCGTGTCGCGCACGCCCCCCAACCCTTCCAGCGCGGCATAGCGGAACGAGGCGGTCAGGCGCGGCGTCAGCTGGAAGCTGAGCGTGGTCCGCGTGGTGTCGCCGAAATTGAAAACCGTGCCGGTCAGTTCCGCATCCGGCGCAGACCGCGCGGCAGGCATGTCGATCAGGCCGGGCATACCATAGGTGGAATAGGAGAAGCCCTCGGCCTGCGCGGGGCGCACTGCGACCGTTGGCAGAATGCTCGCCACGATTGCCCCGATCACGCTCAAGCGTCGCGTCACGTCTCTGCCTCTGATCCCTTCCTTCATCCACAGGTTGTAGGGCGGTTTGTCGGACCTGCACAGCATCGCGCGGCTCGGCGATGGCAAGAAAGGACGATGTGTTGCCTTCCGGCATGGTCGCCGGCTCGAAACCGTTTGACAGGCTCCGCCGGCAGGGCTATTGGCTCACGCCGTGTCTTAAACGTGGCGTGATAGCTCAGTTGGTTAGAGCACAGCACTCATAATGCTGGGGTCGGCGGTTCAAGTCCGCCTCACGCTACCACTTCTCCAGACATCCCTGGCTTTGCCCGGCAAGAGGGCGTGCGCCGTCCCCGAAAGCCGAAGCGGTCCCCGAACCACAACTCGACTCCGGCGCCGATATCCGATCGCCGGACCATGGTGCGACGCTGCCCGAAAAAGTGGCGAAAGGCCGGTTTGCGCCGCTCCGCTCACCAGGTCCTGATGGGCCGTTCGCGCGATTTTCGATGCGCAGGGGATCTTCGTCTTTTCTGCCGGAATGACCTGTGCGAACCGGCGCAGGAGACGGGCCTCGATTCTCGAAAGGACGCGCCATGGTTCATGTCTTGTCGGGTGTCTGGGCGCTTCTGCTCGGCACGGTTTTCATCATGCTGGGCAACGGCATGCATTTCACGCTTATCGGATTGCGCGGCGGGATCGAAGGGTTCTCGGCTGCCGAACTCGCCATCGTGACCTCGGGGTATTTCATGGGCTTCCTGTCGGGTGCGCATCTTACTCCCGTGCTGATCCGGCGGGTCGGGCATGTGCGCGTCTTCGCGGCCCTGGGCAGCTTCATGTCCGCGGGGTTGATCGCCTTTCCTTTGCTGGCGGAGCCTTGGGCCTGGACGGTGCTGAGATTGCTCGTCGGCTTCTGCATGTCGGGCATCTACGTCACCGCCGAGAGCTGGCTCAACGATGCGGCCACAAACGAGACCCGCGGCAAGGTCCTGTCGGCCTACATGATCGCACAGACTCTGGGCCTCATCGGGGCGCAGGGGCTTCTCACGCTGGCCGATGCGGGGACGGCCACGCTCTTCATCGGCGCCTCCATCCTTGTCTCGGTCTCCTTCGGGCCGATCCTCCTCACGATCACGCCTGTACCGGCGGCTGAAGTGGCGCGCCCGATGCCCATACGCGCGCTTTTCGCGGGATCGCCGCTGGGCACGGTGGGGATTTTCCTGCTGGGTGGCATCTATGCCACGCAATCCGGCATGGGTGCGGTATTCGGCAGCCAGATCGGACTTTCGACGGAGCGTATCGCGCTGTTCGTCGCGATGCTCTTCGCCGGGGCCCTGGTGCTGCAATATCCGATCGGCTGGCTGTCGGACCGGATGGATCGCCGGAAGCTGATCTTCTGGGCGGCTTCGGTCGGCGCCTTGTCCTGCACGGTGGGCTGGCTCGACCTGGGCGGCCCATGGCCCCTGTTGGCTTCCGCCTTCGTGGCGGGCGGTGTGACCGCACCGCTCTATGCGCTGTTCCTGGCCTATACCAACGATTTCCTGTCGTCCGAGGACATGCCGGCGGCCTCCGGGGGGCTGGTCCTGACCTTCGGCGTCGGCGCGATCCTGGGTCCGCTGGCAAGCGGCTGGGCCATGCACCGGCTTGGTCCGTTCGCATTCTGGCTGGTGCTGGCGGTGACATTCGGGGGCATCGCGCTTTATGCGCTCTATCGCATGACACAGCGCTCCACGGCGTCGGCGGACGAAACCGACAGCTACCTGCGGGTCCTTCCGACAGCATCCGCCGTCACTGTGGAGGCTGCGGGCACATGGGCGGCGGAGCAGGCGGAAGCCGAGCGCGAGGCAGAAACACGATCCTGAACCGGACCCGGCCCGGCGCGGATGACGCCGGGCATCATCTTCAGCCGCGCCGCACCGTATCGATCATGAGTTGCACATTCGCCGGGTCGGCGTCCGGAGTGATACCATGCCCCAGGTTGAATATGTGCGGTCCATTGGAAAACGCCTTCACCACGGCGCGGGTTTCGTCGATCAGCGCCTGCCCGCCGGTCACCATGTGTCGCGGGT
>CBDUPF010000301.1:0-4719 GCA_965369035.1 uncultured Aliishimia sp.
CCTCTACATCCCGACATTTTACGCCGACATTGCACTGCTCACCGGGCTCGGCCTGATGATGGTCTACACCGCCTGGCATCTTTGGGGCCATGTCCGAAGCCTGCGCACGGGAGAGCCTGCATGATCGAGATCGCGCTCATTGCCATCGCCATTCTGGTGATCACGCTGACCCTGGGTGTGCCCTTGCCCTACTGCTTCGGTGCGGCGCTCATGGTGATGTACTTCATCGGCGATGTGACGATGAAGGGCATGATGCTCTGGGGTTTTCAGCAGTTGGGCAACCCGGTTCTGCTGGCCATTCCGCTCTTTGTCCTTGCGGGGACAATCATGTCCGAAAGCGGCATCGCCGCCTCGCTGTTGCGCTTCGTCAACGCCTTCATCGGGCATGTTCGCGGCGGTCTCGGTGTCGTCGCCGCCGTATCCTGCGCCGTGATCGGAGCCATTTCCGGATCGGGCCTGACGGGCATCGCGGCCATCGGCCCACTCCTGATCCCCGAAATGGAAAAGCGCGGCTACCCGCGGGAATACGCCACGGCGCTCATCGCCAATTCCTCGATCCTGGGCCTGCTGATCCCGCCATCGGTCACGATGATCGTCTATGGCTGGGTGACCGACACCTCGATCCTCGCCTGCTTTCTGGCCACGCTTGGGCCCGGCCTGCTGATCATGGTGGCGTTTTCGGTGATCAACCTCGTCATGGCGCGGAAGTTCTCGCTGGTGCTTGATGACAAGCCATCCTTCTCCGAGCTGTCGGGAGAGGTTGCGCGTCGTGGTTTTCATGCGTTCCCCGCGCTGCTGATGCCGGTAATCATTCTGGGTGGCATCTACGGCGGTATCATGACCCCGACCGAAGCCGCTGCGGTTGCGGTGATCTATGCCGTGCCGGTGGGGTTCCTGATCTACAAGGGGCTGAAGCTGGAGAACTTTCTGTCCGCAGGCAGGGAAGCGGCGACAGCCGTGGGCGCGATCATGATGATGATCCTGTTTTCCATGATCCTCAGCCAGATGTTCGTCTATGAAAGCATCCCGCAGCAACTGGTCCAGGGCATCTTCTCGATCACCGAGAACAAGGTGCTGCTGCTGATCATGATCAACATCCTGCTGTTCCTGGTCGGCATGGTGGTCAACGACGTGACCGCAATCATCCTGATTGCGCCGCTGCTCTTGCCGCTGATGAACGCGATCGGGGTCAGCCCGGTACAATTCGCGGCCATCATGGGCGTGAACACCGCGATGGGCGGGGTGACGCCGCCCTATGCCTCGATCCTTTATCTCGGTGCCCGGATCGGCAACGTGAAGGTCACCAAGGTCATCCCGCCTGCCATGAAACTCATCCTGTTCGGCTATGTGCCCGTGGTCTTTCTGACCTCGCTCTGGCCCGACCTGTCCCTCTTTCTGCCGCGTTTCTTCGGCTACGACGTGGCCCCCTGACCAACCCCGAACCTGACAATCCAACAAGGAGGACCCCGATAATGAAACATGCTTTCCTGACCACGGCCGTCTCGGCGCTCATGGCGCTTGGCAGCTACGCCCAGGCGCAGGAGCTCAAGATGAGCCACGTGCGCCCGCAGGACGCCACGATCGACGTGGAACTGCGCGCCTTTTCCGAAGCGGTGTCGGAGGCCACCGGCGGCGATGTCACGGTCAACATCTTCCCGGCGTCTGCGCTGGGTGACTATACCACCGTGCAGGAGCGCATCAGCGTCGGTGCCATCGACATGGCGACGCAGCCTGCCGCGACAGCTGCCGACCGCCGGATGCAGATTTCGTCCTTCCCCTACCTTGCCGGGAACTGGGATCAGGCCCGCGCGGTCTATGGCCCGGGCGGTGTCGTGCGCGAGGTCATGGCCGAGCTTTATGCCGAACAGGACATCACGATGCTGGCGGCTTATCCGGTCTATTTCGGCGGCATCGCTCTCAATGTCGAGAACCCCAATGCCGGTTCGGTCGAGCCCAACGGCATCAAGGTCCGCGTCCCCGGCATCAAGAGCTTCCAGTTGACCGGCGAAGCGTTGGGCTACATCCCGTCGCCGATCCCGTTTTCGGAAGCCTTTACCGCCGTTCAGACCGGCGTCGTTGACGGGGTCATCGGATCGGGTGCCGAAGGGTACTATGCATCGTTCCGCGACGTGACCAAGACCTACATCCCGGCCAATACCCATTTCGAGGTCTGGTACATGATCATTTCGAACGAGAGCCTCGCAAGCCTCTCCGAAGAAGACCAGGCGGCGCTGAAGGAGCAGGCCACCGCATTCGAAGCGACCCGTTGGGAAGTGGCCGAAGCGGATCAGGCCCGCAACGAACAGCGGCTTGTCGACGATCTGGGAGCCACCCTCGTCGCGTTGAGCGATGAAGAACTGGCCGCCATGGCTGCCAAGGTGCGTGCCGACGTCTGGCCGCAGGTTCTCGAAGATGTCGGAGCCGATTGGGGCCAGTCCATCCTCGACAGGGTCGCAGACGCAACCAACTGAACGAAGCCGGGCAGGGCGGCCGCGTCGCCCTGTCCACTCCCTCGTGCAACGGGACGGAAACATGGAAACCGATTATGCCATCATCGGAGGTGGAGTTGTCGGCCTCTCGGTCGCCTGGGGCCTGCTCAAGCGCGGGCTGACGGTGACCGTTCTGGATGGTGACGACGGATCCTTCCGCGCGAGCCGAGGCAATTTCGGATTGGTCTGGGTGCAGTCCAAGGGGATGAACCAGCCCCGCTATGCCCGGTGGTCGCAGCAATCCGCGGCGATCTGGGCGGAGTTCGCCGAAGAGTTGGGTCACAATACCGGCACCGCCGTTCCGCTGGAGCAAAAGGGCGGATACGATCTGCATTTCTCGGAAGAGAAACTGGAAGCCACGGTCGAGAAATACGAGGCCTTGAAGGCCAGGCTGGACGGGAACTACCCGTTCGAAGTGCTGGGCCACAACGCGCTGCGCAAGGAAGAACCCAATATCGGGCCGAAAGTCGTGGGTGCGATCCTGCACCACCAGGACGGCCATGCGAACCCGCTCAAGCTCTTGATGGCGCTCGCTGCCGATGTGCGCCGGATGGGCGGGCGGGTGCTCACCGGCAAGACGGTAACGGATGTGACCAGGCCTGACGGCTTCCGCGTCGCCTGTGCCGATGGCACGCAGGCCAACGCCGGAAAGGTGATCCTGTCGGCGGGACTGGGCGCGACCGAACTCGGTCCGAAACTGGGGTTCAAGGCACCGATCCGCCCGCAGCGCGGTCAGGTCCTGATCACCGAAAAGCTGCCGAAACTGATCAATCGTCCGTCGCTGATCGCGCGGCAAGTGGACGAAGGCGGCATTCAGATCGGAGCGACGAACGAGGAAGTGGGTCTCGACGACCGTGTCACGCAACCCGGGCTGTCCGGCCTTGCCGCCGAAGCCATCGCTGCCTATCCCGCGCTCGCCAAGGCACAGCTGGTCCGGTCCTGGGGCGCGCTTCGTGTCCTGTCACCGGACGGGCTGCCGATCTACCAGGAAAGCCCGGACATGCCCGGCGCCTATCTCGTGACATGCCACAGCGGCATAACCCTGGCCGCCGCTCACGCACGCCTTCTGCCGGACTGGCTGGAAGGCACCGGGGCCGCGCCCGATCTGGAGGTGTTCAGTGAATCCCGCTTCGCCGTTTCTTGAATTGGACGATGCGCCTCGCGTGCAGGTGACCTTCGACGGCGCGTCCCATGACTTGCCCGAAGGTGCCAACCTGGCCGCGGCACTGCTCGCCGCCGGTGTGACTGTGTTCCGAACCACGCCCGTCTCGGGTGCCCCGCGGGGACCCTTCTGCATGATGGGTGCGTGCTTTGATTGCCTCGTGGACGTGGATGGCGTTGTGCGACAGGCGTGCATGATGGAGGTCACGCAAGGCCTTGAGATCACCAGCCAGCAAGTCGTGGGGGCGCAAGATGACCAGGCGTGATCTTGTCGTGATCGGCGCGGGCCCCGCCGGAATGGCGGCCGCGGCCAAGGCGGCCGAGTTGGGTCTTGGCGTCACCATTCTGGACGAACAACCGCGCCCGGGCGGGCAAATCTACCGCGATGTGGACCGGGTCGCCGCGTTGCGTGGTCATATTCTCGGCAAGGACTACACCGACGGGGCCAGGCTGACCGCCGGGCTGCGCGATGACGCGATTGATCTCGTCTCTGGCGCCGTGGTTTGGGCCATCGAGGATGGGTTCCGGATTTCCTACACGAAAGACGGGTCCGGTGCGCAGCTCGCCGCCGAACGCATCCTTCTCGCCACCGGTGCGCTGGAGAGGCCCATGCCGCTGCCGGGATGGACCTTGCCGGGCGTCATGACGGCCGGCGCCGGGCAGATCCTGCTCAAGCAATCGGGTGTTCTGGCGCGGCGCGCCGTGCTCGTGGGCTCCGGACCGCTGCTCTATCTGATCGCGGCGCAAATGGTCCGTGCCGGCACGCCACCCGCAGCGATGGTCGAGACCCAGACGCGGGCCGACCTGATCCGCGCCGCACGGCATGTTGGCGGCGCGCTGCGAGGCTGGCCCTACATGCTGAAAGGGCTCAAGATGCTGGTCGAGATCACCCGCGCGCGGGTTCCGCGCTACACCGGTGCGACCGGCATCGTGATCGAGGGTGCCGACAAGGCCGAGGCGGTGAGGTTTTCCCGAGGGAGCCAGACGCACCGCATCGCCTGTGATACGGTGTTCCTGCACCACGGCGTGGTGCCCAACACGCAAGCCGCACGCTCGCTGGGGATCACCC
>CBDUPF010000302.1:0-4707 GCA_965369035.1 uncultured Aliishimia sp.
CGCTCGAGGGTCCGGGGGCGCAAGCCCCCGGGGCCTGCGTGGCCCGAACGCGAACGGATCACGTGCGCGCGGCACCGCGCGCGCCGGTCAGGTCCGGGCCGCGACGGTTTCCATGGCGCCCTTCAAGTCGTGCACCAGCGTCGCGGCCATGGACCGGAACACCATCAGCAGAAAGCGCTCCGACCCCAACCGGGTTACCGACGCGTTCATGTGCTGGATCATGGTACGCGCCGTATGGCCTGTCTTGAAGGCACCCGCCCGCAGGTCCACCGGCACCAGCCGCGCCAGCACGTCCTCCGATCCGGGCCCCGCAAGCGTTACGCAGGCCCAGGCGTCGCCTTGATCGGCCAGCGCGGCAAGATCGGCCAGCGACGGGTCCGGCGCGGGTCCCGCCAGCATCACCTGCCCCCGCCCGAACCAGATGACGCGGCAACCGTCGCGGCCCGTCGCCCGGTTCGGACGCGGGAGGGCAACGTCGTGTTGCGCCTTCAACGCATCGGCCACGGCGTTTTCCCGACCCCGGTACGCCATGACCGATGTCAGCCTGCCCAGATCCACTTCTTCCGCCGTTTGCGCACCGATTTTCAACGGCAACAGCCCCGCACAGGGTGATTTCGCGACGAGTTCAGCCACGGACGCGCCCTCCTTCCGGATCGAACTGGACCGGCTCCACGACTTCGACGGTGGTCTCCAGCCGTCGCACGTGATCGACCATGCGCAGCCGGTCCCCCTTGCGTGCCATGCCGCCACGCACGAAACCCAGCGCGACGTAGCGCTCCAGCGCCGGGGACCATCCGACCGACGTGATGTAACCCTGGTCATGCACACGGTGGGCCGGATCGCCTTCGTTGAAAAGATGCGCGCCCGCCGTCAGCTGCTTGACGGTTCCCAGCGCCTTCAGCCCGACGAGCCGTTCCCGGTCCGGGTCGCGCAGCCCCTCGCGCTGCGACATTGTCTTGCCGATGCAGTCCTTCTTTTCCGACACCATCCGATCCATGTGACAGTCGAAAGCGGTCACGCGGCCGGTAATCTCCGAATGGGTGATGAACCCCTTCTCGAGGCGCAGCGCGTTCAGCGCCTCCATCCCGTAGGCACCACCGCCCATCGCCTCGGCCCGCTCGACCAGGAGCCTGAAGAGGCTCTCGCCATACCGGCTCGGCACCGCGACCTCATAGGCATGTTCGCCCGAGAACGAGATCCGGAAGAGCCGCCCCGCGATGCCTGCCACCTCCACCGCTCCGCAGGCCATGAAGGGGAAGCTGTCGTTGTCGATCGCCTCGCCGAGAAGGCCGTTCAGCAAGTCCCGCGATTTCGGCCCGGCCACCGCGAATTGCGCCCATTGCTCGGTCACCGAGACGATCCGCACGTCCCAGTCCGGACGCAGGCACTGCGTGACGAATTCCAGGTGCCGCATCACCTGTCCTGCCGCCGCGGTCGTGGTCGTCATGACGTAATGACTGTCACCCCAGCGCGCGGTCGTGCCGTCGTCCATGACATGCCCGTCTTCGCGCAGCATGAGCCCGTAGCGCACGCGCCCCACCTTCAGCGTGGAAAACATGCCGGTGTAGACGAAATCCAGCAGCTTTGCCGCGTCGGGCCCCTGAATGTCGATCTTGCCCAGAGTGGAGACATCGCAGACGCCCACCGCCTCGCGCACATGGCCCACTTCGCGGTCGCAGCTTTCGCGCCAGGTCGTCTCGCCGGCCCGCGGGAAGTAACTCGGCCGGTACCAGAGCCCGGCCGTGATCATCGGCGCGCCCATTTCCACCGAAACCTCATGGCTCGTGGTCAACCGCTCCGGCGCAAAGCCCTTGCCTTGCGCGCCCGCGCCCAGCGCCGCCATCGACACCGGCACGAAAGGCGGGCGATACGTCGTCGTGCCCGTCTCCGGAATACCCCGCCCGGTGGCGTCGGCCAGCACGGCCAGCGCCTGCATGTTGGAGTTCTTGCCCTGGTCCGTGGCCATGCCTTGCGTGGTGTAGCGTTTCATGTGCTCGACCGAGCGATAGTTCTCCGTCGCGGCCTGCTTCACGTCCTTGACGCTCACATCGTTCTGGAAATCGAGCCAGGCGCGCCCCTTGCCCGGCACCGCCCAGAGCGGGCTGAGACGATAGGGATCATCCTCCGCCTCCGGCAGATCCACTTTCGCGGTGATGTCCAGCGCCGCTTCGGCTGCCTTCACTCCGGCAGCGAGGCACCGGGCAGTCGACATCACGCCGTTGCAGGCGCCCGCCGCGAACAATCCGGGGACCGCGCCGGGCTTCGGCACGAAGGAGGCTATTTCCTCCGACCAGTCCGGACGCCCGCCCATGTGGCAGGTCAGGTGAACGGTCGGGTTCCAGCCGCCCGAGACGGCGAGGCAATCGGTGGCGATCTGTTCGCTCTTCTGCCCGGTCCGCACGGTGATCGCCTCCAGCGCCTTGCCTCCCGAGGCCGCGCTGACCACGGAGCCGGCGTAGACCGGGAAAGCGCCGGAGATCCCTGCATCGCGGCGGCTGTCGATAACGGCGGCCACATGCACCCCGGCCTCCGCCAGATCATGGGCCGTACGATGCGCATCGTCGTTGTTGCCGAAGACTGTGACAGTCTTGCCCGGAGACACCCCCCAGCGGTTGAGATAGGCGCGCACGGCACCGGCCTGCATCACGCCGGGCCGGTCGTTGTTGCGAAACGCGATGCCCCGTTCGATTGCGCCCGCAGCCAGCACGGCGGCCTTGGCCGTGATCCGCCAGAAGGTCTCGAGCGGCGCGCCGTCGCCGCGAATCTTGCGGTGGTGGCCCACGCGTTCCAGCGCGCCGTAAACGCCCTGATCATAGGCCCCGGTCACCGTCGTGCGCTTCATCCGGCGCACGTTGGGCAGGCTGTCGAGCTCTTCCAGAATCTCCTCGACCCAGAGGTGTCCCGGCATCCCGCCCACCTCGTGGCTTTCGGACAACAACCGCCCGCCCATGCGCGAATCCTCGTCCGCCAGGATCACGTCCGCACCGGCGCGCCCGGCCGCAAGCGCCGCCATGAGCCCGGTCGGCCCCGCGCCGATCACCAGCAGGTCGCAGAAGAGATAGCCCTTGTCGTACTTGTCCGGATTGGGCCGGCCCGATAGCGCGCCCAGACCGGCGGCGCGGCGGATGAAGGGCTCGTAGACCTTTTCCCAGAACGGCTTCGGCCACATGAAGGTCTTGTAATAGAAGCCCGCGCCCAGGAACGGCGCGGCGAGATCGTTGATACCCAGCACGTCGAAGGCGAGGCTCGGCCAGCGGTTCTGGCTCGTGGCCTCGAGACCGTTGTAGATCTCCTGCATCGTGGCTCGGATGTTCGGCTCCGCGCCCGCACCGCTGCCCACGGTGACAAGCGCATTGGGCTCCTCCGACCCGGCAGACCAGATGCCCCGCGGGCGATGATACTTGAAGGACCGCCCCACCAGCCGGATTCCGTTGGCCAGCAGGGCCGAGGCCAGCGTGTCGCCCGCCAGCCCCTCGTAGCGGTTCCCGTCGAAGGTGAAGGAGACCGGCACGCCGTGATTGACGAGACCCCGCCCGTGGATCCTCATTCCGCCGCCCCCTGCGCATCCGCGGCCAAGGTGACCGTGTCGATTTCGTGGGAACTCAGGTTGCGGCGCACGACCAACCACGCACCGCAGCCGGCCTCGTGCTGCCACAGCTCGTCGTGCCAACCGGGCGGGTTCTCGCGCAGATGCATGTAATCGTCCCATGCCTGCGACCCCGCGTCCGGATCGGGCCGGTGGAGCGCCACCGCCGCGCCCTGATAGTAGAACTCGCGCCGGTCCCGGGCGCCGCAAATCGGGCAATCAATCCGCATTGCAGGTTTCCGCTGTCTTGATCCGATCCATTCTCACTTCGCCCACGTCGAATTCCGCGTCCCCGTCCATCAGTGCAGGTTGTGCTGAGACCCCGTGGCCTCCTCGTCCATGATACCGCGCCCCGTGCGGAACCGATCCAGCCGGAACCTCGTGGCCGCCGGGTGGTACTGATCCGTGGCCAGCAGATGCGCCATCACGTGGCCGCCGGCCGGCACCGCCTTGAACCCGCCGTAGCACCAGCCGCAGGAGACGAAGAGACCATCCACCGGCGTACGGTCGATGATGGGCGAGCCGTCGGGCGACATGTCCATGATCCCGCCCCAACTGCGCAGCATCTTCGCCTTGCCGATCATCGGCATCAGCGTCATCGCGGCCTCTGCCACGTGCTCGACCATCGGCAGGTTCCCCCGCGCGGCATAGGAGGCGTACATGTCCAGATCGCCGCCGAAGACGAGCCCGCCCTTGTCCGACTGGCTGATATAGAAATGGCCCGCACCATAGGTCACGACCGTGTCGATGCAAGGCTTCAGCCCTTCGGTCACGAAGGCTTGCAGCACGTGGCTCTCGATGGGCAGCCGCATCCCGGCCATCGCGGCCACCTGCCCCGACCGGCCCGCGGCCATCATCGCGACGCGCTTTGCCCGGATCGCCCCGCGCGTGGTCTGCACGCCCGTCACCTTGCCGTTTTCGATATCGATGCCGGTGACTTCGCATTGCTGGATCAGGTCCACCCCGCGCCTGTCGGCCGAGCGCGCGTAGCCCCAGGCCACCGCGTCGTGCCGAGCCGTCCCGCCGCGAGGGTGGTAGAGCCCGCCGAAGATCGGGAACCGGGTCTGGTCGAAATCGAGGTAGGGCAACATCTTTCGCACACCTGCCGGGTCGAGCAGGAT
>CBDUPF010000303.1:0-4699 GCA_965369035.1 uncultured Aliishimia sp.
GCGTGAAACACCAGCCGCTCCCAGATCCGGCAGGCGTCGGCGAAGCGGGGCAGTGCGACTTCCTCCACTGCGCACCCCGCCTGCTCGAGCGCCCGTGCCGCACGGGTGAGGGCCGCATCGACCTCCGGGGCGGGCTTGCCCAGGTCCGACGCCCGCACGAGGCCGACGCGGTCCGGCAAGGCGGCCGGAGCGACTGGTGGCGCCGGGACCTGCTGCGGGTCACGCGGATCGCGCGCCGCCATCGCGTTCACGCCCGCCGCCAGGTCCGCGACCGACCGCGCCATGGGTCCATCCGCCGTGATCATCTGCGAGGTCATCGCTCGCAGACCACCGCCGGAAGGCACATAGGACGGGACCCGCCCCACGGTCGGGCGCAGGCCGACGACGCCGTTCACATGCGCGGGATGCCGTATCGATCCGCCGATATCGTTGCCATGCGCCAACGCGCCGATGCCCGCGGCCAGTGCAGCTCCGGCACCGCCGGACGAACCGCCGGGCGACAGATGGCGGCCGTGCGGGTTCAGGGTACGCCCGTGCAGGTCGGTGTCGGTAAACCAACGGAAGGAAAAGGCCGGCACGTTCGTCCGTCCCACGATCACCGCGCCGGCCGCCTTGAGATTGGCGACGAGAGGACTGTCCTCGCCGCACAGGTTGTCCTTGGACGCGGCGACCCCGCCTGTGTTCCGCGTGCCAGCCTGGTCGATGTTGTTCTTGGTCGTGACCGGCACCCCGGCGAGGGGACCCGGCCTCTCCCCCCGGGCCCGCGCCCGGTCGACGGCATCCGCCGCGTCGAGCGCGATGTCTTCCGTCACCTCGCTCAGCGCGTTGATCCGCGGCTCGACCTGCGCGATACGCTCAAGTGCGGCCTCGGCAACCTCGCGCGCCGATACATCGCCGGAGCTTACCCGCCGCGCGGTTTCCAGCGCAGTCCACGACCAGGGTTCAGACATGGTGGAAATCCCCAACCGCCCCTGCGCCCGCAATCGCCCAAGGCGCCCGCGCTCGGAGGAGAATGCCGTCTCTGTCGATGCGTTTCGCCATGTGCGCCCCTATGTGCCTATTGCGGCAGGAGGATCAGCGGGAAGAGCGTTATGATCGGGAACAGCACGAGGATGATCACCCGCATGATGTCCGAGGCGACGAAAAAGATGACGGCCTTGTAGGTTTCGGTCATCGGCGTCTCCCGCTCCATCGCGTTGATGATGAAGAGGTTCAGCCCCACGGGTGGCGTGATCAGCCCGACCTCGACCACGATCAGCACGAGAATGCCGAACCAGATCGCCAGATGTTCCGGCGACATCCCGAACCCGCTGCCGTCGGCAGCGACGTACTCGCCGCCATTCATCTCGATGATCATCGGGAAGAAGATCGGAACCGTCAGCAGAACCATGCTGAGGCTGTCCATCACGCAGCCGAATACGAGATAGAAGAGCAGGATCAGAGACAGCACGAACCACGGCGAGAAGCCTTGCGTGACCACGTATTCCGCCATCGATTGCGGCACGCCCGACAGTGCGAGAAAGGAGTTGTAGACCCCCGCGCCCAGGACGATGAAAAAGATCATCGCGGTCGTCTTGGCGGTGCCGAAGAGGCTTTCCTTCAGCACCTGCCAATTGAGCGAACCCGACAGCAGGGCGGCGGTGCCGGTCCCGAGCGCGCCCACCGCCGCGCCTTCGGTCGGAGTGAAGATCCCGGTATAGATGCCACCCACCACGAGGCCGAAGATCACCAGCACGGGCCAGGTCTCGCCCAGCGCCACCCAGCGTTCGGACCATGGCTGGCGGTCACGCACGCCTGCCCGGTCGGGATAGAGCGACACGTAGAGCCGGATCGTCAGCATGTAGCCGATGGCGGCGAGGATGCCCGGCACGAAGGCGGCCAGAAAGAGCTTGGCGATATTCTGCTCGGTGATGATCGCGTAGATCACGAGAATCACCGACGGCGGGATCAGGATGCCCAGCGTGCCGCCCGCCGCGAGCGTCGCCGTGGAGAAGCCGCCGGAATACCCGTAGCGCCGCAATTCCGGCAGCGCCGTGCGCCCCATGGTGGCGGCGGTCGCCAGTGACGAGCCACAGATGGCGCCAAAGCCCGCGCAGGCCCCGACCGAGGCCATCGCTACCCCGCCCTTGCGGTGGCCAAGAAAGCTTTCCGCTGCGCCGAACAGCGATTTCGACATGCCCGAGAGCGTCGCGAACTGGCCCATCAGCAGGAACATCGGCACGATCGACAGCGAGTAGCTGGAAAAGGTGGTGTAGGTTTCCGATTTCAGCTTGTTGAGCAGCGGCACCGGGTTGCCGTTCATCGCGTAGTACCAGCCGCCGAAACCGATCAGCAGCATCGCCAACCCGATCGGCGCGCGCAGGAAGATCATCAGCAGCAGGATCCCGAAGGACCAGTATCCCAATTCGGCCCGGCTCATCTCCGCGAAGGGCAGAAGGTCGAGGACGGCCCCCACTAGATCGCCTCTCCGGGCAGGTTGGACCGGCCGGTCACCGCCTGGACGATCCGGGCGGCGGCACAATAGATCGCGATAAGGCAGGCCACGACCGACGCCGCGAAACTGGCCGCATAGGACCACCACACCGGGAATTGCAGAAAGAGCGTGGTTTCACCGTTGCCCAGATACCGTTCCAGCCCGCCATAGAGCCGCCAGCTGAGAAACAGGATGACCGCCGACAGGACCACTTCCCAGAAGGCCGCGAGCCACGCCAGCGGGCGCTCGCCGAGCCCGGAGGTGAAGACATCGACCGTCGCGTGCGCGCCGTAGAGCTGGCAGATCGGAAAGAAGCTGAAGATCGCAAAAGCCACGCCAGCCTCGAGGATTTCGTAGGTCCCGCTGATCTCGCCCAGACCCACTGTCCGTCCCGCGATGGAGGTGCAGGTCAGCAGGATGATGGCGATCAGTACGAGTCCGCCGATCAACGCGGCGATATGTGCGATCCATGTCGCGAGGCGTTGCATGCGATCCCGTGTCCCCCGATGTCGGCCGGGGCGCGTGATGTCCGCGCCGCACGCCCCGGCCCGTTGTCGCCGGCTCTATTCGTATTCCGGCGTGTGTTTCGCGATCAGTTCGCGGGCTTCGTCGATGAGCGCCTGGCCGTCATACCCGTTGGACTCCATATCGGCGACCCACGCTTCGTAGATCGGTTGCGCCGCGGCCTTCCACGCGTCGAGATCCTCGCCCGAGACGGTGATGATGTTGTTGCCGCGATCCACGGCGATCTGGCGCGCCGGGCCGTCGGCATCGGCCTGCGTGCCGCCGGCAAAGACGGAAAATTCCAGCCCGGAATTGTCGTCGATCACCTGTTTGAGGTCATCGGGCAGGCTGTCGTAGCGGTCCTTGTTCATCGCCAGAACGAAAGTCAGCGTGTAAAGCGCGGCACCGTCGAATTCGGTGTGGTTGCTGACCAGTTCCGGAACCTTGAGCGCGGAGGTCACTTCCCACGGGATGGTGGTGCCGTCGATCACGCCCTTCGACAGCCCCTCGGTCACGGCGGGAACGGGCATCCCCACCGGTTCGGCCCCGAGCTCCTCGAGCAGCGAGTTGATGGACCGCGACCCGCCGCGGATTTTCAGCCCGGCCAGATCCCCGGGCAGGCGGACTTCCTTGTTGACGTGGATCATGCCCGGCCCATGGACCCAGGTGCCCAGAATGTGGACGTCCTTGAATTCCGTGTCCTTCATGTGCGTCTCGAACATCTCCCAGTAGGCGTGGGAGACGGCGCGGGCATTGGTCATCATGAAGGGCAGTTCGAAGACCTCGGTCGACGGGTAGCGGCCGGGGGTATACCCGACCACGGTCCAGACGATGTCCGCCACGCCCTCGATGGCCTGGTCCATCAACTCGGGCGGCTTGCCGCCAAGCTGCATCGACGGGTAGCTGTCGATCTTGATCCGCCCGTCCGAGGCATCCATCACGTTCTGCGCCCAGACGTCCAGGATCAGCTTCGGCACGTTGGCCTGTGCTGGCAGGAACTGGTGCAGCGTCAGAGTCACCTCCTGCGCTTGCGCCTGCGTTGCCGGCAGGCCCAGCGCCACGGCTGCGGCTCCGATAATGCCCAGAAGCGTTCTGCGTTTGGTCATCGGTGTCCTCCCTTTGGTTCACCTGTCGTGCGGCGCGGACAATCTGTCCACGCTCATGTCAATTGCTGTCCGAGTATTTCTGCATCAGGGCGCGGGCCTCGTCGATCAGAGCCTGCCCGTCGATGCCCTTGGTGGCCACATCCGCGATCCAGTCATCGTAGACGGGACGCGCCAGCTCTTCCCAGGTCTTGGCGTCCTCTTCCGACACGGTCACGATGTTGTTGCCCAGCTCGACCGCCCTCGCGCGTGCCGGGCCATCCGCATCGGCCATCGTGCCACCGGCGAAGACGCTGAAATCGAGCCCGGAATTGGCGTCGATCACCGCGCGCAGGTCGTCCGGCAGGCTGTCGTAGCGATCCTTGTTCATCGCGAGCACGAAAGTCAGGTTGTAGATCGCCGGCCCCTCGAACTCTGTGTGGTTGCTGACCAGTTCCGACACCTTCAGCGCCGTCGTCACCTCCCACGGGATCGTCGCCCCGTCGATCACGCCTTTGGACAACGCCTCGGGGATCTGCGTCACCGGCATTCCCACCGGGGTCGCGCCGATCTTTTCCATCAGGCTCGACACCATGCGCGACCCGCCGCGGATCTTCATGCCCGCCAGATCCTCCGGCTT
>CBDUPF010000304.1:0-4677 GCA_965369035.1 uncultured Aliishimia sp.
CGGCCCGGACCTGACCGGCGCGCGCGGTGCCGCGCGCACGTGATCCTTTCGCGTTCGGGCCACGCAGGCCCCGGGGGCTTGCGCCCCCGGACCCTCGAGCGCCGGTTGGCCGTTCCGGGGGACTGGGGGGTGGCAGCCGCGTCCGTGGTCGTTATAGTCTCCGGGAACAGGCAGAAAAAGGACAGGCAATGTTTCGAACTCTGATGTTTCTGGCGGGGCTGGGCCTCGCCGCACCCGCCATGTCGGCAACCGAAGCGGAGAAGCAGGCGGACTGCGCGTTCCAGGCCGAACTGATGGGCGCCGTGCAGGCCGCTCGGCTCGACCGGGTGCGCAAGAACAAGGTGGCCGAAAAGCTGATTGCGCAGAATCCCGACTGGCCGGCCGGGGTGTCCAACGCGCTGCCGGCGGCGACCGAATACGTCTATTCGATCAAGCGGCGCGACCTGAAGAAGGTCGATCTCGCGGCGCAGACGAAGGCGACCTGCCTGCAGAACTACGAACAGATTCAGGCCATGAAAAACTCCGTCGGGAACTGACGCGGACGATGGACTCCTGACGTGACGGGGCCGATACTGCGGGCATGAGCCTGCCGCCCGGTTTCCTTGATGAATTGCGCAACCGCCTGAGCATCGCGCAGGTGGTCGGCCGCAAGGTGACCTGGGATCAGCGCAAGTCGAATCCGGCCCATGGCGACATGTGGGCGCCATGCCCGTTCCACCAGGAAAAGACCCCATCCTTCCATGTCAACGACAAGGAAGGCTATTACTATTGCTTCGGCTGCCACGCGAAGGGGGATGCGATCTCCTTCGTGCGGGAGACCGAGAACGTCAACTTCATGGAGGCGGTGGAGATCCTGGCGCGCGAGGCCGGGATGACGATGCCCGCGCGCGATCCGAAGGCGCAGGAGAAGGCCGACCGGCGCAGCGAATTGGCCGAGGTGATGGAAATGGCGGTGCGTCATTTCCGCCTCCAGTTGCGCAGCGGAGCGGGTGCCGCGGCGCGGGACTATCTCGCGGGTCGCGGGCTTGGCGAGGCGGCGCAGGACCGGTGGGAAATCGGATTCGCGCAGGACGCGTGGCAAGGCCTTTGGGATCATCTGAAGGAAAAGGGTGTCGCCGACGACCTGATTCTGGACGCGGGTCTGGCCAAGCCCAGTCAGAAGGGCGGCAAAACCTACGATACGTTCCGGGGGCGGATCATGTTTCCGATCCGGGACGCCCGGGGCCGCTGCATCGCGTTCGGCGGTCGTGCGATGGACCCGAATGACCAGGCCAAGTACCTGAATTCACCGGAAACGGAGCTCTTCGACAAGGGCCGCAGCCTCTACAACCACGGCCCGGCGCGCGAGGCGTCGGGAAAGGGCCAACCATTGGTCGTGGCCGAGGGGTACATGGACGTGATCGCGCTTTCCGAGGCGGGGTTCCGAGCGTCCGTCGCCCCGCTGGGGACGGCTGTGACGGAGCATCAGCTGGCCATGCTGTGGCGAATTTCCGACGAGCCGATCATCGCACTCGACGGGGACGAGGCCGGGCTGCGCGCGGCGTTGCGGGTCGTCGACCTGGCCCTGCCGTTGCTGGAGGCGGGCAAGTCGCTGCGGTTCGCGATCATGCCGCAGGGACTGGACCCCGACGACCTGATCCGAAGCGAAGGGCCCGATGCCGTCCGCAAGGTGCTGGAGCAGGCCATGCCGATGGTGCATCTGCTCTGGCAACGCGAGACCGCGGAGCGCAACTTCGACAGCCCGGAGCGCAAGGCAGCGCTCGACAAGGCGTTGCGCGAAAAGATCCGGCTCATCCGCGACCCTTCGATCCGCAAGCACTACGGCGAGGCGATCAGGGAACTGCGATGGCAGCTGTTCCGCAAGGCCCAGCCCAAGCGCGACACCCGGCAGCGGCGCGGCTGGCGCGAGCCGCCCATGGCCCACCCGTCGACGCGCGCATCGGTCTTGGCGGCGGGACCGGATCAGGTGTCCGAGCATCTGCGCGAAGCGGTCATCCTGGCCGCCGTCCTGCGCTGTCCCGAGATCGCTGCGGAATTCGAGAGCGGGATCGAGATGCTCCAGTGTCAGCGCGCCGACCTTGCGGCGATCCGCGAGGCCGTGCTGCGCCATCTCGACCAAGGGGCGGCGATCCCCGAGCGGGTGATGGAAACGATCGGAGCGGATGCCCTTGACAGCTTCTTTTCGCAAGCCCATCTCACCATAACCCCGTGTCTTCGCCATCCGGGCGATGCGGAAATGGCGCGCATGACCGTGACGGAAGAGCTCGCCAAGCTCGCCGCCGCCCGGGGCCTTGCGGCGGAAGTCGCGGAGGCACAGGAGGAACTCGCCGTCAGTGATGCCGAAACGCTCACCTGGCGGCTGCGGGAGGCTGCCGATGCCGTGCAACGGGCACAGGCCGCGGGCCACGAGGATAGAACGGAATATGACCTGGCGGCCAACGGAGCGCAGATCAGTCGTGATGAACGGAAGTCACTGGACACCCTCCTGGAGTCGATTCGATTTTCGAAAACGGGGCGCTAAGTCCTCACTGGTCAGGAAAACTTGAGAAAACAATGGCAAACGGGTGGCCGAATCGCCCGAATCAGGGGATGATTCGCGTTTAACGAATCGAACTTCATCCTTCAGTGCGCGTGAGGAGAACTGCATGGCCGCCAAGGACACCGACGACAGCAAGAGCGACGTGGGCGAACAGGAAATCTCGCTCGACATGAGCCAGGCGGCGGTCAAGAAGATGATCTCCGAGGCGCGCGAAAAGGGCTACATCACCTACGATCAGCTCAACACGGTCCTGCCGCCGGACCAGGTGTCGTCGGAGCAGATCGAGGACGTGATGTCGATGCTCAGCGAAATGGGCATCAACGTGATCGAGGATGACGAGGCCGAGGAGGAGGAGCAGAAGGGCTCCACCGAGGTTGCAACCACCGAAAGCACGCGCGACCTGACGCTGGGATCCACCGGCCAGGAAAAGCTCGACCGTACGGACGATCCGGTGCGCATGTACCTGCGCGAGATGGGATCGGTGGAGCTGCTGTCCCGCGAGGGCGAGATCGCCATCGCCAAGCGGATCGAGGCGGGCCGGAACACGATGATCGCGGGTCTGTGCGAAAGCCCGCTGACCTTCCAGGCGATCACGATCTGGCGCGACGAACTGCTGAGCGAGGACATCCTGCTGCGGGACGTGATCGACCTCGAGGCGACCTTCGGCAATCAGCTCGACGAGGAAGGCGACGTCCAGGAACCGGTGATCGACTCGGCAACCGCGGAGGCACCGGCGAAAACCGAAGGCGAGAGCAGCCCGGAACTCGATGCCGACGGCAATCCCATCGTTGTCGAGGATGATGACGATGAAGATGATCAGGCGAACATGTCGCTGGCGGCGATGGAGGCCGCGCTGAAGCCGCGCGTTCTCGAAATGCTCGACCGCATCGCGGAGGATTACATCGACCTGTCCGAAATGCAGGACAGCCGGATCAGTGCCACGCTGAACGAAGACGACTCCTTCTCCGAGACGGAGGAGAAGCGCTACCAGAAGCTGCGGCAGGAGATCGTCGACCTCGTCAACGAACTGCACCTGCACAACAACCGGATCGAAGCGCTGATCGACCAGCTTTACGGCATCAACCGTCGGATCATGCAGATCGACAGTTCCATGGTGAAGCTGGCGGACCAGGCACGGATCAACCGCCGGGAGTTCATCGACGCCTATCGCGGACGCGAACTGGATCCGAACTGGATGGCCGACATGGCGGCGCGGACCGGGCGTGGCTGGCAGATGTTCATCGAACGCGCACCCGAGAAGGTGGAGGAGTTGCGCGCGGACATGGCGCAGGTCGGTCAGTACGTGGGTCTCGACATCTCCGAATTCCGGCGCATTGTCGGCCAGGTGCAGAAGGGCGAGAAGGAAGCCCGGCAGGCCAAGAAGGAGATGGTGGAGGCCAACCTGCGCCTCGTGATCTCCATCGCGAAGAAATACACCAACCGCGGTCTGCAATTCCTCGACCTGATCCAGGAAGGCAACATCGGCCTGATGAAGGCTGTCGACAAGTTCGAGTATCGCCGCGGCTACAAGTTCTCCACCTACGCGACATGGTGGATCCGCCAGGCGATCACCCGGTCCATCGCGGACCAGGCCCGCACGATCCGGATCCCCGTGCACATGATCGAGACGATCAACAAGCTGGTGCGGACCGGCCGCCAGATGCTGCACGAGATCGGCCGCGAACCCACCCCGGAGGAGCTGGCCGAAAAGCTGCAGATGCCGCTGGAAAAGGTTCGCAAGGTGATGAAGATCGCCAAGGAACCGATCAGCCTCGAAACGCCCATCGGCGACGAGGAAGACAGCCAGCTGGGCGATTTCATCGAGGACAAGAACGCTGTCCTGCCGCTGGACTCGGCCATTCAGGAGAACCTGAAGGAGACGACGACGCGTGTTCTGGCCTCGCTGACCCCGCGCGAGGAACGGGTGCTGCGGATGCGCTTCGGCATCGGAATGAACACCGACCACACGCTGGAGGAGGTCGGTCAGCAGTTCAGCGTGACCCGCGAACGGATCCGGCAGATCGAGGCCAAGGCGCTGCGCAAGCTCAAGCACCCCAGCCGCAGCCGCAAGCTGCGCAGTTTCCTGGACCAGTAGCACCTGATGCCGCGGCCGGATCCAGTCCGGCCGGACGCGTGAA
>CBDUPF010000305.1:0-4643 GCA_965369035.1 uncultured Aliishimia sp.
CAGCACGACATAGTAGCGATAGCGGTCGAACTTGATCGGGAAGGTCTGGCTGTCTTCCACATAGGACGTCTTGAAATCGCCTGCCTCACGATAGAACATCGTACACT
Organism: uncultured Aliishimia sp.; assembly: GCA_965369035.1. Taxonomy (GTDB): domain Bacteria; phylum Pseudomonadota; class Alphaproteobacteria; order Rhodobacterales; family Rhodobacteraceae; genus Aliishimia. Next base: position 108 of record CBDUPF010000305.1, read on the forward strand.
CCCGAATTCATGACAGGGCCCACCGGCGAAGGTTCCGGGCGGGCGGGTCTCATGGCGCGCAGCGACATGGGGTCGCCCCGCTCGGAACGGCGCTTACACACGTTCAATGATCTTCTCCCCGAACAGCCCCTGGGGTCGGAACACCAGGAAGATCAACGCCAGAACGTAGGCGAACCAGTTCTCCGTCGCGCCCCCGATCAGCGGGCCGACCAGGAATTCGAACAGCTTCTCGCCCACCCCGATGATGAGCCCGCCGACGATGGCCCCGGGAATGGAGGTGAAGCCGCCCAGCATCAGCACCGGCAGAGCCTTGAGCGCGATCAGCGACAGGGAGAACTGCACGCCCGATTTCGCGCCCCACATGATGCCCGCGACCAGCGCCACGAACCCCGCGACGGACCACACCAGCACCCAGATGAAGTTCAGCGACACGCCGACGCTCAACGCCGCCTGGTGGTCGTCCGCCACCGCCCGCATGGCGCGGCCCTGCTTGGTGTATTGCGCGAACACGATCAGCGCCGCCACCAGCAGCCCGGCCACGATGGTCGCCGTGATGTCCAGGTTGTCGATGAAGAAGCCGTAACCGAAGATGTTGTAGGTGAGCTCGTCGATGGCGACGTTGATCCCCTGCGGCAGGCAGAGCTCGCCCGCGACGCAGACATTCAGCGTCTTGATCTCGGACCCCCACATCAGATCGGCCACCCCTTCGAGGAAGTAGGCCAGCCCGATCGTCGCCATGAAGAGGATGATCGGTTCCTGCCCGATGAGGTGACGGAAGACGAACTGCTGCACCGCCCAGGCCAGCGCCACCATCACCACGATGGTGAACAGGATCGCGACCACCGAATTGAGCGACCAGCCGAAGTAATGCAGGTCCGCGCCGAACATCGCGTTGATGAGATGTGCGAACGGAACCTGCCCGTTCTGGATCCCCACCAGTGTCATCGCCGCGAAAAGCGCCATCACGCCCTGCGCATAGTTGAAGATGCCGGACGCCTTGTAGATCAGCACGAAGCCAAGTGCCACCAGCGCATAGAGCACCCCGGCCATCAGCCCGTTCAGCGTCACTTCCATCGCGAATATGAGTTGATCAGGCATGGGGTCCCTCCCACTGTGCGGGGGTTTCCGCAATCATAGCAAGCGTGCCTCCTTCGTCCCTGTAACCTTGGCCCCTACCGGCGCGTGACGTCGGGGACATGGCGTAAGTCGCGATCTCAATCATGCGCCACCCCCAGGTAGGCGTCGATCACGTCGGGGTTGCTGCGCACTTCGTCCGGCGTGCCGTCGCCGATCTTCTTGCCGTAGTCCATCACAACCACGCGGTCGGAGAGGTCCATGACCACGCCCATGTCATGCTCGATCAGCGCGATGGTGGTCCCGAACTCGTCGTTCACGTCCAGGATGAAGCGGCACATGTCCTCCTTCTCCTCCACGTTCATGCCGGCCATCGGTTCATCGAGCAGAAGGATCGTGGGTTCGGCGGCGAGGGCGCGTGCCAGTTCCACCCGCTTCTTCAACCCGTAGGGCAGGCGGGAGACCGGCGTCTTGCGGATCGCCTGGATCTCCAGGAAATCGATGACCCTTTCGGCCACTTCGCGGTTGGCGACCTCCTCGGCCTCCGCACCGGTCCATTTCCACACCGCCTGCGCCCAAAGCCCCTTCTTCATGTGCGTCAGTCGGCCGGTCATCACATTGTCGAGAACGGACATCCCCTCGAACAGCGCGATGTTCTGGAAGGTGCGCGCGATGCCCTGCCGCGCGATCTCGTAAGGCTTCATCGGCGGGCGCTTCGCACCCCGGTACCAGACCTCGCCCTCCTGCGGGACATAGAAGCCCGAAACCACGTTCAGCATCGAGGATTTCCCCGCGCCGTTGGGTCCGATGATGGCGCGGATCTCGCCCTCGCGAATGTCGAAGGAAATGTCCTTGATCGCCTCCACGCCGCCGAACCGCAGGGTGATGTTCTTCATTTCCATCACCACGCCGCCGATCTTGCGGCCGTCTTCGGTGACGAACCCTTCCGCGCCCTGATCAAGCATGGGTTACCCCTCCATTTTGCAGATGCAGCGAAAAATTAACTTCTTTCGGCTTATGATGGGCATATCGAGCAGCAAGAGGAATGCGGACATGTTTTCTGAATGTGAACATAACTGCCTGCTGAAGATCGCCCGGGACTGCAAGCATCGTGGACTGTCCCGCACCGAAGCCCAGCGCCAGATCGAACGCGACTTCGGCGGGTTCAGCACATCCTTCCGAATAGCACAGGCGGTGAGCCGCGCCTTCTCGGCGAACACGGATCACTTCATCTTCGTCTGATGGCGCAGTAGCGGCGCGACGCGCAGCAAGCGGGCCTGCCAGAAGTGCGGCACGGCCCGCGAACGCCCCCGCCACAGGTGCCGGGCCCGAGGTTCGGAGCAGGGTCATTCCGCCGCCATCTTCCGTGAAACGGGAAGCACCGCGGCCCGCCGGATTTCGAGCGTGGCCGAAATCGCGCCCTTCCGCCCGTCCTCGTAGGTCACTTCGGTCGTGGTCGAAATCTTGTCCGACCCGTCGTAGAGCGCCGCGATGATATCGGCGTATTTCTCCTCGATGATCCGGCGGCGCACCTTTCGGGTCCGGGTCAGTTCGCCATCGTCGGCGTCGAGTTCCTTGTGCAGCACGACGAATCTGTGGACCTGGCAGCCGGACAACATCTCGTCCTCGGCGATGGACCGGTTCACCTCTTCGACGTGGCTCTGGATCGTTTCCATTACCTGCGGATGGCCGGCCAGTTCCTGGTAGGAGGAATAGGCGATATTGTTCCGCTCTGCCCAGTTGCCCACGGCGCTCAGGTCGATGTTGATGAAGGCGGTGCATTCCGTCCGGCCGTTGCCAAAGACCACGGCCTCGAGAATGTTGGGATAGAACTTCAGCTTGTTCTCGACGTACTTGGGCGCGAACATCGCGCCATCGGCCATCTTGCCCACGTCCTTGGCCCGGTCGATGATCCGCAGGTGCCCGGTGTCCGGTTCGATGAAGCCGGCATCGCCGGTGGCGACCCAGCCTTCGGCGTCCTTGGTGCTCGCCGTGCTGTCCGCGTTCTTGTAGTACTCCACGAACACGCCCGGACTGCGGTAGTATACCTCGCCGCTCTCGTCGATCCGAAGCTCCACCCCGGGGGACGGCACGCCGACCGTGTCGGAGCGTACCTCCCCATCGGGCTGGGCCGTGATGAAGACGGTGGCCTCGGTCTGGCCGTAGAGCTGCTTGAGGTTGATCCCGAGAGAGCGGTAGAAGTCGAAGATCTCCGGCCCGATCGCCTCCCCTGCGGTGTAGCCCACGCGCACCCGAGAGAAACCAAGCGTGTTCTTCAGCGGCCCATAGACGCAAAGCTCGCCCAGCATGTACTTCAGCCGGTCCCAGAGCCCCACCGGTTTGCCGTCCAGCAATGCCGGCCCGACCTTGCGCGCGTGATCCATGAAGTAGTGGAACATGCGTTGCTTGAAGCGCCCCGCGTCCTCCATCCGGATCATCACCTGGGTCAGCTGCGTCTCGAACACCCGCGGCGGCGCGAAGTAGTAGGTCGGCCCGATCTCGCGCAGATCGGTCATCATCGTGTCTTCGCTTTCGGGGCAGTTGGTGCAGAACCCGGTCCAGTAGGCCTGTCCGACCGAGAAGATGAAATCCCCCACCCAGGCCATCGGCAGATAGGCGAGGATGTCGTCGTCCTGGCGCAGATGGTCGAATTCCGACGAGGACCTGGCCGTCTCGATCACGTTGCGGTTCGACAGAACCACGCCCTTGGGCTTGCCGGTGGTGCCCGAGGTATAGAGCATGACACAGGTGCTGTTGTAGTCGAGCTCCCCCTCGCGCACACGCAGTTCCGGTTCGAACTCTTCCCGCGCCGCGCGGCCTTGGTCCTGAACGTGGCTGAACTGGTGCAGGCGGCTGTGGTCGTACTTTCGCAAGCCCCGCGGGTCGAGATAGATCATGTGCTCGAACTGCGGCAACTGGCTTTGGATCTCGATCACCTTGTCGACCTGCTCCTGGTCGCTCACGACCGCGAAGCGCGCGCCACAGTGATCGAGGACATAGGCCATCTCCTCGGCCACGCTGTCCTGGTAGATCGGGACCGGCACGGCGCCGACCATCTGCGCGGCGACCATCGTCCAGTACATGTAAGGACGGTTGCGCCCGATAATGGCGACGAAATCACCCCTGTTACAGCCGAGGTTCAGAAGGCCCAGCGCCAACGCCTCGATCTCCGCTTCGACCTCGGCCCAGGTCCAGCACTGCCAGATGCCGAATTCCTTCTCGCGGTAGGCGGGCTTGTCCGCGAACCGTTGCGCGTTGCGATGCAAGAGCGCCGGTATGGACTGCAGTCCATCGGCGCCGGATGGCGTGGTCACCAAGTCTGTCTCCTCCCCTGGCTCGCGCTTGCCGCGCATGCCGAGTTCGCCTTGCGGCGAATCCTTCTCCCCGAAGGATGTTTTGATGATGCTGCAGCTCAACTTTTTCCGCAACATTTCCGAAACCTAACAAATTCTAACGGCCTTG
>CBDUPF010000306.1:0-4637 GCA_965369035.1 uncultured Aliishimia sp.
CGGAACTGCCGCCGCTGCCGCTGCCTTCCGAGCGCATCCTGACCGTGGAGGCCGACGACGACCCGCTGATCCCGCCGGAGATGCGCAAGGCCGTGCGCGCCCGGCTGAACCCTTCGGCCGCCTACCGCTTTACCTGGGGCGGGCATTTTCCCTACGTCGTTCGCCCCGGCGACTACATCTCCATGCTGGAACAGGCTCTGGGGCTGAGCGTCACTGGCCCCGACTGGGGTACGGAACAGGAGCGGGTGCGATGATCGTTCTGACACATGACGACGTGGCGGCACTCCTGCCGATGGACGAGGCCATCGAGGTGGTGGCCGAGGTGATGAAAGGCGTGTCGGACCGCACCGCCGAACTGCCGCTGCGCGCGGTCATGCCGGTGGGCGACGGGAACATGATGGGCGTGATGCCGGGCGCCATCGCCGCGCCGCATTGCTTTGGAGTGAAGCTCGTGAGCCTCTTTCCGCAGAACCCGGCGCGCGGGCTGTCCTCCCATCGCGGTGCCATGATCCTGTTCGAGCCCGACACGGGTGCCGCCGTGGCCATGATGGACGCAAGCCTGCTCACCGCGGTCCGCACCGCCGCGGCCAGCGCGGTCGCGACCCGGGTGCTGGCACGCGAGGACGCGAGCAGGCTCGCGCTGATCGGTTACGGCGAACAGGCGGAGCATCACCTGGTGGCGATGTGCGCCGTCCGGCCCGTCACCCATGTGACCGTCGCCGGGCGTTCCGCCGAAAAGGCCGCCGCCTTCGCCGAAAGGGCCGCGGCTTCCTACCCCGACATCGGCTTCGCCAGTACCACTGACCTGCGCACCGCCGTCGAAGGGGCCGATCTGATCTGCACCGTCACCGCCGCGCCGACGCCCATCGTCTCCGGCGACTGGGTGCGTCCGGGTGCGCATGTGAATGTCGTGGGCTCCTCGATTCCCTCCATGCGCGAGGTCGACGACCGGATGGTCGAGCGTGGCGCGATCTGGGTCGACTACCTGCCGTCGACGCTGGCCCAGGCCGGCGAAGTCGTGGAGATGATCGCCGCCGGCAAGCTGCGCGAGGACGACCTTAAGGGCGAGATTGGCGCGCTGCTACAGGGGCGCATCGCCGGGCGCACGGATGCCGATCAGATCACGATCTATCGGTCCCTCGGGATCGCGGCGCAGGATCTGGCCGCGGCGCATCACGTCCTGACCCGCGCACAGAACGAGAACCGTGGCCAGCATGTGAACTTCTGACCCGGGATCATCCCGCCCAGGGCACCAGCGCCGCTTGGGCCCGCTTTTCGGCCGGTGGACGATTACCGGTTGCCCTTGTGGCCTCCACGCTGTATGCCGCACTGCAGCGAACATGGACCCGGAAGCGATTCCGGGTGGCTCTTCCGGCCGCCGATCCGCCGGACAACGACAGACAACGGTGCATTTGCACGCCGGCCTCGCGCCTCGCCGACGCCGGTATCGGATATCTCCTTCATGATTTCACTCGACGCTTACCGAAGCCAGTGGCTTGGCAACATCCGCGGAGATCTCCTCGCCGGGCTTGTCGTCGCGCTGGCGCTGATCCCCGAAGCCATCGCCTTTTCGATCATCGCGGGTGTCGACCCTAAGGTGGGGCTTTATGCGAGCTTCTCCATCGCGGTCATCACGGCCATCACCGGCGGACGGCCCGGCATGATCTCTGCCGCCACGGCCGCGACTGCGGTGCTGATGGTCACGCTGGTGCGCGATTTCGGGCTGCAATACCTGCTGGCGGCGACGGTGCTTGCGGGCCTTCTCCAGATCGGGGCGGGCATTCTGAAGCTCGGCTTCGTGATGCGCTACGTGTCGAAATCGGTGATGACAGGCTTCGTCAACGCGCTGGCCATCCTGATCTTTCTCGCGCAATTGCCGGAACTCGACCCGCGACATGTCACCTGGCTCACGTATGTGCTCGTCGCGGCGGGGCTGGCGATCATCTACCTGTTCCCGCTGCTCACGACCGCGGTCCCCTCGCCGCTGGTGACGATCATCGTGCTGACCGCGCTGACGCTGGTCTTCGGCTTCGACGTGCGCACGGTGGGTGACATGGGCCAGCTTCCCGACACGCTGCCGATCTTCCTGATTCCCCAGATCCCGCTGACGTTCGAAACCCTGATGATCATTCTTCCCTACTCCGTCGCCATCGCGGTGGTCGGCCTGCTGGAAAGCCTGATGACGCAGAACATCGTGGACGATCTGACCGACACCAAGTCGGATCGGAATCAGGAGTGCGTGGGCCAGGGCCTGGCCAATACCGCGACCGGCTTCATCGGCGGGATGGCGGGTTGTGCCATGATCGGCCAGTCCATCATCAACGTGAAATCGGGCGGGCGCGGGCGGATGTCCTGTTTCGTGGCCGGCATCTTCCTGCTGATCCTTGTGGTCGGCCTTGGCGATATTGTCAGCCGCATTCCGATGGCCGCACTGGTGTCGATCATGATCATGGTCTCCATCGGCACGTTCTCCTGGTCCTCGATCAAGGCGCTGCGGGTGCATCCGCGCTCCTCCTCTATCGTGATGATCGCGACGGTGGTGACGGTGGTCTACACCCACAACCTGGCCATCGGCGTGCTGGTGGGCGTGCTGCTCTCGGGGATCTTCTTTGCGGGCAAGATCTCGCAGCTCTTCGGCGTGACGTCGGAGATCAGCGACGACGGGCGCGTGCGGACCTACCGCGTGGTCGGCCAGTTGTTCTATGGCTCCGTGGAGGATTTCATGAACGCCTTCGACTTCAAGGAAGCGCCCGAGCGCGTCGTGATCGACGTTAGCCGCTCGCATATCTGGGATATCAGTTCGGTCCAGGCGCTTGATCTGGCGATTCTGAAATTCCGCCGTGACGGAGCGGAGGTCGATGTCGTGGGCATGAACAAGGCCACCGAGACCCTCGTGGACCGGCTTGCGATTCACGACAAGCCGGGCGCGATGGACAAGCTGATGGCGCATTGAGGGAGGGGCGATCATGACAAAGAAGATCATCGCGCTGGTGGATGGATCGATCTACTCGGAAAGCGTCTGCGAACATGCCGCGTGGATCTCCGGGCGGACGGAGGCTCCGGTGGAGCTGATCCACGTGCTTGGCCGGCGTGAGGCGCTGGACAAGCAGGACCTCTCCGGCTCGATCCGCCTGGGCGCACGCACCGCGCTTATGCAGGAACTGGCCGACCTCGACGCCCAGCGCGCAAAGCTCGTTGCGCGCCGTGGCCGAGCGATCCTGGAAGATGCGCGCACCATCGTCGACAAGGCCGGTGTGAACGAGATCACGACGCGGTTGCGGCATGGCGACATCGTGGAGACGATCTCGGAAGTCGAGGAGACCGCGCGGGTCATCGTCATCGGCAAGCGCGGCGAAGCGGCCGATTTCGCCAAGGGGCACCTGGGCTCGAACATGGAGCGTATCGTTCGGGCCGCGCATTGTCCGGTGCTGGTCGCCGCCCGGGCCTTCCGGCCGATCGAGACGGTGCTCGTCGCCTATGACGGCGGCCGTTCGGCGATGAAGGCGGTGGACCATATCTCGCGCAGTCCGCTCTTCACCGGGCTTTCCATCACCGTGGTGACCGTGGGTTCCGACAGCGCCGAGACGCGCAAGGGCCTCGCCGATGCGGAGGCGCTGCTGCGCGCGGCGGGCCTGACGGTCGACACCCGCATTCTGCCCGGCCAGCCCGAAACCGAACTCGGCAAGCTGGTGGACGAGGAGAAATTCGGAATGGTCGTCATGGGCGCCTATGGCCACAGCCGCATCCGCAGCCTCGTGATCGGCTCCACCACGACGGAGATGGTCCGCTCCTGCAAGGTGCCCGTGGTGCTGATGCGGTGACTGCCCGCACAAGACGTCAGGCGCAACGCCCCCAGCGCAACGACCGCCGGTAGGGCGGATCACCTCATCCGAACCAGCGCGCGTAGTCGCTGACCAGAAGGTGCCGGGGCGCCTCGTCTTCTTCCACGTCGGCGAATCGCCCGATGGGCTCGCGAAAGATGTTGTCGGTCTCGTCGTCGTTCACGGTGGAAACTTCGCCGATCAGCACGTCGCCGCCCTCCCCCCAGAACGCGTGCCAGTCGCCGGGCATCAGGGTGACGCTTTCGCCGGGTGCGAGCCGCAGCTTGTCCCCCGGGGCGAAATCACGCCGGATGCCGTCGCACCAGACCGTGCCACCGCGATCCCCGGCAAAGCCGCCCGTGTCATCCGAACCATAAAGCTCCACGACCAGCGTTGCGCCACCGCGGTTGATGATGTCCTCGGCCTTGATGACATGGGTATGCATCGGGCTGAGCTGATCCTGGCGGGAAATCAACAGCTTCTCCGCATAGCACATGCCGCCACCGCGCCGCAGATCGGCCAGGCGCCCGTTGCGCAGCGTGAAGAGGAACAGGCCCATTTCGTCGAACCGCCCGGCGCCATAGTCGGTGATGACCCAGCCACAGCGCGCCGCGATGACGTGCCCGGCGTCATCCCGGCGTGCGCGGAACTCGTCGGGGGTCCAGTAGGCAAAGGGCGGCAGGGCAAAGCCGTGGCTGCGGATCAGATCGTCCGCCTCCGCCATGATGGCGTTGATCCGGGAGCGTTTCATGCCGCGCACGTCCGAGCTTTGGGGATTCCAATGACCATTGCCGCCGTCCGTTGAAGTGCGCCCCT
>CBDUPF010000307.1:0-4628 GCA_965369035.1 uncultured Aliishimia sp.
CCAGACCGGACCGCGCGAGATCAGGCCCACACGGCCGATCACCGGCAGGTCGCGGGTCTGGATCATGGCGTGCCCCGGCGTGCCTGCGGCGCCCGACACCGCCAGTTCGTCCACCGTCACCCCGAGACGGGACATCGCGCGGGCGTACCCCGCGGATTGCGCAAGCGGCAACAGGGGCCGGGTGGGGACGGCATCGAACATGGCCCCGAGTTAACCGCGCAGAAACTAATTCATGGTTAACCGCGCTTCATGAAAGACGGCAAGACGGTCATGGGCATCCACGCGCCGCCGCCCCGCCCCACGGCAGGCGCAGCACTTCTTCTGGCGTGCGTTCTCAGCCTGCCCTTCGCCCTGCTGTCGGTCGCCGAGTTCCTGCTTTTCTGACCCCGATCACAGCCGGTCGGCGAAGGCATCCTTCAGCTTGTGCTTCAGGATCTTGCCGGTCGGCGCGGCGGGCAGATCGTCCGAAAGGATGATGCGCCAGGGCCGCTTGTACCCCGCGAGACGTTCCGTCACCCAATCGCGCAACGCGGCCTCTTCCGGCAAGTCATCGGCGGCGACCTGGCAGAAGGCCAGAACCTTCTCGTCGCCATCGACCATGTGGCCCACCACGGCGGCCTGGATGACTTGCGGATGGTCCGACAGAACCCCTTCCACCTCCGGCGGGTAGACATTGAAACCGCCGTGGATGATGAGTTCCTTCGACCGGCCGAGGATATGCACGCGGCCCTCCTCGTCGATCCGGCCGAGATCCCCGGTCGAAAGCCAGCCATCGGCGTCGATCATCTGTGCGGTCAGGTCCGGCGCACGGAAATAGCCCTGCATCACGTGGGGGCCGCGGGTGCGCAACTCCCCCTCCGCGGCGCCACCGGCGACCTCGATCTCCACCCCCGGCAGGGCCGGGCCGCAGGAGATATCATCGTTGAACGACAGGTGACGGGTGGCCGCGATCCCCGCCGTGGTTTCCGTCATGCCGTAGCCGTTCTGAAGCGGAACGCCGTAGAACGCCTCTGCCCGCCGTTTCCAGGCCGGGTCGAGCGGCGCACCGCCGGAGGAGACGTATTTCAGCGGCATCCCTTCGAGGCGCTTCAACCCCTTTTCCTTCACGTGCTGCATAAGCAGTGCGTGCATCTGCGGCACGGCGGAAAACCGCGTCACACCCTCGTTCAGCGCGGCAAAGAGGCGGGCTGCGGAGAAGCGCGCCTCGAACCTCAGATGGCAGCCGACGTGGGTCGAGGCGGTCAGCACGGAGGCGAGGCCGAACACATGGCTGATCGGCAGCACACCGTAGATCAGGTCGGCCGGATCGAGCCAGCGCAGTTCGGCAGATGTCTTTCCCCCGAACCGCATGTTGGCATGGGTCAGCATCACGCCCTTCGGCTCGCCGGTCGTCCCGGTGGTGTAGAGGATGGTGGCGACCTCCGGCAGATGCTCGGGCGTCCCGGCATGAGCCATCGCGTGCACATGCCCGAAAGCGCCGGAAGCCGGCTTGGCACCAAGCTTTTCGGCATGGGCGGCTGCATCCGGGGACACCGCCGACAGCATCACGATCGCCGCGGGTTCCGCATGGTCCACGACGCGGGCAAGCTCGGCCCCGGTCTGGCGCGCGTTGAAGGGAACCACCGGCGCACCGAGCATCGACGCCCCGAACAGGAAGGCCGGCGCGGCGCAGCAGTTCTCGGCCAGAAGAATGACCCGGTCGCCTGCACGCACACCCAGACGCTCGAGAACTCCGGCGGCATCCCGCGCGGCCTCCACCGCCTCGGCCCATGTCCAGCGCGTGCCCAGCGTGTCGCTGTAGGCGGGCGCATCGGGGCGCAGAGCCGCCTGGTCCAGCAGGAGATCGTGCCAGCGGCCGGTCATTTCGCGGCCCGCTTGAACACACCCGTTGCCCTGGAACAGAGTTGCCCGTCGGTATCGCGTATCTCCGCCTCGGCGTAGAGGATCTTGTACCCGCCGCCCGACACCCGTCCGACCGCCTCCACCCTCCCCGTTCGGGCCGGCGCAATGTAGTCGGTATTGAGCGACAGCGTGACCACGGGGACGATCGCGTCGCCGCCATCCGCCAGCAGACGGGAAGCGGCGAACCCCGCGGCGGCATCCAGCATCATGGCATGGATACCGCCGTGCAGCGTCCCGTTACGATTCAGGTGCTGCGGGCCCATCTCCAGCGTCACGCGGGCCAGCCCGTCCGGATCGGTCAGGTCGACATCGTAGCCGACCAGCACATGGGCCCCGCTGATGGGCGGGTCATGCGGCGGAAAGCGCGATGAATCGTTCAAGATGCCAGTCCTCGTCGCCGAACCTGTGATCGGCCATCACGATGCGTTTCGCGATATGCGCCAGTTCGTATTCCTGCGTCATCGCGATGCCGCCATGCATCTGGATCGATTCCTCCGCAATCATGCGGCCCACCCGGCCGAACAGGCTCTTGGCGGCCGACACGTGACGCTCGCGCTCGGTCCGGTCGGCCTCGAGATGGCCCGCCGCATTGATGAGGGCGGAGCGCGCCTGTTCCATCTCGGTCAGCATGTCGGCCATGCGGTGCTGCAGCGCCTGGAAGGTCGCGATGGGCCGGCCGAACTGCTTGCGGGTGACAAGATACTCCTGCGTCAGGTCCACGGCCGAGGCCATGGCGCCCAGCGCCTCGGCCATCTGTGCGACGGTGGCGCGGGCCATCGCCGCCTCGATCACCGGAAACGCTTCGCCCGGCGCGCCCAGCCGCGCGACCTCGGGAAGCTGCACGGCGTCGAGCGTCACTTCGGCCGCGCGGCCGCCGGAGATCAGCGGATAGCCCTCGATCGTCAGCCCGTCGCTGTCGGCAGGCACGAGGAAAAGGCTGATCCCGTCCGCGTCCCGTCCATCGCCCTCTTCCCGTGCGGAGACGACGAAATGGTCCGCCGCCTCGGCATTGACGACGACCGCCTTGCGCCCGGTGAGGAGCACGGCCCCGTCCTGCGACTCGGCCTTCGTCGCCACGTTGGACAGGTCATAGCGGCTCTGCGGCTCTCCGTGGGCGAACGCGAGTTGCATCTCCCCCGCGATCACCGCCTCCAGATGCGCCTTCTGCGCCGAATTGCCAGACGCCGCGATCAGACCGCCGGCGAGTACGGCGGTATCGAGCACCGGCTCCACCACGCCCGCGCGGCCCAGTTCCTCGAATACCACGGCAATGTCGAAGCCCGCCCCGCCGAAACCGCCGTCGTCTTCGGAAAAGAGCGCGCCCAGCACGCCCAGTTCGGCCAGGCCCGCCCAGATCTCGTCCGAATAGCCCTGCGGGCTTTCCAGGATCCGGTTGCGCACCGCCGTGTCGTACTTGTCCGACAGGTAGCGTCGCAGCGTGTCCGACAGCATCTGCCGCTCTTCGGTCAGATCGAAATTCATGCGCGTCCTCCCAGGCTCACCTTGGCGATGATGTTCTTCTGGATCTCGTTCGATCCGCCGAAGATCGAGATCTTGCGATTGTTGAAATAATCCCCGGTGGCCGTGCCCACGTCGAACGGATCGGGCACCGGCATGTTCGTGCCCTCGACCGCTTCGGAGGCGAAGGGCATCGCGTAGGGACCGATCGCGCGGCGCGTCAGATCGTTGATCTCCTGCCGGATGAGCGAGCCCTTGACCTTCAGCATCGACGCCTCCAGCCCCGGCGCGCCGCCCGCGCCCGCCGCCGCGATCATGCGCAGGTTGAAGGTCGTGAGCGCCATCAGGTCCATCTCCACCCGTGCGATACGCGCGGCGAAATGCGGGTTCTGGATCAGCGGCTTGCCGTTGTCGTTGACGGCGCGCGCCACCCGCTTCACCGTGCCGAGCGCGGCGGTGGAGAACCCCACGCCCGCGATGTTCGCGCGCTCATGGGTCAGCAGGTACTTGGCATAGGTCCAGCCCTTGTTCTCTTCCCCCACGAGGTTCTCGACCGGCACCTTCACATCGGTGAACCAGACCTCGTTCACCTCGTGGGTTCCATCCAGCAGGATGATCGGCCGTACCTCCACCCCGGGCGTGTTCATGTCGATCAGCAGGAAGGAAATCCCCTCCTGCTGCTTCACGTCCGGGTCGGTGCGCACGAGGCAGAAGATCATGTTGGCGTGCTGGCCCAACGTCGTCCACGTCTTCTGCCCGTTCACGATGTAATGGTCGCCCTCGCGCACCGCCCTGGTCTTGAGCGAGGCGAGGTCGGAGCCCGCGCCCGGTTCCGAATAGCCCTGGCACCACCAGTCCTCGCCCGACAGGATCCGCGGCAACCAGTAGTCCTGCTGCTCCTTCGAGCCGAATTTCTGCAGCACCGGCGCCAGCATCGACAGACCGAAGGGGACGATGCGCGGCGCGTTGGCCTTGGCCGCCTCCTCCTCGTAGATGTGGCGCTGCACCGCGTTCCAGGCCGCGCCGCCGAACTCCACGGGCCAGTTCTGCGCGAGCCAGCCCCGCTCGTTCAGCGCGGCATGCCAGGCCTCCATCTCCGCCTTGGTCAGGCCCCGGCCGAGCCGCACCTTCTCCGCCACGGCCTTGTCCAGTTTCTCGTCCAGGAACTTGCGCACCTCCTCGCGGAAGGCGTTCTCTTCGTCGGTATAGCTCAGGTCCATCAGTAGATCTCCACAAGTCCCGCGGCGCCCATGCCGCCGCCGGTGCAC
>CBDUPF010000308.1:0-4616 GCA_965369035.1 uncultured Aliishimia sp.
GTTGATCGCTGGGGTCGTCTATCTGCCGCTGCTGCCGAGCCTTCTCGACACGGTTTCGAACGTGTCTGAAACCTCGGCGACCGACGTGATGCAGGAATACCAGAACCCTGTCTGGACCGCGTTCGAGGCGATCCGGACCGGGATCGGACAGGCTGGTCCAATGGTGGCGCTCGTTGGCGCGATGGTTCTCATCCTTTCGCTGCTCGGTGCCATTTCGCTTCATCGCGACGCACCGCTATTCGCGCCGACGACCTTCCTCCACATCGGTCTGACAGCCGGGCTTCTGATGGCGCTCGGGATGCGCATCTGGCCGCGCTTCTTCTTCGCCGACATCGCATTCCTGATGCTCCTCATCGTTCTGGGGGTCCGGCTTTCCTGCGCCATGATCGGTCATTTCATCGGCGGCGAGCGCATATCACGCGGGCTCTTTGTTCTCGCCTGCATCGCGATGGTGGCGATCTCGGCTTTCCTCGCCAAGCGCAACTATCAGTTCCCAAAGCAGGATCTGGCCGGCGCTCATGCCTTCACGGAAGCCACGCGCGCACCCGGCGACCGAGTCTACGCGATCGGTTATTCGGGGCAGGATTTCCGGGACTACTACAAAGCCGACTGGCCGATCGTCTTCACGAACGAGGAATACAACGCCGCGATGGCCGAGCCTGGCCCAGTGTTTCTGGTGGTCGGCTTTCCGGAACGCAATTTCCGTGACGTGCCGCAGCTCGCGCTGGATGCCGGTGTCGGGCAGGGCGACATTTGTTCACCGGATTTTCCCGGCGGACCGGTGCTTCGCGCGGTGCGTTGTTTCGGCGGCACGCTCGGCGATGGTAACGTGATCGTTTTCCGCCGTGACTGAACTTCCCGACATCGTCGTCGGCTCCGGACCCGCGGGCGTTTCTGCGGCCAAGGCGTTGCTCGCGCGCGGCCGAACGGTCGTGATGCTTGACGGCGGAAAGGTCATGGAGCCAGAGGCAGAGGCGCGCCGTGCCGCACTCTCCGCAACCGATCCCTCGGGCTGGAATGACACCGACCGCGCGGCCTGGATGTCACCTCAGTACGAAGCAGCCGAGGGTCAGATCCGCCGCTACGGTTCCGATTTCGCGATGGAGCCCGCCAATGCCACTCTCGCCGCCCCGCCCGGCTGGTTCGGCCTTCGCGCCAGCCGCGCGGTCGGCGGCCTGTCGAACCTCTGGGGCGCGGCTGTGCTGCCCTACCGGCAGGAGGACATGGCGGGTTGGCCAATCACGGCCGACGACCTCGCGCCGCACTACCGGGCGGTGGCGGAGTTCCTGCCAATCGCGGGCGGTTCCGACGACCTCGAAGCGGTGCTACCGGCCTTTTCGATGAACGGGCGAAGCGGCATAGAACCCGCCTCGCAGGCAGGGACATTGCTGACCCGTCTGTCGGCAGCACGCGATGAAATCGGGGCGCTCGGCGTCACCGCAGGTGGGGCGCGCCAAGCGGTCGACCTGTCCTGCCGTCGCTGCGGTCTGTGCCTGCACGGCTGCCCATTCGGACTGATTTGGAAGGCGGGCGATACGCTCGCGCAATTGAAGGCCGCGCCGGGTTTCACCCATCGGCCGGGGCAGACCGTAGTCGGCTTCACGGAAGCCACGGATCGCGTGACGCTTCGACTGGAAAATGGCGAGAGCATCGTCGGCGCGCGCGTCTTTCTTGGCGCGGGCGTGCTTGAGACGGCGCGCATTCTTCTCGCTTCCATCTCTGAGCTTGACCGGCTCGTGCTGCGTGACAGCCAGCATGTCTTCCTGCCAATGCTCCAGCGCTGGCGCAACCGGACGCGCCCCGACCGTGGGGCGTTCCATACTCTGCCGCAGGTCTTCGCCGAACTCGATGCACCCGAGATCTCGCCCCATCTGATCCATGCCCAGATTTACAGCTGGAACGAATTCTATGCGCGCGATCTGATCCAGAACTACGGCTCCAAGCTGCCGTTCTCCCGCCCGCTCTTTACGGCACTCGCGCGCCGGCTGATCGTCGCGCAATTCTTCCTGCATTCGGACCATTCGCACCGGATCGCCTTGTCGCGCGCGGCCGACGGTCGTCTCTCAGCCGAGCTTGAACCGAATGCAGGGATGGACCACGTCGCGAAGGCCGCCGCATCGCGGCTCGGCAAAGCGATGGGAAAAGCCGGCTTGTCCGCGCTGACCTTCGCCGCCCGCCCCGGCGGGCCGGGGTCGAGCTTTCATGTCGGCGCAAGCCTTCCGATGGCACGTGTTCCGGCATCGGGCCAAAGCGATGCGCTTGGTCGGCCCATGGGCCTGTCGCGCGTCCATGTGGTCGATGCGTCGAGCCTACCCTCGATCCCTGCGACGACGATCACCTTCTCGGTTATGGCCAACGCCCACCGGATCGGCACATTCTGCCCATGAACGCTCGCTGCGATCAGGCGCTCGGAGCCGCGCCTTTTTCGAATGCGCCAGCCTCAAGCGCTTGTGCAAGCGCCGCATCGCCTTTGCGGCGCGCCGCACGCGCGAGGGCATCGCCGTACGCTTCGAGCACCCGGTCTTCGCGCCAGACATTCGTAAAGGCCGCGCGAGCGGCATCCGACTGGGCTTGCCTGCGGGTAGGGTCCTTCTGAAGCGACTGCATCGCCGAGATGAGCTCGTCTTCGGTCGCAAACAGCGCCCCGCCTCCCGCGCGCTCCACGATCTCGGGGAAAGGCCCAAGGCGGCGCGCGATCACCGGCGTTCCAAGCCGGAAGCTTTCGATCAGGATGATCCCGAAGGTCTCGTAGCAGACCGACGGCACGATCAGACCCTGCGCGCCGCGGTAGTAGGCGTCAAGTTCCTCCGGGCTCTTGCGCCCAAGGAACTGAATGCGCGGATTGCCTGCCGCCAGCCGTTTCAACTCGCCCGCATAGTCGCCATCGCCGAGAATGAGCAGATCCGCGTCCGGATACCGGTCCATCGCGGGGAACACGTCCTGCAATCCCTTGATCTTCTCAAGCCGCCCGACGAACAGGAAATAAGGACGGGGATGGCCAGTGTAAGGCTCGGCGAGCTTCGTGATATCGGGCAGGAAGTAAGGCAGCACCTCCATGTCCTGCTTCAAACCGAATTCCCTGTGCTTGGCCCGACTGAATTCGCTTTTGGCGATGATCAGGTCCATGTGGTCGAGCGACCGGTCCAGCTTGCCCGTATAGCGCCAGAGTTGCGGTGGACGCTTGTAGTTGATCACGCAACGAAGGCATTCGCGCCGATCGCAAAGTTCGCGCCCATGCCGCCACAGAACGTGCGTCGGGCAGACCAGCCAGTGCTCATGCGCCTCGAAAATCTTCAGCCCGTCCCCAATCGGCAGAAGTCCCGGACCGCCGATCAAAGAGGTGTTGTTGTACCACAGGATATCGGGCTTCCGCTCGGCGAGAATTTCCCTGATGCGGGGGCCGTGGACCACCGGTTGCCCGGTTTGCTGAGTAAGCAGGTTCGAGAGCAATCCGTGCCGGCCTCTCAGGCCGATCCTGCGAACGCCGTCCGGCGCAGGTTCCGATGCAGGAGGCTTGCCGCCCAAGACCAGGTAGCTGTCTTCGTCGTGGACGACCGTCACATCATGACCGCGTGCGGTCAGCGCCTGCGCCATTCGCTGCACCCCGATCGCGTCCCCGCCAAAGGAATAGGGCGGGTAGAAAGTTGTGAACATCACGATGCTGAGCGATCTCATGCGGCCCCACCTTCGTCCGCCACTGCGGCTGCCCGCCCCGGCGAAATGTATGACAAGAGCAGTCGCAACCTGTCCCGCATCAGCAGAAGCGTCAGGACGGCGAAGACGGCGATACCGGCAGCGATCGACACCACGACATCCACGACGAGCGGTGCCTCGGCGAGCGAGCGGTGCACTGCGACGACCACACCTGCCATCGCCGCCGTGGCGAGAGCTGGCAGGAGATTGCAGGCGATGAGAGGCGTAACCTCCATGTCGCCCAAACGCGCCACAAGGCGGTAGCGGAAGATCCAGAGAATGTAGTGGGCGGCGACGAAGGCTGCCGTGATTGCGACGAGTCCCCAACGCGAGGCAATCAGCATCAACACGGCACCGAGTGCCACGTTCGCCCAGGTCAGCAGCGTAATCTCTCCGGCCTTTCCCGCCGCGAGGCAGAAGCTTTGCTGCACCATCGCGATCGAGAAGTAGAGACCTAGGAAGGCCATCACGGAAAGGACTGGCGCCGCGCCAAGCCAATCGGTGCCGAAGAAAAGCCTGAGAACGGGTTCCGCCACCACCGCGAGTCCGACGAAGAAGGGGAACGCGATAACCCCGGTCAGGCGGGCGATGTCCAGAAGCAGATCCCCCGCTCTGCCGCCTTCCCGCGTCACGGCGGCGAATGCGGGCTGGGAAACCATGCGCAGCGGTGTGGAAATCAGGAAGGTCAGCGTCTCGACCAGCCGCCAGGACACGGAATAAAGACCGGTCGCCAGAGGGCCCAGTGTCGCGCCGATCAGCAGCGTCGGCATTTGTACGACGGCGAGTTCGGCCATTCGGAGACCAAGCACCTGAACGCCGAAGCCGCCCGCACGGCGAATGTGCTCCCGCGTCGTGTTCAGGCCGGGCCGCCATGCGACGGCCGTCCATGCCATGACGACATTTGTTGAGATCATCGCGACCCA
>CBDUPF010000309.1:0-4601 GCA_965369035.1 uncultured Aliishimia sp.
TGCCCCCATACCGGGTCAGCGCCTTGCGCAACCGGCCGATGTGGACGTCCACGGTGCGGGTGTCGACGTAGATGTCGCGGCCCCAGACGCGATCCAGCAGTTGTTCACGGCTCCAGACGCGGCCCGGTTTTTCCATGAACGTGCTGAGCAGACGAAACTCGGTGGGCCCGAGCTTGAGCTGTTCGCCCGCCCTGCTGACCTTGTGGGTTTCCGCGTCCAGAAGGATGTCGTCGTACTCAAGCAGTTGACCCACGGTCGACGGACGCACCCGGCGCAGTTGCGAGCGGACACGCGCCATGAGTTCGATCACGGAGTACGGCTTGATCACATAGTCATCCGCGCCCGTCTCCAAACCGCGTACCCGGTCGACCTCCTCTGACCTGGCCGAGAGCATGATGACCGGGATCGCACGGGTCTCTGCCTTCATCTTCAGTCGTCGACAGACTTCGATGCCCGAGAGGTTCGGCATCATCCAGTCCAGCACGATGATGTCCGGCATGTCCTCCTGCACCAGGATCAGCGCCTCTTCGCCGTTGCTCGCGCGGCTGACCTCGAACCCCTCGGCCTCCAGGTTGTACGCCAGAACTTCGCGCTGTGCCGGTTCGTCTTCAACCACCAGGACGCGGGGTTGCTGCGCCGCCATTGGCCTACTCCTCGATCACCGTCGTGGAGGTGACATCCGCCTTGGGTCTCGTATCGTCCGGCATTTCCCCGCTGACGAGATAGACGACCTGCTCGGCGATCGCCGTTACATGATCGCCCATGCGCTCCACGTTCTTGGCGATGAAATGCAGGTGCATGCAGGCGGTGATCTGGCGCGGATCCTCCATCATGAAGGTCAGGAATTCACGAAACAGCGAATTGTACATCTGGTCGACTTCGCGATCGCGTTCGATCACGTCCGTTGCCAGTTCTTGATCGCGCTGCACGTAGCTGTCGAGCGCGTCCTTGAGCATCAATTCGACCGCCCTGCCCATCCGCCGGAGCGTTCCCGCGCTGCCCGAGACAGGCGGCATCGTCGACAGGACACTCGTGCGCTTTGCAATGTTCTTGGCGTAGTCACCGATGCGTTCGAGGTTCGCGCTGATCTTCATTACCGACAGGATCATTCGAAGGTCGATTGCCGTCGGCGCCCGCAGCGCGATCACGCGCGCCGCCTCTTCGTTGATCGTCTCTTCGAGCGCGTCGATGGCCTTGTCGTTCTTGCGGACCAGTTCGGCCAGTTCGAGATCGCGCGTCTCCAGACAGCGCGCAGAATCTGCGATGGCGGCTTCGACCATGCCGCCCATTTTCATGATCTGCGCCAGAATGGCTTCCAGATCGCGGTCGAAAGCCGACGCAATATGCTGTTCTTTCATGGATTTTTTCCTTAGCCGATCCGGCCGGTGATGTAGCTTTCCGTCCGGGGGTCTTCTGGATTGGTAAAGATGTGCCCCGTCTCGCCGAATTCCACCAGGTGACCCAGATGGAAAAAGGCGGTTTTCTGGCTGACACGCGCGGCTTGTTGCATGGAGTGAGTGACGATGACGACCGAGTAGTTCGCACGCAGTTCGTCGATGAGTTCTTCGACCTGGGCCGTGGCGATCGGGTCGAGCGCGGAGCACGGCTCGTCCATCAGCAGGATTTCCGGTTCGGTCGCCACCGCCCGCGCGATGCACAGGCGTTGCTGCTGCCCGCCCGACAGTCCGGTTCCGGGTTCATCGAGGCGGTCCTTGACCTCGTCCCAGATCGCACCGCGACGCAGGGACTTCTCGACGATCTCGTCGAGTTCGGTCTTGTTTCTTGCCAACCCGTGGATGCGCGGCCCGTAGGCCACGTTGTCATAGATCGATTTCGGGAACGGGTTCGGTTTCTGGAACACCATGCCGACCTTGGCGCGCAACTGCACCGGGTCGATCTTCCGGTCGTAGATGTCCTCGCCGTCAATGCGGATATCGCCCTCGACCCGGCAGATATCGATGGTGTCGTTCATGCGATTCAGGCAGCGCAGGAAGGTGGATTTGCCGCAGCCCGACGGACCGATGAAGGCCGTGACGGTCTTGTCCTCGATCTCGACATCCACGTCCTTGATCGCGTGGGTTTCGCCGTAGTAGACCTGCACGCCGCGCGCCGAGATCTTGATCTCCTTGGTGTCCACGTCCCGCTCCGCCATTCTCATATCATTCATCTTAATAGCCTTTTTCGATCTGTCACCATTTGCGTTCGAATCTGCTGCGCAGGTAGATCGCGATGGCGTTCATGGTGATGAGGAAGCCCAGCAGGACGAGGATCGCGGCCGAGGTACGGGACACGAAGCCCCGCTCCGGACTGTCGGCCCAGATGAAGATCTGGGTGGGCAGCGCGGTCGCGCTGTCGAACGGGCTGGATGCGGCGGACGTGATGAAGGCATTCATTCCGATCAGCAGCAGCGGCGCGGTTTCGCCCAGGGCCTGCGCGAGGCCGATGATGGTGCCAGTCAGGATACCGGGCATGGCCAGCGGCAACACGTGCTGGAAGACGACCTGTTGCCTGGAGGCGCCTACGCCCAGAGCGGCTTCCCTGATCGAGGGCGGCACCGCCTTCAACGCGGCCCGCGTCGCGATGATGATCGTCGGCATCGTCATCAGGGCCAGCGTAAGTCCGCCCACGAACGGAGCCGAACGTGG
Organism: uncultured Aliishimia sp.; assembly: GCA_965369035.1. Taxonomy (GTDB): domain Bacteria; phylum Pseudomonadota; class Alphaproteobacteria; order Rhodobacterales; family Rhodobacteraceae; genus Aliishimia. Next base: position 2,646 of record CBDUPF010000309.1, read on the forward strand.
CATGCCGAACCAGCCGATGAACACGGCCAGCGCAAGCAGACCGAAAACGACGGAGGGCACGGCAGCGAGGTTGTTGATGTTCACCTCGATGAAATCACTCAGCCGGTTCTTCGGCGCGAACTCCTCCAGATAGATCGCCGCGCCGATGCCCAGCGGGAAAGAGATGATGAAACATGTCAGAAGCGCCCAGAACGAGCCGGCCAGCGCGCCTTTCAAACCGGCGAGTTCCGGGAAACGGGAATCCGCGTTGCTGAAGAGGCCCCAATTGAATGGCTTGGATATCGCCCCCTGCTCTGTCAGCGCGTCCAACCACGCGACCTCGGCGTCATTGACCCGCCGATTTTCCTCCGGCGTTTCGCGATCGATAAGGCCCTTGTTGAGTTGGTCGAACGGATCCGACACAGGGACGGTCATGGTGACCGTGTCACCGATCAGCGCAGGATCCGCCACGACCCGGTCGCGCAGTTCGAATTGTGCACCGTTCGACAGGATCTTTTCCACCGACCGCATCGTGGCGCGGTCGCTCGTGTCCACCTCCGGCAGCATGCGAGCCAACGCTGCGGCCAGCACATCGTCGAACCCACCCCTTGGTAGCCTGTCTTCCTCGATCTCTTCGGGATCGACGAAAACCTCGAGAGTGACGTGGGTCTGGGTGAACGCCTGCCAGCCCGTGGAGACGAGCGATGCGATCAGGATGAAGAGCATCAGGAAAGCGATGGCGATGGCGCCGAGGCCGATCCACTGCAGCCAGGCCTGCTTTGCGCGACGACGCCGGAGCGACGCGGCAACGAGATCGGACGCATTCCTGGGCGTGCCTGCGTTCGAAGCATTGGTGTCGGTGAGGTTGGTCATCTGGGGCGCCTCAATCGTAGGCTTCGCGGTACTTGCGCACGATGCGCAGCGCGAAAATGTTGATGAGCAGCGTGACGAGGAACAGCATCATGCCGAGGGCGAAGGCCGCGAGCGTCTTGGGATTGTCGAAGGACGTGTCGCCGATCAGAAGGGTCACGATCTGAACCGTCACCGTCGTCACACTGTCGAGCGGGTTGATCGTCATCTTGGCGATCAGCCCGGCCGCCATGACCACGATCATCGTCTCGCCTATGGCGCGGCTCACGGCCAGCAGAACGCCGCCGACGATTCCCGGCAGTGCGGCGGGAAACAGGACCCCGGTCATCATCTCTCCGCGGGTGGCACCGAGGCCAAGCGCCCCGTCGCGCAGCGTTTGGGGTACGGCCGACAAGGCATCGTCCGCAAAGGAGGAGATGAACGGGATCAGCATGATCCCCATCACCCCGCCCGCAGCCAGTGCCGTGTTGGGCGCAACGTCGAGGCCGAGCGACTGACCGAAGGACCGGATGGCGGGCGCGACCACGAGAATGGCAAAGAAGCCGTAGACCACCGTCGGCACACCGGCCAGGATCTCCAGCACCGGCTTGGCCCAAGAGCGCAGCCAGCGCGGTGCGAACTCGTTGAGGTAGATCGCGGAAAACAGGCCGACCGGGACGGCCACGACGAGCGCCACGACCGTGATCACGATCGTTCCAAGGATGACCGGCAACCAGCCGAAGGCACCTTCGGCCGCGATCTGATCCTCTCGAAGCGGGATCTGCGGTTCCCAATTGAGGCCGAACAGGAACTCGCTCACGGGCACGCGTTCGAAAAAGCGGAACGTCTCGTAGGACAGCGAGAGGATGATGCCGACGGTCGTGAAGATCGCCACCGTGGAGCAGAAGATCATCAGTCCAGAGACGATGTGCTCCACCCCCTGCCGGGCCCGGAATTGCGCCGACACGCGGGACCGGGCGAAGATGATGATTGCAAGACCGAGCGCCGCGACAATCACGACCAGCAACCAGTCCGATCTTTGGTGCAACGCGGTGAGCCGGTCGGCGGCGGCAAGTTTCCAGTCTTCGGGCGTGCCGAAGATCTGACCACGGGAAATCGACTTGATCT
>CBDUPF010000310.1:0-4598 GCA_965369035.1 uncultured Aliishimia sp.
GTCGAAACCCGCGCCGGCGGCCGACACGGGCGCCGACACGGCGCCCGCCAAGGGCGACGCGGCCGCCGAGGCAGCTCCCGCAGGTAGCTCCGAGAAGGCCGCACCCGCACCCGCAGCCCCCAAGGGCGGCGATGGTTCGCGGATCTTTGCCTCCCCCCTTGCGCGCCGGATCGCGGCACAGAAGGGGCTCGACCTTGCACAGATCAAGGGCTCCGGACCACATGGCCGGATCGTGAAGGCGGATGTGGAGAACGCCACGGCTGCACCCGCCGCTGCGGCCAAGCCCGAAGCTGCCGCAGCATCGGCAGCCGCCCCCGCAACTGCCGGACCCTCGGCCGACACCATCGCCAGGATGTACGAGGGCCGTGAGTACGAGGAAATCAAGCTCGACGGGATGCGCAAGACCATCGCCGCGCGCCTCACCGAGGCCAAGCAGCAGATCCCGCACTTCTACCTGCGCCGCGACATCCGGCTGGACGACCTGCTGGCCTTCCGCGCCGATCTCAACAAGAAGCTGGAAAAGCGCGGGGTGAAGCTCTCGGTCAACGACTTCATCATCAAGGCCTGCGCCCTGGCACTGCAGGCCGTGCCTGCGGCCAACGCCGTCTGGGCCGGCGACCGGGTGCTGCAGCTCAAGCCCTCGGACGTGGCCGTGGCTGTCGCGATCGAAGGCGGGCTCTTCACGCCCGTGCTGAAGGACGCGGAGATGAAATCGCTCTCCGCCCTCTCGGCCGAGATGAAGGACCTCGCCGCTCGTGCCCGCGACCGCAAGCTCGCCCCGCATGAATATCAGGGCGGCAGCTTCGCGATCTCCAACCTCGGCATGTTCGGCATCGACAACTTCGACGCAGTCATCAACCCGCCCCATGGCGGCATCCTCGCCGTGGGCTCGGGCGTCAAGAAACCCGTGGTGGGCAGCGATGGCGAGGTCACAGTGGCCACGGTCATGTCGGTCACGCTCTCGGTCGACCACCGGGTCATCGATGGCGCGCTGGGGGCAGAATTGCTTCAAGCGATCGTCGACAACCTCGAAAACCCGGTCGCCATGCTGGCCTGAACGCTCTGGCGGCTGCCGGGACCGATCTCAACTCAACGGGGTCGGCTTCGGCAGCGCAGCCATGCCAGCCCGCCCAACCCGGTGATCAGGGCGACGCCGCCGGCTCAGGCGCGTGAATGCATCCTTTGACAGCGGCGAGCGGGTTCTCCCAACCGCCGCGGCCGATTCGCCGGAGGACACGGCATCCGGCCGCCAAAGCGGCCCCGATACCGCCAAAGGTCGGGAATACCCGACCCCATCCACCATATGCGTAGGCGGGGAATCCGTGTAAACTGGTCGTCAGAGGTCACAATCCCGCATCGGAAGCGCCGGATCGTTCTCGACCTCCCCAAGTAACTGGTTTCTCTGTTTTCCCTGTTCCCGGCGCTTCCTTCGATGTGATCAGGAGGACATCCAGTTGGCCAGCCCCAAACAAAGCGCCGCAAAGACCAGGCGAACAGGTAGCAAGTCGACCTCCCGCGCCAAGACGCCGCCCGACCCGATGGACCGGATCGGCGGCCATTGCCACCAGCCTCATGTGCCGTTGCGCGAACTGCCGCCCACCCTGCCCCCCGGCCGCGAGCAGCTCATTCGCCTGCACGAGAAGAAATGGGCCAACCACACGGTCCTGCACTACTGCTTCCTCGACAATCCCGCGCATTGGCGCGGCAGCCAGGACAACAAGGACGCCGTGCGCCGCGCCTTTCAGGAGTGGAAGGACGTGCCGATCGGACTCGATTTCGTCGAGGTCTTCGATCCGGGCGAGGCGGAGATCCGCATCGGCTTCTTCCAGCACCCCACCGCACCGGATGCCGGCTCCTGGTCCTATCTTGGCCGAGACGTCATCGACCTGGTCGGGGATCCGGCCCAGCGCACGATGAACTTCGGCTGGGACCTCACTGACGAATACGGCTACGACACCGCGCTTCACGAGATCGGCCACACCCTCGGATTCCCGCACGAGCATCAGAACCCCAATGCGGGGATCGTCTGGGACGAGCAGGCGGTGCTCGACTACTACACCGGATCGCCGAACTTCTGGACCGAGGAGCAGACGCGCTGGAACGTGCTGCGCAAGCTGTCGCAGGACGAGGTCGACGGGTCGAACTGGGACCGCGATTCGATCATGCATTACTGGATCCGCAAGGGCCTGGTGATCGAGCCCGCGGACCTGCGCGACCGGAACCATTTCCCCGCGCCCGGCCTTTCGGAGGAGGATCGCGAGACCGTCAAGAGCTTCTATCCCGCCCGGGAGGAAATCTACCTGCCCGAGCTGCGTCCGTTCGAGGCGCATCAGATCCGGATCGCCCCCGGCGAACAGATCGATTTCCTGGTCGAGCCCGAGTACTCCCGCCGCTACACCTTCCAGACCTTCGGCGATCTCGACACCGTGATGGTGCTGTTCGAGGAGATCGACGGGGAACCGCGCTATGTCGCAGGCGACGACGATTCCGGCTACCGCTACAATGCCAAGATCAAGGAACGCCTGTTCCGCGGCCGCAAGTACATCATTCGCCTGCGTCTCTACTTTGCCGGGGCATCGGGCGAAGGCGCATTGATGATGTACTGACGACGGGCGCGGCCCCGAAACGGCGCTGTTCGAACCCGCGCGGCAGGTTGATGAAATGGGGCGTGCGCCGCCCCATTTGCCTGCCGAGTCTCCCGCGCAGCCGCGGGCGTTCGGCGGCGCGGCCATGCCGGGCCGGACCCGCCTGATCTCGGCCCCTTCAACCTTTCCGATAGGCTTGATAAGACGGACCTCACCCCGAAACGCTTGACTCAGGAGGTTCCCGTGCTCGGATTCCTATCCCGCCCGATGGTGCGGCTCGTAGATCGCTATCTGCCCGACCCTTTCGTCTTCGTACTGGTCCTCACCCTGATAGCGGGCCTCGCGGCCGTGCTGACCCAGGGGTCCGGACCGTTCGAAGTCATCACCATGTGGGGCGACGGTTTCTGGTCGCTGCTTTCCTTCTCCATGCAGATGCTGCTGGTGCTGGTCACCGGCTACATGATGGCCTCCACGCCATTGGTGCGCCGCGGTCTCTCGGCCCTCGCAGGGCTCGCCGCCAGCCCCGGCGGCGCGATCCTGCTGGTCAGCGTGGTCTCTCTGGCCGCGTCCTGGATCAACTGGGGATTCGGCCTCGTCGTCGGCGCGCTCTTTGCCCGCGAACTGGCCCGCACGATCCGCGTGGATTACCGGTTGCTTGTGGCCTCGGCCTATTCCGGCTTCATCGTCTGGCATGGAGGGCTGGCCGGTTCCATCCCGCTGTCCATCGCCACCGAAGGGCACCCCTTTGTCGATATCGCCGGTGTCATTCCGACGTCGCAAACCGTGTTTTCGTTCTACAACCTCGCCATCGTGGTGGCGCTCTTCATCGCCGTGCCGCTGGTGAACCGGGCGATGATGCCGCGCGAGGATGAGGCAGTCTATGTCGACCCCGCGCTTCTGGCAGAGGATGAGGCATTCACCGGCCATGCCCAAACACCGGCGGAGCGCATGGAGAACAGCCATGTTCTCTCCATGCTGATCGGCGCCGCGGGCGCGGCTTGGCTGATCCAGCATTTCGCCGCCGGGAACGGGCTGTCGCTCAACGTCATCAACTTCCTGTTCCTGACGCTTGCGATCCTGCTGCATGGAACCCCGCGCAACCTGCTGAACGCCCTGACCGAGGCGGTGAAGGGCGGCGCGGGCATCGTGATCCAGTTCCCGTTCTATGCCGGGATCATGGCGATCATGGTGCAATCCGGCCTCGCGGTCAGCATTTCGGAGCAGCTGGTCAGCCTGGCCTCGGCGGCCACCCTGCCGTTCTGGTCGTTCCTCTCCGCCGGCATCGTCAACTTCTTCGTGCCGTCCGGGGGCGGACAATGGGCGGTCCAGGCGCCGGTCATCCTTCCTGCGGCCGAAGCGCTGGGGGCCGATATCGCCCGCACGGCAATGTCCGTGGCCTGGGGTGACGCATGGACCAACATGGTGCAGCCGTTCTGGGCCCTGCCGATCCTCGGCATCGCGGGGCTGCGGGCCAAGGACATCATGGGCTTCTGCGTGGTGCACCTGATCCTGTCGGGCATCATCATCGCGATCGGCCTGAGCTTCCTCTGACGCGGTGGTGACCGCTTTCGCAGCCAGAAAAAGGCCCCGCTGGATATCCTCCGGCGGGGCCTGTTTGTTTTGTCCTGAGCACGGCCGGGCAGGCCTTACCGCGCCGCTCTGCTCAGAGCTGGTAGCCCGGCGTGGATTTGGAAAGTGCCTGCTCCTCCTCGCTCATGTCCTCCGGAATGCCTTCGAAGAGCGGGGTGGAGAGGTAGCGTTCGCCCGTGTCGGGCAGCATGCAGAGGATTACCGAGCCCTCTGGCGCCGTCTCCGCGATCTTCATCGACACGGCGAATGTCGACCCGCCTGAAATGCCGGTAAAGATCCCCTCCTCCTTCGCCAGCCGCCGCGACCAGGCGATGCCGTCCGGGCCGGCCACGGGGATCAGTTCGTCGTAGAACGACTTGTCCAGCGCCTCCTGCAGGACCCACGGAATGAAATCCGGCGTCCAGCCCTGGATCGGGTGCGGCT
>CBDUPF010000311.1:0-4574 GCA_965369035.1 uncultured Aliishimia sp.
GGAGGTGCCCGCGCGGCGCTCCCGGTTCGCCGCAAGCGGTACGGACGTGACGCGGGGCGGGGCCGTTGTTGCCGAAATCGCAGGTTCCGGGTTGAGCCGGCCCGGTGCGGGGGCATAGTTCTGTCCCATGGCCCAAATTCATGTCGATACGCGGTTCGGTCCGCTCTGCATCACTGAAGACGACGGCGCGATCTGCCGCGTGACCTGGGGATATGCAGAGGCGCCGGCAGAGACTGCCCTCCTTCGGCGCGCGGCCGCTCAGTTGCGCGCTTATGATGCCGGGGAGCTGGAGCAATTCGACTTGCCGCTGGCCGTGAGTGGCAATGCACTGGTGCAGGCGGTCTGCTCCGAAATGTCGGCGATCCCCTTTGGGGAGACGCGTACCTATGGCCAGATCGCGGAAACGGTCGGCGCGTCGGCGCAGGCGGTCGGGCAGGCCTGTGGACGAAACCCGATCCCGGTGATCATTCCCTGCCACAGGGTGATGGGCGCAAAAGGAAAACTGACCGGGTTTTCCGGCGGTTCCGGGGTGGAGACGAAGGTCGCGCTGTTGCGCCATGAGCGTGCGGCAGGCCTGCTGATCTGACGAACCGCCGCGTCGCCCAGGCCGCTGGATTCGGATTCGACCCCCACATGCGGAGCCTGTGGACAACGTTGTGGATTACCCGTCCGGGCCGTAGAGGAGTTGCTGCACCCCGCCCGCCGCGACGAGGTAGATCGACGTGATCGTAAGCCCCCAGACGGCCCAGCTTTCGGGGTCGAAATCGACCCACGCGGCCCAACCGGCAAAAATCGTCCAGCCAAGGATCATCGGCAGGCTGACGCTGCGCCACCGCTCCGTGCGCACCGGGTGGATGAACTTGATCGGCAGGAACATGGCCACGGCCAGCAACGTGACGAGCACGAGACAGATCTGCCAATCCGGCTCCAGCGCAAACAGGACCGCGACCACCATGTTCCAGCAGCCCGGGAAGCCCGAGAAGGAATTGTCCTTTGTCTTCATCCTTGTATCGGCGAAATACATGGCGCTGGCAAAGGTGATCAGGATGATCACCACCCAACCCGACCAGCCGTCCATGAGCCCGGAGGTGAACAGCGCAAATGCCGGGATGAAGACATAGGTGAGGTAGTCGATGATCAGATCGAGCAGCTCGCCGTCGAATTCCGGCGCGTTCGTCTTGGTATGCGCCTTGCGTGCGAGCGGGCCGTCGATCCCGTCGACCGCGAAGGCCACGACCAGCCAGACATACATCATGGCCCAATCGTGCTTCACCGCCTCCAGCATGGCCAGCATGGCAAAGACGGCACCGGTCGCGGTCAGGAGATGAACGAGCAGGGCGGCAATACGCGGTGACATTCTGTTGTCATGGAACATGCGGGCGCGAGGTGCAATCCGCAATTCGGACCCGTGGCGCAGCCGTGCTCCGAAGAGCAAAGCCGCGTCGCGAAGCCGAAAAAAAGCGGCGCGTTCGGTTGGGACGAGGCGACGATCGCTTGTATCGCGACCCGCTCAGCCGCGGCGTGCCTTGGGGTGGGCGGAGGCATAGACCTCCATCAGGCGGACGGAATCCACCGAGGTGTACGCCTGCGTCGTCGAAAGGCTGGCATGACCAAGAAGCTCCTGGATGGCGCGCAGGTCGCCGCCAGCCCCAAGCAGGTGGGTGGCAAAGGAATGGCGCATCGCGTGGGGCGTGGCAGAGGCCGGAAGCCCAAGTTGCATCCGTGCGGCCTGCATCACGCCCTGGATCGAGCGGGGGCTGAGCCGCCCACCCCGCACGGCGCGAAAGAGCGGCCCGTCGGGTTCGAGCGGGTGGGGGCAGACAGCCAGATAGTCGTCCACCGCCGCACGTGCCGCGGGCAGGACCGGCACCAGCCGTTCCTTTCCGCCCTTGCCGGTGATTCGCAGCGAAGTGGGCAGCGGTGCGTCCCGCCCGCACAGTCCCAGCGCCTCTGATATGCGCAGCCCGCACCCCCAGAGCAGGGTCAGCACGGCGACGTCGCGCGCGGCGATCCAGGGCCGGGACGACTGCATGGCCACCGTGTCGATCATGTTCCGCGCCGCGTCCTCGGCCAGTGGACGCGGCAGTTTTTTCTGGAACTTCGGAGCACGTGCCGAAAGGACGGCCGTGGGTTCGAGACCTTCGCGTTCGGCCAGCCAGCGATAGAACGACTTGACCGCCGACAGCTTGCGCGCCAGTGACCGCGCGCCAACGCCGGTAGACCGCATCCGCGCCATCCAGGCGCGCATGTCGGACACACCGATGCGCGCAAGCGCCGCGAGCCCCTGCCGTTCACCGCTGTGTTCGGTCATGAAGGCGAGGAATTCCGCCACGTCGCCGGAATAGGCCTGGACCGTGTTCGGTGACGCGCCTTTGAGCGCCCGCTGATGCGAGAGCCAGGTCTGCAGCGCGTCACGCGCTGCGGGGGAGATCAGGAGGCCTGCGTCACTCACGACAACCAGCGGCGCATCGCGCGTTCGAAAACGCCGGCGAAGAAGTCCAGCAGGTCGGTCCCGTGCCGCGGCGAGAACATGTTCGGGTCCTTGGAGCCGAGCGCCAGCAGAGCCGGCAGGGAGCCCTCTCCCAGATCGAGCCTCAGGCAGGCTTCGGACCGGATTTCCGCCGCCTCCTCGCCGTAGATCGTGGCCGCTCCGTGCTGCACGTCGCGCAATGTCACCGACTGCGGTGCCGATTGCGTGCGACCCTGCGAGATGTAGGCGTCGACATAGCCGGGCCGGGCCATGGTCATGACGTCAGTCAGGTGGTCGATGGCGGGGTCGTCGTCGGGCTGCGCCGACTCCAGAACCAGCCGCACGGCGTCGACGCGGAGAATTTCGGCGACCTCGCCGCCCAGATTGCGAAGGAACGGCTCGAACGCCACCGGGTCGAGCATCCGGAGGACGGCACGATGCACCTGATTGGTCCCGGCGAGGTTCTCGTACGCGGCGGCGATCACGGAACGATGGGTATCTTCGAGCCGGTCGAGCCGATGCTCCAACCGCTCCATCGCGATCCCGCGCAGGTCCACGATGTTGCTGCCCATCGCCCGCTCGTTGGCCGCGATCAGTGCATTCATCACGTCGTCGTCTTCAAGGATCACGTCGGGACGCTGAATGATCGCCTCGCGCAGGGTGTCGTCGAATTTTGGATTGCTCATGTCTGCCTCGGTTTTGTTTTGAGGCGGAGACTAGCACGAGGCATCACCGGCAGCGCGCCCTTTTTCGGGCAAAACCGGACAAGAAATCTGCGGTCTGTTGCGCAATGGCGTCACGCCACGGCCGGCCAGGAAAGGGGGCGGGCCCGTGCAGGCCCGCCGCGCGCGGGGTCCTCAGACGATCTTGATACCGGCCGCAGCGGCATCCTTCAGGAACGCTTCCAGCCCCTTGTCCGTCAGCGGGTGGGAGGCCAGCTTGCGGATGACCTCGGGCGGGGCGGTCATCACGTCCGCACCGATCCGGGCCGCTTCGGTCACGTGGTTCACCGTCCGGATCGAGGCCGCGAGAATCTCCGTCTCGAAGGCGTAGTTGTCATAGATCGTGCGGATATCCTCGATCAGCTCCATGCCGTCGAGGTTGATGTCGTCGACCCGGCCGATGAAGGGCGAGATGAAGGTCGCTCCGGCCTTGGCGGCAAGCAGCGCCTGGTTCGCGGAAAAGCACAGCGTGACGTTGACCATGTGTCCGTCGCTGGTCAGCACCTTGCAGGCCTTCAGACCGTCCCAGGTCAGCGGGACCTTGACGGCGATGTTGCTGGCGATCTTGGCCAGCTTGCGCCCTTCGGCGATCATGTCGTCCGCATCGGTCGCGATCACCTCGGCGCTGACCGGGCCCGACACCAGGTCGCAGATCTCCTTGGTGACTTCCAGGATGTCCCGGCCGGACTTCTTGATGAGTGACGGGTTCGTGGTGACACCGTCGACCATTCCCAGGTCGTTCAGTTCCGCAATGGCGTCGATATCGGCAGTGTCGACGAAGAATTTCATGGGGTGCCCTCCGTTGATGGCTTGGCCTGGCTGCGTTCTGCCTTTACCTCATGCGGAGGATGATCGGAACCCCTCGTGATAGCGCAAACAGCGGTGAACCCACTCTGTGGTCGGCCGCAGAGCCCGAGGCGGGACAGGATTTCCCGGCGGACTGGTTTGCCGAAGGCGCGCTGGTCGGCGTCCTGACGACCCAGCCGCTGGGCCGGTTGCTGGATTACCGCGCGCCGGAGGACGGCTGCGCCCTCGGGGCCTTCGTGGAGGTCCCGCTGGGGCCCCGCAAGGTGCTGGGCGTGGTCTGGGGGCCGGGGCGCGGGGACTGGGATCCGGAGAAGGTCCGCCACGTGATCCGCGTGCTCGACGCCGCGCCGATGCGGGCGGAGATGCGGGAGTTCCTTGAAAAGGCCGCCGCCTACACGCTGACCCCGATGCCGGCGATGCTGCGGCTCGCCACGCGCGCACCGGGGCTGGGTGACCCGCCGTCCATGCGCAAGATCTATCGCCGCGGCGTGGGCGCGCCGGACCGGATGACCGATGCCCGGCGCCGCGTGCTGGCGCTGTTGGCCGAGTATGGCGACCTGAGCTTCACGCTGAAG
>CBDUPF010000312.1:0-4519 GCA_965369035.1 uncultured Aliishimia sp.
CGATCCGCGTGCCGTCCGCGACAATGGCTGTGACCGGCCCGCCGTAATCCACATGGGCCACGCGCCGGGACGGGTCACCCATCTCCATCTGGTAGGAATGCACGAAATAGGCGTGATCGCCGGTCGAAATCCCGTCGAGCACGGGGTGGGGGCGGTCGATGACCAGATCGTTCCAGCCCATATGCGGGATCTTCAGGCCGGGTGCGTCGATCCGCCGAACCTCTCCGTCGATCCAGCCAAGACCCCGGACCTCCTCGTACTCATGGCCCATGTGCGCCATCAGCTGCATGCCGACGCAGATCCCGAGGAAGGGCCGGGCGCGCACCTCCACCGCTTCGATCAGCGCCTCGAACACCCCCGAACCGCGCAGCGCCGTCATGCAGGCCGGAAAGGCGCCGTCGCCGGGCAGCACGATACGGTCGGCGCGGGCCACGTCCTCGGCCCGGTGGGAGACCAGCACCTCGCCGGCGTCCACCTCGCGGGCCATCCTCTCGAACGCCTTCTGGGCCGAATGCAGGTTGCCGCTTTCGTAGTCGATCAGAACGGTCAGCACGTCAGAGCGCGCCCTTGGTTGACGGAATCGCATCGCCCTTGCGCGGGTCGGTCCCCACCGCGTCGCGCAGCGCCCGGGCCACGGCCTTGAACGCGGCCTCCGCGATGTGGTGGCTGTTGAGCCCGTGCAGCAGGTCGACATGCAGCGTGATGCCGCCATGGGTGCTGAGCGCCTGGAAGAACTCGCGCACCAGTTCGGTGTCGAAACTGCCGATCTTCGCGGTCGCCAGGTCCACGTTCCACACCAGGTACGGCCGGCCTGAAAGGTCGAGCGCGGCCCGCACCAGCGCGTCGTCCATCGGCAGCAGACAGGCGCCGTAACGTCGAATTCCGCGCTTGTCGCCGAGCGCCTGCGTCAGCGCCTGGCCGATGGCGATGCCTGTATCCTCCACCGTGTGGTGATCGTCGATGTGCAGATCCCCGGTCGCGCGCACGGTCATGTCGATCAGGGAATGGCGCGCGAGCTGATCCAGCATGTGGTCGAAGAAGCCGACGCCGGTCGACATCTCGTACCGGCCGGTCCCGTCGAGGTTCAGCTCGACCGAGATATCCGTCTCGGCAGTCTTGCGCGTGATCGTTGCGGTCCGCATGGGTCCTGATCCTTCCTACAGCCGCGCCCTTATAGGCGCGGACCGGGGAGGGGCCAAGTCCCGCCACTAACCGATTGCGGCGAGCGTGGCGCTTGTGCCAGTGTCTCGCCAAAGGTGCGGCCCGTATCGTGCCGGGAACGCGCGCCGCCATCCCGCCAAAGGAGCCGTTTCGATGTCCACCTGCGTCTTCATCCAGATCCGCTGCAAGCCCGGCACGACCTACAAGGTGGCCGAGGAGATCGCGCTGCGCGAGATCCACTCGGAACTCTATTCGACCTCCGGGGAATTCGACCTTCTGATGAAGGTCTACATCCCCGAGGACGCGGACGTGGGCCATTACATCAACGACCGCCTCCTGGACATTCCGGGGATCGAGCGGTCGCTGACCACGATGACCTTCAAGGCGTTCTGAGGCCGCCTCACGCGCCCGGCAGGCCGACCGCCGCACGCCCTTCCGCGGTTTTCAACGAGAAATCCGTGCCCCGGTAGCTGTCCGCATCAGGGGTTGTGAGCCACGCGATGGCCTTCGCCACCCAGTCGGCCGGGATATGCACGGAGGGGTCGAGCTGACTCACCGGGTTGATGCCGCTGTCCTTGATCCGCACCTGCATGTCCGTGGCCACCGTTCCGGGCGACAACCCGATGACCCGGATGCCCAGCTCTCCGTACTCCTTGTGCGCGACCTTGGTCAGCGACAGCACGCCCGCCTTGGTCGCGCAATAATGGCTCCACCCTTCCAGCGCACCGGTCGCTGCACCGGAGGAGATATTGACGATCGTCCCGCCGCCCTGCGTCAGCATCTGCGGGATGGCGTAGCGCAACCCGTAATAGACACCGTTGAGGTTCACGTCGACGACATGCGCCCACTCTTCGGGGTCGCTGTCGGCAATCCGCGCGATGGGGTCGATCAGGCCGGCATTGTTGACCAGCAGGTCGAGCCGCCCGGTCTCCGCCACGGCCCTGTCTATCAGCGCCTGCACCGCGGCGCGGTCGGCCACGTCGCAGGCCACCGCCGTCGCCTTGCCGCCCGATGCCTCGATCTGGCGGGCAAGATCGGTGATGGCTCCGTCGCTGCGCGCGGCGAGCACGACATGGGCGCCCAGGCCCGCCAGATAGGTGGCCGTCGCCGCGCCGATGCCGCGCGAGGCGCCCGTGATCACGGCGGTCTGTCCGGTATGGTCTGTCATTCATTGATCTCCCGATTTTCGTCGCTCCTACAGCTAGCGGTGAAGGACGCAAAGATAAACGCCGGCGTCTGCAGCGAAGCCGGTGACCCGTAGAGCCGCTTGCCAGAGGGCCTTTGCCTTTCAGGTCGCGCTCCGTCTTCTTCATCCATCGGTCCGCCGCCCGCCGGCTTGGGACCGTGTCACTGAGTGTGAGGACGACCTAGCCGCCTTTTTACTTGCGGATCCCCCCGGTGAAGCTTTTGGCGCCGTCTTTCTTCTGGCGCTCCATGATGGTACTCATTCGGGTCTCCTTTCGGAGAATTGTTGCCGATGTGCGGGAGATCAAACTGGGTGAGCCTCCGGCGAGCAGCCCAAACGCCATTCGTCGGCCCAAAAGGCAGGACATCAGCGCCCCGCAAGCCAGTGTCACGAGGACGAAGCCGATGACCGCGACAATGGGAGTTGATCCAAGGCTCATCACCTCTGCCAGGCCGAGCCGCAGACCCAGAAGCGTGGCTGAGTCTTGGCGGCAAAGTCGATGCCCGTCGCGCAGGTTTCGTCCTCTGACAGGAAGTGGAATGCGATGTCGATCAGCAGCGCGAACGGCATGACAAGGGCCCCCGTAATGCTCGGACAGAAAGGCTACGACGACGGCGATGACCGTGGCGAGCAGCAACCCGATCGCATACGGCGTGATCCGTGATCTGGTGGCGGCGAGCATGGGTTTTCCGAAAGCGGGCCGGTTTCAGGCCGGTTGTTTCCTGAGCCGCGGATCGTCGGCACGGACAGCCCGCCGGTCTAGCGCGCCGCGCCGCTGGTGGGCAGTACGTGATTGGGGCCGGAGGTCTTGTCGCCGAAGGCCACCGTGGTTTCCTTGCCAAGAAAGAGCGATCCATAGGCCGACAGCGGATCGAGCCACCACTCGAGGTCTTCGGACTGTATCTGCAGATGCTCGGGGGCATAGCGGTCGGCAACCTGCGCCGCTTCTTCGCGACTGTCGCAGAGAACAACCTCTGCGTGCTCGTGCCATGCGGTCCGCGCGGCAGTACTGTTGGGGTCGGGCAGGCCATCGATCAGGGCAGAGACGCGGGAGATGACCTTCGCTGCCAGATCCTGGTCGGTGGTCACCAGCCAGACCGGACTGTCGACGCCGTGCTCGGCCTGGCTGACCAGATCCCAGGCGGCTGTTTCTGCGCCTCGGCGAAGCGGCGGATGTTGGCATGGGCGAAACGGATCTCGTCCTTGAGGCGCTCGGTTGCCCGCACTCAGGCGGCCTCGCGGGCATCTGCGCTCAGCGCACTCTCGCTGGTCAGCCGTCGAGATACTTAGCATAGTCGCGCAGGACGGCCTCACCATCGCGCTCGATGTTGCTCAGCATGATGGAGACGATGTCGCGGATGTCTCTGTTCTTGGCTGCGGGGCGGGGGTCGGCCTTTTTGAGATAGGTGATTTCCACAAGGTCAGTTTGTTTCTTCCAAGGTGTGGGCGTGTATCGCACCGGCGAGAATGTCGACGGTGTCGAGGATCGGGACAGGGGCGGAAAGGGAGGGCGCAATCAGCGAAAACTCGGAGCAGGCGACGAAGAGCAGGTCCGCCCCCTTTCGTGCGAGCCCGGTCGCGGCCTCGGACAGGATGCGATGCGCCCCGGGGGTGGCACCGTTGGCTTTGATGTCGCGGATCGCGTCGAGCATTCGATTGGTATCGTCGGGCCAGACTGTGCCAAGGCCCGCGCGTGCCAGTGCCGGATCGAAGACGCCCGCGCGCTGCACGGCAGGCGAGGCGAGGAGGCCGATGCGTGCCCCCTTGTTGGTCCTGTCAGCCGCCTGTGCGACGGCGAGGTCGACCATGTTCAGCAAGGGAATGGAAACAGCGGCCTCGATCCGGGGCGCGTAGTGGTGGGCGGTGTTGCAGGGCATCGCCAGCGCGGTGGCTCCCGCCGCTTCCAGCCGCTGTGCCATCTCGGCCAGCACCGGGCTGGGATCAGCACCGGTGCCATCGATCAGATGGGCGATGCGCGACGGCACCTGGGGGTTCATGTCGATCAGCAGCGGCAGGTGGTCGGCGTCGTCGCGGGCCTTGACGGTGGCCAGCAGTCGCTGTTGCAGCAGGATTGTCGCCTCCGGCCCCATGCCGCCAAGGATGCCGACAACCTTGCGGTTCATGGCGCGACCTCGCGGACGGCATCGCAGATCAGCTTGCCGATCCGAGCGC
>CBDUPF010000313.1:0-4476 GCA_965369035.1 uncultured Aliishimia sp.
GAAGATGGTGTAGACGATCTCCAGCCGCGCCGCGACCTCCTCGGGCAGGACCAGATCGTTGAGGTCGTCGTCTTCGGGGCCGGTCGAGATCGCCAGCGCGGCGCTGCCCCTGGCAAAGGCCGTTTCCACGGCGTTGGCCTGCTCCGCCTCGCGGGCGGAGATGAACCCGGTGTAATCGTCGATCAGCAAGGCGGCGGTCGCCACGTTTCCGAAATTGCAGATAATGTCGAGATACTCGTCGACCCGGTCGAATTTCGCGTTGGTCTCACGCAGCCGGATCCTGACGGTTTCCATCACCTCGATGGGCCGTGCGACCGCCCGCAGGAAGGCTTCCGACCCCTTGTCCAGTGCCTTCGCCGGCGTTCGCAGGGCGGAAACCGGGATCAGCCGCCCGCCTCGCCCGCCTCTTCGGCAGCATCTGCGGAGCGTTGTGCAGCCTTCAATGCACGCAACGGCTGCTTGATGATCTCTTCGGCTTCGTTGCGGCGCTTCTCGCTCCACAAGGCCAGGATATCGGAACTCGTCCCGATATTGTCGACGACTTCGAGCGCGGTGCGGAACCCGTTGGATTCACGTTCTCCGTTGAGCGATTCCGCGTGGCTGGACAGGCTCTGTGCGGCACCCTGTCAAGTCAGGCTGGCCGGACCTTATCGTTGTTAAATCGTTGGGTGGAAACGCATTTCGGTTAGCGCGAAACGACTACGTGAGGTAGCATATCACCATTCTGAATTGAAATATTTTCCTTGGGAGACGAAAATGTCCGACTTTCCGCGCGAGATATCGCAGTTGGAGCCCACACGCGGACGAAGCCTGCGGCGCGAGGTCGTTGATGTTCTGGAACACTGCTACGGGCCGCTTTTTCTCTCGATCGGATTCGGCGTATTCCTGACCCTCGACGCCGCGCGCGAGGTCATGGTCATCTACGCCGCCGAGATCGTGGAGCTGTTCCGGAACTTCGGCCGGTACGCGTTCGGGGTCGTGATCCTCGCGGTGATCGCGGCAGGCGTCTTTTTCGCCGGACTGGTCACGTCCATCTGGATGCAGCATCGAACCGCATGGTCGGTTCTGACCGGTTTCATGATGGCCTTCATGATCATCCTCATCATGTCCTACGAGACCACCTTGAGGAATTTCGGTCTGGGGTTCCTGTTCGATGGAGAGGGCCGCGTGGCTCAGCATATCGATTACCTCACGGCGCAGTACCAGGACATGATGACGGTGCCGGCCCGCATCCTGCTCGGTGCGCTCGCGTTCTTCTATGTCCCGGTGGCGCTCTATTGGGCGACAGGCTATGCGCTGAAGGCGGAGATGGAGGACCTGTCGGGCGACTTCGCCAAGGTCAGGCAACTGCCACCCAGCAGTTTCGCACATTGGGTTCTGACCCTCGCAGGGCGCATCCCGCTGTTGCTCGGCGGCGGCGCGCTGATCCATGAGGGGATCTGGGGGCTGGAGGCCATCGGCGCGGAACGCCCCGTGCTGGTGGTGCTGGGTGTGCTCTGCGTGGGGGCCGCGTCGATCCGCCTGTTCTTCAAGGATCTGAACGAGCGGGCGATGGGTCCGGCCGTCAACTCCGCCCCGTTCGGTCTGAGTTTCGTCGCGACCTTCGTGGTGCTGAGTTTCCTGCTCTACAATCCGGTGATGACCGTGGTCGCGGGACCAATCGCCATTTCATCGATGTTCGTGATCGTGGCGGCGGTCATCCTGGCCGGGCTCACGTTCCTGTCGAAGCGGGCGAGCAAGGGGCATTTCCCCCTGATCCTGATCCCCGTCGCCTTCGCCATCGCGGCAGCCGGGCCGGGCGGTGCCATCGCAATGATGATCACCACCGCGATACTGCTCTGGGCGCTGGTCATCGGGCGGGACGTCGGCGGCTGGTGGAAGGCGCTGGGCATCGCCTTCGTGGCGATCTTCGCCGCGATGTGGGTCGGCCAGTCGTGGTACGGCCTCTGCAAGACGATGTCGGGCTGCAACATCATCCAGGGCGTGGAGGTGGCCGAGGGTGACGTGACCGACGCGCATGACTCGGTTCGCGACGCCTTCCTGGCCTGGAAGGGGACCGAGACGCCCAAAACGCGGGTGACGCTGGTGGCGGCACAGGGCGGGGGTCTTTTTGCCGGCTATCACGCGGCCTACGACCTGGCCTACCGCCAGGACCTTTCGGTCAAGGCATTGGCGAACGGCGACGGTACGGGGCCGACTTTCGCCGATACGCTCTTTGCCATCAGCGGGGTGTCCGGCGGATCCTTCGGCGCGGCCGCGTTCTGGGCGGTGCGCGAAAGCGGCGTGTGCGAGCGATGGCAGCGCGATCCGGCCTTGATCGAATTCGACGCGGAGCAGTTCGAGGGCTGCTACACCTTCCTGATCCACGAGATCCTGAACCGCGATTACCTTTCCCTCTCGCTCTCCGGCCTTCTGTTCGCCGACAACATCGACGGCTTTCTGCCCCGCTCCGCCTTCGTCGCCGAACCGGTCGACCGGGCGCACCGGTTCACCGAGCAGTTCATCGAGGCCGTGGACGAGGTTCTCGCGCGCTACGGATACGAGTCCGACAGCCGCCTGCTCGATACCGGGCTGCGGGCCAGCTGGACACCCGGCGCGAATGTCCCTCTGCTGTTTCTGAACACGACCGATCTCTATTCGGGGGAGCGCGTCGTTCAATCGCCCATCGACCGGTTCGTGCCGCCGGGCGGCGAGGGATACCAGGCCACGTCGTTCGACAACTCCGCCCGCACCACGATCTTTGCCAATGACGGCACGCCGCGGGATCTGACCGTGGCCAATGCCGCCGTGCTGTCGGCGCGGTTTCCCATCGTCTCCCCTCCCGGCCGTTATCGCGCCTGTGTGGACGCGGCGTGCGATCCGCCGAAGTTGAAGCAGATCGCCGATGGCGGATACTTCGACAATACCGGGCTGGAAACCATCGCGGACATCCTCACCGCCATCGGGACGGAACTCCACGGGATGGAGGTCGAGGTGATCTCCTTCTCCATTATCGAGAAGTCCCCCGAGGACAAGGAAGAGGGGCGCAGGACCAAGGGCACCCTGCGCGCGCCCATCGGCGGCATGGTCGCGGCGACGACCGCGCGGCGTGACCTGACCGTCGCACGTTTCTGCGAGCGCTGGCACCAGAACATCGCAAAGGATACCAGGGCGCAACTCGACCTGCGGCGGTTTCAGGACGGCGACGGTGCCGAGGACGTATCGCAGGCCACGCACAACTTCACGCTCAGCTGGGTGCTCTCCACCGCCACCTTCCGCCAGATCGCGACCAAGATCGCGGAGTCCCACGCCAAGGGGGAGAGGTTCTGCACCTGAACCCGTGCGCCACCGGAAGTGCCGCGGAACCCGGGGAAGGCCTTGACTTCCCGGGCGTGGGGCGATGTATCAGCGCAAGCCGAAAGCCCCGAAAAGGACGCCTCTCATGCACCTCTATCGCAGCCATACCTGCGCCGCCCTGACTTCCGCAAACGTGGGCGAAACCGTCCGCCTGTCGGGTTGGGTCCACCGGGTGCGCGACCACGGCGGGGTGCTGTTCATCGATCTGCGCGACCACTATGGCATGACGCAGGTTCTCTGCGATCCCGACAGCCCGGTGTTTTCCGAGGTGGAGAAGGTGCGGTCCGAATGGTGCATCCGCATCGACGGCGAAGTGAAGGCGCGCGCGCCCGAACTGGTGAACCCCAAGATCCCCACGGGTGAGATCGAGGTCTTCATCCGGGACATGGAGGTTCTGGGCGGTGCGGAGGAACTGCCGCTGATGGTCTTCGGCGAACAGGAATACCCCGAGGAGACGCGCTTGCGCTACCGCTACCTCGACCTGCGACGCGAGAAGATGCAGCGCAACATGACCCTGCGGTCGGACGTGGTGGCGTCAATGCGCCGGCGGATGTGGGACCGGGGTTTCCGCGAGTTCCAGACGCCGATCATCACCGCGTCCTCCCCCGAGGGCGCGCGCGACTTCCTCGTGCCCTCGCGGCTGCATCCGGGCAAGTTCTATGCCCTGCCGCAGGCGCCGCAGCAGTTCAAGCAGCTGCTGATGGTGTCGGGCTTCGACAGGTATTTCCAGATCGCGCCCTGTTTCCGCGACGAGGACCCGCGCGCCGACCGCTCTCCCACCGATTTCTACCAGCTCGACATGGAGATGAGCTTCGTCACGCAGCAGGACGTGTTCGACACCATCTCGCCCGTGCTGGCCGAGGTGTTCGAGGAGTTCGGCGAGGGCCGCCGGGTGGACCTGCCCGAAAGCTGGCCGCAGATCTCCTACCGCGACGCGGCGCTGAAATACGGCACCGACAAGCCGGACCTGCGCAACCCGATCGAGATGCAGGTGGTCTCGGAACATTTCGCGGGCGGTGGCTTTGCCATCTTCGCCAAGCTGCTGGAGCACGAGGGCAACGAGATCCGCGCCATCCCCGCGCCCGGCGGCGGGTCGCGCAAGTTCTGCGACCGGATGAATGCCTTCGCCCAGAAGGAAGG